>JAILQN010000171.1 GCA_024699005.1 Clostridia bacterium
TTAATTCTTGTGCATACATCTTGCCGGCTCTTTTTCCGGCATCTATCACAAAAATGCTCGTTAATACACAAAGTATTGCCTGCGCTTTTTGTTTCAGCTGCCGAAAAAATATCTCGGCAATCTGCATACACCGAATTAATCAGCACTTACCTAAACACAAAAAACTAAAAACTCATATGGATATAATAAAAATGACCCGCGAGCTGGCGAAAGCTGTAATCGCGGACGAGATATACATAAAGTATAAAAACACAAAAGCCGAGGTGGACGGTGACGGGACTCTCGGCGCCAAGCTTGCGGAGCTTGAGAACGTAAGGACTCTTTATTACAGCGCGCAGGAAGGCGACGATCCGGATCCGGCGGCGGCGCACGCGGCGGAAGCGCGATTCGGAGAGCTGTACGAAGAGATCATGCTCAACGAAAAAATGAAGGCGTATAACTTCGCCCGCTCCGAGCTGGACGAACTGATGAGCAGGGTCGTCGGCATACTCAATATGAGCGTCAACGGCGCCGACCCCGATACCTGCGAGCCGGAGCTCGTACCGGGCGGATGCTCGGGCGAATGCGGCGGCTGCGGCGGCTGCGGATAGAGGCGAAAATCCCTTGCGGGATTTTCTAAATGAATAATGAATACTGAAGAATGAATAATGAATAATTTTGGTTTTTGACATATATAAACATTTTTGCTTAGGCAAAAATGAACCGCATTTATTCATTTTTAAGTTTTAAGTCTTAAGTCTTAAGTAAAATGCTGACCCAGGAAGAACTCAGTAAACTTTCTCCTCTGATGAGACAGTACGTCTCCGTAAAGGAACAATACCCCGGCGTCATATTGATGTTCCGGGTAGGCGATTTTTATGAGATGTTCTTTGACGACGCGAAGGTCGTGTCACGCGAGCTGGATCTGGTTCTGACCGGTAAAGAATGCGGTCTCCCGGAGCGCGCCCCGATGTGCGGCGTGCCCTATCACGCCGTCGACACGTATATCGCCCGTCTTATAGCGAAGGGCTATAAGGTCGCCGTGTGCGAGCAGACCGAGGATCCCGCAACCGCAAAGGGGCTTGTGAAGCGTGACGTTCTGCGGGTACACACCCCCGGCACGGCTATCGAGAGCCTGTCGCTGGATGAGGGAAAAAACAATTATCTCGCCTGTATATACAAAGCTGAGAACGGCTGCGGACTTGCATTCGCGGACGTCTCCACCGGGTATCTGCGCGCGTCTTTCGCGCCGTCTCCGGCCGGCGCCAGGGTAATAGACGAGCTTTCTCAGTACGACCCGTCTGAGATCATCCTGAACGCTCCGGCGGCGGAGGATAATGAGATCTCCGCTCATATCAACAACCGCACGGAAGCCTTCGCATCCGTTCTGGATGATGAGGATTTCGAGCCGGAAACGGTCCGCGCGACGATTGAAAATCAGTTCGGCAGGACTCTTTCAGATCTCGGTCTTGATTCTCCGGAAGCCGCCGCTGCGGTCGGCGCGACAATTGCCTATCTCGCGGACACTCAGAAACAGGACAGACTGCTCAACATAACCGGAATCGAGATCGGCTCCGATGGGCAGTTCATGAGTCTCAGCGCTGCGACAAGGCGGAATCTGGAGCTTACCGAATCCGTCCGCCGCGAAAAGAAGGGATCTCTTCTCTGGGTGCTGGACAAGACCGGCTCTCCGATGGGAAAAAGGCTGCTGCGCAGATGGATCGAACAGCCTCTTCTGAATGTGGGAGCGATAGCCGGCAGGCAGAACGCCGTGGAGGAATTGTACGCCGATACTGCGCTGAGGACAAACCTTGCGGAGAGTCTGAAGGGCTTATCCGATATAGAGCGGATCATGACGAGAGCGGTCTACGGTTCGGTCAACGCGAAAGAGCTTTGTTCGCTCCGCAGGGCTTTTGACGCAGTGCCGGATATCATGGCAGCTCTTGACGGCAGAAATTCGCGGCTTCTCTCGGACATCCGCAGACGGCTCGACCCTCTCCCCGATATACGGGAGCTCATAGGTTCCGCTTTCGTGGACGATCCGCCCATGACCGTACGCGAGGGAGGAATGATACGCGACGGGTTCAATTCCGAACTGGACGAACTGCGTTCGCTCGTGGACGGCGGAAAGGGCAGGCTTGCCGGTATCGAGGAGGCAGAGAAGCAGAGGACAGGCATCAAAAAACTGCGCATTGGTTACAACAGAGTATTCGGCTATTATATAGAGGTCACTAATTCGTTCAAAGAACTGGTCCCGGACAATTATATCCGCAAGCAGACCCTTACGAACGCCGAACGGTATATCACGCCTGAGCTCAAGGAGCTTGAATCAAAAGTCCTCGGCGCGTCGGAGCGTTCGACCTCTCTTGAGTATGAGATATTCACGTCGGTACGAAAAAAAGTCGCGGATGCCCAGGGGCGGATCCGGCGCACCGCCGGTGCAGTGGCGGAACTGGACGTATTGTGCTCGCTGGCGACGGCGGCGGTGCAGAACGGCTACGAGCGTCCCGTCGTAAACGATTCCGACTCCGTGATAATCCATGAGGGACGGCATGCAGTGGTGGAGAAATTCTCCGGAAACGCACCGTTTGTGCCGAACGACTGCACTCTTGACTGCCGCGACAATCGCGCGTTGATCATAACCGGTCCCAATATGGCGGGCAAATCCACTTATATGCGGCAGATCGCGCTCATCGTCATTATGGCGCAGATGGGGTCTTTCGTGCCGGCAAAGTCGGCCGAGATCGGCATTGTGGACAGCGTATTTACCCGTATAGGAGCATCGGACGACCTTTCGGCGGGTCAGTCTACCTTTATGACCGAGATGACGGAGGTCTCAGCCATACTTGAAAACGCCACTTCCCGCAGCCTGATAATACTGGATGAGGTAGGAAGAGGCACTTCCACATACGACGGTATGAGCATAGCCCGCGCCGTGCTGGAATACATCGCAGATAAGAAACGCATCGGCGCGAAGACTCTGTTTGCCACTCATTATCATGAGCTGACCGAACTGGAGGAACGCATCGAAGGCGTCAAAAACTATAATATAACGGTAAAGAAACGCGGCGGCGAGATCGTTTTTTTAAGACGTATAGCCCGCGGAGGAGCGCCTGCGAGCTACGGCGTGGAGGTCGCGAAGCTTGCGGGGCTTCCCGGCAGCGTCATTGCGAGCGCGAGAAAGATCCTTTCCGAGCTGGAAGCGGCGAGCGGAAAAGAACGGGTCGTTTATTCTGATCTGGAGCGTTCCGACGCACCGCAGGTCTCGTTTACGTCCGGCGCGCAGGATGGTGTGCTTGCCGAGATCCGCAATCTTGATATAAACACACTGACTCCGATCGAGGCGCTGAGCGCGTTGGCGGATTTCAAGAAAAAACTCGAATAATAAAAAGGATACAGCAATGCCCAGGATCAACGTTCTGCCCAGAGAAGTCTACGAGCTTATAGCCGCAGGCGAAGTCGTGGAGCGTCCGGCGTCCGCGATCAGGGAGATGACGGAAAACTCCGTCGACTCCGGGGCGACTTCCGTGACCGTGGAGATAAAGAACGGGGGAGTTTCCTTTATGCGGGTGACGGACAACGGCTGCGGCATAGCTCCGCCTGACGTGCGCGCCGCGTTCAAAAGCCACGCCACCAGCAAAATAGCTTCTGCGCGCGATCTGGATGCGATCAGGACACTCGGGTTCAGGGGCGAGGCTCTTGCGTCCATAGCAGCGGTATCGCGGGTGGAGATGCTTACAAGGACTCCGGACTCGCCTATCGGTACAAGATATGAGATCGAAGGCGGCAGAGAGACTCTTTTTGAGGAGGCGGGCTGTCCGGTCGGCACCACAGTTATCGTCAGGGATCTGTTTTTCAACACCCCCGCGAGAATGAAATTCCTGAAGAAAGACGCTACGGAGGCGACCAACGTACGCGACGTCCTCGCGAGGATCGCGCTTGCCGGTCCCGACGTTTCGATAAGGCTGATAAGCGATAACCGACAGGTGTTCTTCACCCCGGGCGATTCCCGCCTGATAACCGTGATAACCGAGCTTTTCGGCAGGGATTTCGCCGCCGGGCTCATTCCTGTCGCCGGGTCGCAGAACGGCGTCAATATAGACGGTTTCGTTTCGAAACCCGTATTTTCGCGTCCCAACCGCAGGATGCAGTATTTTCTGCTGAACGGACGCTTTGTCAGAATCCCCGCGGCGCAGGCTGCTCTGGACAATGCGTATAAGAATTCAGCCATGGCAGGGAAGTATCCTTCGTGCGTCCTTAATATAGGTGTGGATCCCGCGTCCGTCGACGTGAACGTGCATCCCGCCAAAACAGAGGTGCGTTTCGGCAATGAGAAGCTCATTTACGACGCGGTCTATTTCGCGGCGGTAACGGCTCTCAGGGAGGGCGACACCGTCCCGGTTACGAAGCTGGAAACCAAAGAGCCGCGCCGGGAAGATGTTTTTGTTCCGCGCGCCGAGAGAACGGCTCCGCCGCAACCGGAGATAAAGAGCGAGTTATCCATGAGTCTTGAACCCGGCGCCGGGCAGGAGACGCCGCTCGTTTCGGACCTGTACGCCGGTGCGGTGCGCCGCGAAGAACGCAGGCGTCAGGTCGCAACGCTCAGAGACACTTCTTCCGTGTTCGAGACTGTCCGTGAGGATGACGACGCTGTTCTCAATATGCGGCCGGTTCCTGCGGCGCCCGCTCCGCAGAGACAGCCGGAACAGCTGGAGATCGCGGAGGCAAAATCTCTGCCGTTCAGGATCGTCGGCGAAGTGTTCGGCACTTATATAATAGCCGAGCGCGGAGGCAAGCTCATTTTTGTGGATAAGCACGCCGCCCACGAGCGCATACTGTTCAACAGGATAAAGGCTCGTTCCGGGAATGCCGGAGCTCAGGCTCTTTTGTCTCCGGTCATGGTTACTCTGCCGGCAAAAGATTATTCCTGCGTTATGGATAATCTTGATCTGTTCGAACAGGCGGGTTATAAAATAGCCGATTTCGGCGTGCCGACTGTCAGGGTGACCGAATGTCCTGTCGAATTGACCGGAGAGGATGTTGCGTCACTCGTGCTTGAGTTTGCCGATCAGCTGACCCGCATGAGCGCGGAGCCGGAGCCCGTTAAGCTCTCGTGGCTTTACAACTCCACGGCCTGCCGCGCCGCGGTAAAGGCCGGCGACCGCCTGAGCACGCCTGAAATGGAAGAACTGGTCAATACTGTCCTTTCGGATGACGACGTGCGCTATTGCCCCCACGGCAGACCGGTGATGTTCGAGCTCGGGGAAAACGAGCTGAAAAAGCTCTTCGGCAGAGATGGATAAGCCCGGAGTCATAGCCGTAGTCGGGCCGACGGCGTCGGGCAAGACCGCCCTCGGCGTAAAACTTGCGCTCGCCTTGTCGGGCGAGGTTGTGTCCGGCGACTCCATGCAGGTCTATACCGGTATGGATATAGCCACAGCCAAACCGACCGAGGAGGAGATGCAGGGCGTGCCGCACCACATGATCGGGTACGTTTCTCCGCACGAAAAATACAGCGCTGCGAGGTATGTTGCGGACGCTTCCGCCTGTATCGCCGATATCCTGTCGCGTTCGCGTCTGCCGATAGTGGTCGGCGGCACGGGGCTTTATATTGATTCTCTGCTTCAGGGAATAGAATTCGGTGAGATGCCCGACAGCGCCGAAATCAGAGAAAGGCTTTATGCAAGGCTGGAAAACGAGGGGGCAGAGGCTCTTATCGCGGAGGTCAGGGCCGTTGACCCTGCAACCGCTGAGCAGCTGCATGAGAACAACGCGAAACGCATCGTGCGTGCTCTTGAGATTTACTATCTGACAGGGAAAACGGTCACCGAACAGAAACTGAACTCCCGTCCCAAGGAGCCGCCTTATGACGCTTTTTATATCTTTATCAATTACGCCGACAGAAATAAACTTTACGACCGTATAGACAGGCGCGTCGACGGGATGCTTCAGCGCGGGCTGCTGGACGAAACGCGGCGGTTTGCCCGGGATGTGCTCAGAACCGACGTGACCGCTGCGCAGGCTATAGGCTATAAAGAGCTTATGCCGTATATAAACGGCGAAAAAGAGCTTGAGGATTGTGTTTTCTCGCTCAAGACAGCGACAAGACATTACGCAAAAAGACAGATAACCTGGTTCTCGCGGAACGAGTCCGCGTTCAGGGTTTTTCCGGATACACAACCGGATTTTTTCGAGGATTGTATCAATACCATAATTGACGGCAGATAGTCATTAAAGGCAGATATATATGTTCATCTTACAAACTCCACAATTTACATCCCGTACACCGCATTCTTTCCGCCACAGGATAAAAATAACAAAGACCAGGATACTCGTATTTGTTCTTGCGGTTATATGTATCGGCTATGCGATATACAGCATGGTTGCCGAACACAGGCTTTCGAGCGGGATCACCGAGATCGCGCTCAACGATAATCACGTCCAGACCGTACAGGCGGAAGTATATATCATACGCGATGAAACGATAATTCCTGCAGCCGAAGGACAGAGAGCCTCCATCGTGGGCGACGGCGAGCACGTCGCCGCAAACGAGACGGTCGCCTATTATGCGGCGGACGGGCAGAGCGCGTCTGATATCCTGCGGCGTGAGGAACTGAACAGGGAGATGGATTACTATTACGGGCTTCAGGATACATCCTCAGTCATAACCGAGAATCCCGGCAGGTATGACGATACTATCTACAGCGATATATGCGAATACGCGGACCTTGTCCAGACGGGCAGACTGGCCGGTTTATCGGTTCTGAAGGAGAGTCTTCGCGATGATATATCTTCGCGTCAGACCGCTGCGGGCGAACAGCTGGACGTGACCAAGGCGATCGCCGCCATCGAGGAGGAACGCAGATCCCTTGGAGAAATCGGCAGCTATACGGAGGTCAGGGCTCCCGGCGCAGGATATTACGTATCGTCGATCGATTCGCTAGAGGGCAAGTATGATGCCTCCAAAATCGACGAATTCACTGCGAAAGACCTGCACGACGCGCTGGAGTTAAAGCCGGAACCGGATTCCAAGACTTTCGCGGGCAAGCTTATAACCTCTTACAAATGGTATTTTGTCTGCGAGCTGTCTTTAAAAGATGCGAACGGCATATCCGCAGGCGATAAAAAAACCGTTATATTCAACGGTGTCGAAGCGTCCCGGGTACAGGCGCGGGTGGAGCGAATGACCAAGATCGACGGAGAAGAGAGTTATCTTGTGGTTTTCTCCTGCCTCAATATGAATGCCGAGGTCGCGACCCTGAGACACGAAATGGCAACGATCACGGTAGCGGATCACCCGGGACTCAAGATCAACTCTTCTGCGGTAAGGCAGGAAACCGCAGAGGACGGCTCGACCGAGTATTACGTTATTATCGTGGAGGGCAGTTCCCGCCCGAAACGCAGGATCAGGATCCTGTGGTATGACGGCGACTACTGCATAGTGTCCGGCGCGGATGAGAACGGCGTGCCGTATCGCAACGGTCTGAAGCTCTATGATACGGTTCTTGTCAAAAACAGGGGGTAGTTTTCGGAATGGATGAGGCTTTTGTCCGGATAGGCGATAACATAGCGAGGATCAGAGAAGAAATAAGAAATGCGGAACTGCGGGCAGGCGCAGAAGAAAACAGCGTGCGGCTGATGGCTGTCACCAAGACCGTCGCCCCGGAGCTTATCAACCGCGCTATAGACTGCGGGATAGATCTGATCGGCGAAAACAAAGTCCAGGAGTTCCTGCTCAAACGGGATTCGTTGAATCTTGAAGGTGTGGAAAAACGTCTGATAGGTCATCTGCAGACTAACAAGGTCAAAAAAATCGTCGGCGAAGTCGATCTCATCGAATCGGTCGACAGTGTGAATCTGGCCCGCGAGATCGGCAAACGCGCCGGGCTCCTAGGCATAACGCAGGACGTACTTATTGAAGTCAATGTCGGCGGCGAGGAATCAAAGACGGGGCTGGATAAATCGAAACTGACCGAAACGGTGGATGAGATAGCCGAAATCGGCGGCATCAGGGTCCGCGGACTCATGACAATAGCGCCGATCTGCGAAAAAAGTGCGCAGGTTCGAAATTTTTTTACCGAAATGTATAAACTATTTATTGACATACAGTCCGAAAAAAAGGATAATATAGATATGCAAATATTGTCGATGGGTATGTCCGGAGATTATATCGACGCCGTCCTCTGCGGTTCCAATTCCGTCAGGGTCGGCTCTGCGATATTCGGCGCCAGGCATTATTGAGGTGATTAAATGGATTTAGGTGAATTTGTTAAAACTGCTTTCGGGAGCGAGGAGAAGGAACCGATGGCGCCTTTGTTTGCTGACGGCGCTCCGCCGTCAGCGGGCAATAACGGCAGACGGGATATGCCCCGCGACAATACCGTCAGGATCCAGGCTCCTGCCGGGGGCGGCCGTCCCAAAAAGGAAAAGAAGGGTTGGTTTTTCGGCAGGAAGGAATCTGCTCCTTACGTGTCCAACAGCAGAGAGAGACCTGCTCCCGTGCAGGGCGCTCCTGTGGCCGGTTCCGGCCGTCCCGCTGCCGGGAATACGAGACAGGCGTCTCCGCAGAATATCCGGCAGCAGCCTCCGCGCCGTGCCCCGGGACCGGGATACACGCAGAACGCAAGACCCGCCGCACCGGCAAATCCGCCGCGAAGCACAAATCAGAGCTCATGGCAGCGGAAACAGAACGAGGGGGCGGACGTGTTCACTGGCTTCGGGAAAAAGCGTTCCCGTCCCGCCGACCCGCTCGAAACCTTTGATGTCCCTGCAAAACAACCGGGATCAGCCGGCAGGATCATGAATATGAACGGTGATTCGGTAGGCGGCGGTTCCGTCCCTATACGCATTTATACACCCAGAAAGGTCGAGGATAAGGCCACGGGCAAAAAAATGCACTACGGCGAATACAAGCGTATAATCGACGATTTCGTTGCGGGCTGCATAGTGATGCTTAACCTTAAAAATCTTGACACCGGTGCGGACGACGAAAAGAACAAGGTGCTCTGCCTCGTGTTCGGCGCCGTCGCTGCGGTGGACGGTTATATCTATATGATAGCCGATAACATGTATATTATTGCGCGCAACGACACAGACGTCGCCGGCGCTATAAAAGAGGGCAGGGTCGGCGCCTATATGCCCGGAATGTAATAACCTGAACTGTAATAAAAAAGGAGACTTCCGAAATGACAACATCTGACGAAATAAGACGCTATACTTTTGACATGACTCCCGACGGGAACTACGACCGTCGCAGTGTCGAGGAATTCCGCGGCCAGACCGCTACGGCATATGAGAAGCTCTATGCGGAAAACCGGGAGCTTGCGAAGCGTTTGTCCCTCTTTGCGAAAAAGCTGGAGGATTACAAGAAAAACGAGGATTACATGACCGACGCTATGCTGCAGGCTCAGAAATCGGCGGCCCAGACCATTTCGGGCGCCGAGGATGTCGTGGCTCAGATGATGGATGCCGCCAAGAACGAGGGCAGAAACATCATAAACGCAGCAAGGGAGCAGGCAAAGGGTGTTTACGTCGACCGTGACCGGATAATCGCCGAAGCGGCAGAGGAAGCTGAGCGTATACGCGCCGAGGCGGAGGAACAGGCTTCCGTTACCCTTGATCAGGCGGCGCAGAAGGCGGACGATATACTTGTAGAGACAGGCAAGGAAAACCGCAAGACCATAGCTGACGCCAACGAACAGGCTGCTGCGATAATTCAGGAGGCGGAGACCAAGGCTGCGGAGATAATCGTTGCCGCCAACAAAAACGCCGATGAGATAGCGGGCGAAGCAAAACGTCAGGCAGGTGCAGCCGCAGAGGCCGCCATCACAGCCGCTGTTGAGGAACGCAACAACGCCGCGATGGAGGCCAGCGCCATCAAGGACGCCGCCCACAGAAGCGCCGCCGAGACCGCCAGAAATATATTTGACGCCGCCAATTCCGCGAAGCGCGAGGCGGACGAGCTCAGAAACGAAGCGTATGATATAAGGATGGACGCCGTGAATAAGGCGGACAAGATCGTGGGTGACGCGGTGCGCGAGGCGGAGGAGACCCGCTTAAAAACCGAGGAATACGTTTCCGAAGTCAATAAGTCGGTGCTGTCCGAGTCGGTGAAGCTTCTTCTTAAGACACAGGCGGACGCCGATAAGATAAACGCCGCGCTGGATTCCGAGTATGCGAGATATACCGCTCTCAAATCCTTTGCCGACAACGCTTACGCCGAGCTTTACAGGAAGCTGGACGATATAGACGCAATGTTCAATTCCGGGCTGCATGACGTCAACGCGGTCTTCAACAAGGTCATCGGCGGGATAACCGCCGAGTCCAAGACGCTTCCCGAGCAGTCGGAGGACTTCAGGTTCAGACTGGAGGGCGGCGTGTTCTCCACAGGCGTGGATGCCGAAGCGCTTAAAGCGGATGTGGAAAGCGGAGATTCCGAGGCTGTGCTCAGGCGGTTTGATATAGACGCCGCCGCCGTATACGCAGGCACTCTGGATAAGCTCGCCGTCAGAAGGGATCTGACCGAAGGCGCCGAGACCGCCGTGACGGAGCGCTTTGACGCTCAGCGCGCCGCGATCGAGGAAGAGTTTGCCGGGGCTCCGCAGGGATCGGAAAAACTGACGAGCGAATTCCAGAATAAGATCCTCGGCGTAGAGCCGGAGGAGCAGCCCGCAGAGGAGCCGGAAGCCGAAAAAGCGGCTGCCGTGCCCGCGGAGGACGTATCCGTTGCGGAACAGGATGCGGCTGTCGCAGAGGAACTGCCGGCGGAAGAAGCGCCGGAGGAGCAGTACTCCGCTTATGACGAGACTGCCGAACAATATCCGGCGGACGCGGAACCCGAGGAAGAAGAAACGGAACAGGAGAACGAAGTTCCTGCACAGGATTATATCACAGACGCCGAGCTTGAGGATATAACGATCCCGGATGAATTTGAGGATCTTGGCGATGACGCTGCCGGAGCGGCCGCACCGGTACCGGAGGAACAGCCGGCGGAGGAGTACGAAGTCCCGGCAGCCGAGAAATCTTTATGGGAGTATCCCGCCGGGCCGGTTGCGGAGGAACCTGTTTCAGAGGAAGCCGTCGAAGTCGCATCCGTGTCCGGAGAGACTATACCGGCGGACGCCCTCGGGGATACATCCGTATCCGAAGAGTCTGTACCGGAAGATGCCGCCGAGGATGCACCCGCATCTGAAGAAATGATGCCGGAGGACGCTGTTTACGGGGAGGCCGAGCCGGAAGTACCCGCGTATGAGGAACCCGTTGCGGAAGAAGCTGTCGGGGAAGTCCCCGGGCAGGAGGCTCACATCGAGGATACTCAGGTTGAGGAGGAAACCTCTCCGGCGGATGATTATGTTTTCGAGTTTGAGGACATATCCGATTCCGGTGAGTATGAAAATGACGCTGCCGCGGAACCGGCGGAAGCGCCTGCCAGGTCTGAAACGACACAGGAAAGCGCCGAAGAGATTGAGCAGGCCGTGGAAAACGATAATGATGATATATTCGGCGGCGAGTGGGAAGATCTGGACGAGGATATCGTTCCCGATCCTTTCGCTCTTGACGACAGCAATTCTTTCGATCCGACGAGATTGGTTTCCGGCATGGAAGACGATGCGGGCGATGATCCCGATCCGGTGGAACTTGCCGATATCCGTGCGGCTGAAATCGCGGAGCCCAATGAGGAAATTGAGCCGGAAGGCGGTTTCGCCATCGACCGCGACGACACCTATGATGACGAAGGCTCCCGTTCCGAGCTTGGCAGGCTTGTGATAGAGGAGATCAATTCCGTCACGGCGTACGAGGGCGACGAAAAAAAACCGGACGTTCTCCCGAATAATAACAACGTCGGATTCGGAAAAAAGAAAAAAAAGAAACACAGATAATAACGACTGACAGGCATGAATAATTCTCAAAGTTCAAATCTCAACACTCAGAATTCAAAACATGGCTCAGGCGCGCGTTCCGCTGTGCTGCGGATACTCACGCTGGTCATTGAATTTGCATCTGTCGCGGTTCTGATCTGGCTGGACCGTTACATTAAATCCATAGCAGTATTATACAAAGGCAAGGAAGACAGGGTCGTTCTGCAGGATATACTGAGCCTGACCTATACCGAGAATTCCGGTATGGCGTGGGGGCTGCTGTCCGGCGCGACGAAATTCATCACGATCCTTACCGTTCTGCTTTTGGGGCTGCTGGTCATAACGCTGATAACCGGTTTCGTTCGCGGTCCCGTGGGCTCTGTCGGTATGGTCATGATCATATCCGGCGGCGTGGGCAACGTAATAGACAGGCTGCGTCTCGGTTATGTGGTCGATTATATCCGTTTTGATTTTATCAATTTCCCGGTGTTCAATTTCGCGGACATACTGGTTGTCATCGGAGTGATACTTTTCGCTGTCTGGCTGATAATAACCACAGCTAAAGATGACGCCGCCGCGCGCGAGCGCAAAATAGGCAAGGCAAAAGACAGAGCGAGGCAGAAACGCGAGCTGCTGAATTCGGAGCTGAATGTGCCGGTATCGGAAAACGCGCCTGTCTATCAGAACCGCGGCGATGAAATGAAAGTTGCCAGAGCGCCGGGAGATAAGGGCGGAGCTGACAATTAAGTGGATCCTTTTTGTAATGACCGGAGCCCGGAACTGACGGCCGACAGGTCAGGCGAGCGTCTGGACAGTTTTGTCACCCGCTCGGTGGAGGATATCTCCCGTTCCGCGGCGCAGAAGCTTATCGAAACCGGGAACGTGCTCGTGAACGGCTCAGTTACCGCCAAAGCCTTTAAACTCCGCGAGGGAGATTCGGTCCGGATCGAACTTCCGGAACCGGAAGCCGCTGATATATTGCCGGAAGATATCCCGCTCGATATCGTTTACGAGGATACTGACGTTATCGTGGTAAACAAGCCCAAGGGAATGGTGGTCCACCCGGCGGCGGGCAATTATGCCGGCACCCTGGTGAACGCGCTTATGTATCACTGCGGAGACAGTCTTTCCGGCATCAACGGCGAAATACGCCCGGGCATAGTACACCGGATAGACAAGGACACAAGCGGGCTGCTGGTGGTTGCCAAAAACGATAAGGCGCATATCTTTCTGGCGGAGCAGCTGAAAGCTCACTCTATGAAGCGCGAGTATATGGCTGTGGTCCGCGGAGGTTTCAAAGAAGACGAGGGCGTTATTTCCGCGCCTCTGGGCCGATCTCCTCACGACCGTAAAAAACAGGCAGTTAACGGCATAAATCCCCGTCCCGCCGTGACGCATTATCAAATACTCGAACGTTTTGATAAGTTTTCTCTCTGCAGATTCGCTCTCGAGACCGGGCGCACCCATCAGATACGCGTACACTGCGCGTACATGGGACATCCTGTCGCGGGGGACACAGTTTACGGGGGCGAGAAAAACGCATGCGGTCTTGCCGGACAGTGCCTGCACGCGAAGACCCTCGGTTTCATTCATCCGGCCACGGGTGAGTTTATGGATTTTGATTCTCCGCTTCCTGAGTATTTCCGGAACTTCCTGAAAAAACTATGATGAAAAAAGCATCTGTCGCCATCGGCGCCGCGGCGTTTGCCGCGCTAATCTCCGCCGCGATATCCGACAACATGCTGACTGTTTCGGAATATCGCGTCGGCACCGGCAGGCTTTGCGCGCCCCTGAGGGTGACTGCTCTGTCCGATCTTCACACGGCCCGGTTCGGACGCGGCAACAAACGGCTCATCCGCGCTGTCGCCGGTACCGACCCGGATATGATCCTGCTCGCGGGCGATTTCTTTGATAAAACTTTTGACAGGACGACCTGCGACGCCGCCTGCTCCCTGATCGGCGATCTTTCGGAACTCGCTCCCGTGTACTTCACTCCGGGCAACCACGATATGCGCACGGACGTTGAGGCGGGCGTAAATCATAAGCAGCTTGCGCAAAGCGCCGGAGCGGTTTATTTTGACGGCGGATATATTGACCGTGACCTGCCTCAGGGCAAAATCCGGATAGGCGGTATTTTTGATTACGGTATATATCCGGAGGACTACGGCGAACACTGGCACGGGTCCGCGGTCTATAGATTCATGAGGGATTTTGAGGATACGGACAGGGTCAGCATACTGATACTGCACCGGCCCAATACGCTCATATATACCCGGGGGCAAAACGACGACTGGAATATCGACGCAGTTATTTCGGGGCACGATCACGGCGGGCTGTGGCGGCTGCCTTTTGTCGGCGGCTTGTTCTGCCCGGAACAGGGGTTCTTCCCGGAGTTCACAAAGGGCGAATACGCGATAAACGGCACGAGGATGTTCCTGTCGTCCGGTCTGGACGGATATTATATGGTCCCCCGGATGTTCAATCCGCCCGAAATAATGTCGTTGATTTTTGAATGATATTATTATCAATAACCATTATATAATCAAAACCCAAAATTCACACAGGAGGTCTCTGAAATGGACGCTTCATTAAAAAAACAGCTCGCGCTGGATGCGAACAAGATCCGCAAAGGTATAATCATCGGTACTTATAACGCAAAGTCCGGACATCCGGGCGGCAGTCTGGATATCGCAGAGGTACTTGCTTACCTTTACGGCGTGGATATGAAGGTGGATCCCGCGAATCCCTCCGACCCGGACAGGGACAGACTTGTGCTTTCCAAGGGACACGCGGCTCCGGCACTTTATTCCGTTCTGGCTCTTAAGGGCTTCTTCCCGTGGGATGATCTTCAGACTCTCCGGCACACGGATTCCTATCTCCAGGGACACCCGAATATGAACCACGTCCCCGGAGTGGATATGAGCACCGGCTCTCTGGGACAGGGCATATCTGCCGCCTGCGGTATGGCTATGGCAGCCAAGCTCTCCGGAAAGAGCTACCGCGTCAACGCCATCCTTGGCGACGGCGAGATCGAGGAGGGCGA
>JAILQN010000208.1 GCA_024699005.1 Clostridia bacterium
GCTCGCGCCGCGGTGAAATCAAAGGCCTGCGCCTTTGGTGAAATGAAAATCCGTCCGTCACCCGCTGCAGGCGGATTTCGTTGAAAAAAGTGCTTTTGTCCGTCAGACAAAAGACGCTTTTTTCATTTAATCCTCCGTAACGATTTGCCATTCATAAACCCATACGGTCTGCGCGCCGCAGCCGCAGAAGTAAATTCCGATCCTGTAGCTTTCATCCGGCATCTTCAGCGGTCTTTCCGAGGCCGGACCGCCGAAGGTACGGCTTACGTCTGCGGAGGGAATCCGGACCGGCTCATTGCCCCAGTCGCCGATGGCGTCCACATGACAGTTTCCCGGTTCGCCTTTCTCTGCCGCGTCGAAATAAATTGAATCCACATATCTGCTTCCCAGTCCTATATCCGGCCGGTCGCGCCTGACCCAGGCGTCGCCGCTCCAGTGGAAGTCTTTGTCGTTGCCGCCCATCTTAATAGACAGATGCATTTTTACGGTATCGCCGTCGCGGATCACGGTGGGCGGTGCAGTGCAGGTGGCGGTGAACGTGGCGCTCTGGTAGTTGTCTTCCTCCCAGATGTATTCGTTTTTTATCGTGTGGGATTTCTCCGACGCGGAATAGGTGGTGCGGTAAACGCCGGTATCCGTGTTATCGTTTTTTTCCACCCGGGTCTCCACCAGGACCCAGGCGTATTCCGGCGGGTAGGTAAGGGGCGGTGTATCGAGAAGCCCCTCTTCCCGCAGCCAGTCCATAAACTCAGACCGGCGGTCAGGCCCCAGCGTGACCCATCGGAACAGCGCTTCTTCGATGAATTCGTCGTTTGTGCTCAATTCGTAGTTTTTGCCTTTACGGAAGCTGCCGTTGACCGTCAGGTATTCCTTGACGAGCATTTCGCGGATCGCAAGCAGGGAACTGAGCTTATCAGTGACCCCGGGACGCTTTCCCTGGCTGCCCGGGCGGACCCAGTATATATCGTCCAGCAGGTTGTCGCTCTGCCAGGTCCGGACCAACTTCATCATCGCATCCTTTTTTGCGCTGATGTCTGCGCCGTGGGTCCAGCGCTGCTCGAATTTCGCCCGCAGTTCTTTTTCGCCCACGCCCTTGCTGCTCAGCCGGTTGGCGGCGCCCCGAAGCTGAGTGTAGATGATTGCCCAGTCGTCGTCCGAAACGTAGCCGTTCTTCTCCATTATACGCTTGTATGTGACGTACTGCTCGTTCATCATGTCGTCAGCCCAGACGTCCGCCAGTTTGTCAACCAGCCCGGCGAACTTCTCCGTATAATTGACGGCGGGGAACATATTTTTTTCGATGTTCTTGACGATCTCCAGCGCGGCGGTGGCGTAGTCCTTATCTTTCATGCTCTTGCGGATCGCCGCCTCGTGGTCGCCGAAGGACTGGGTGACCACGTCATCGCCTTCGCCTTTGAGGAATTTCCCGAGGAAGAACTCACCCGTGCCGCTGATCACCTTGGACCGCAGAGCCTCCATATCGCCGTCCACGGCGGCGGTAAATATTTCGCCCTTGGTGTCGTGGGAGAAGAGATAGCGGACTACCTCTCCGGCGTATTGGTTTTTGCCGAAGCCGTAGTTGTTCAGCGCGTCGCCGATCATATCCGTCAACTGCGGCGTGATATCCGCCTCGGAGATGCGCCTGGACACGTCCTGCGCGGCGGCGCGGTCGCACCACAGCTCGATCTGTTTTTCCTCGCTGGGCTTTACGGCGCCGAAGATGCTGAAATGCAGCGTCCGGAAGCTCAGTTTGTTTTCCGTCAGCGCGTCGGGATCGGGCAGCAGATAGAAAGGCTCGTTGTCGTCGTTGAAATACACACCCGCGTATGACAGCTTTTCCTGTTCAGAAAGACCGTCGGGCAGATCGAATGTAATGGTTACGTAATCGTCAAGGATCACGTGGGAACCGTAACCGTCCGTGACGGAATCCAGCTGTAATATTTCATAATCGTCAGAACGGTAGGGGGCGAGGTCGTCGCCGGTCAGCGTGGCGCGCTGCATTTCCGTGGTAATTGGCTCTAACGTTTCCAGTCTGGCGGAGGCGCGCAGGATCAGACGCGCGTCGTCGGCGCTCACCTTTCCGTCCCGGATGACGTCGGCGCATTTTGTCTGGTCCGCAGAAAGTTGTTCCAGCCTGGCGGAGGCGCGCAGAGCCAGACGGGCGTCGTCGGCGCTCACATTGCCGTCAAAATTGACGTCGCCGGCAATGAGCGCGGCAGCATCTGCCTGAAAATGCAGCGGAGCAAAAGTCGCAAGCATCACAAACACAAGAAAGAGAGATAATACGCGTTCAGGGATTCGTTTCATTGTCATCAGACCTCCTTTTAAGGTAAAACCGCATATTGTGACGTTGATAAAGCCGGCGTCTGTTTCAGCCGGTCCGCATTCGGGCCGTACAGAGTCGGCTCCCCGGCGAGGGGATGTTCTTTACAGACGGCGGCAAACGGGCCGTCGAAACCAAGTCAGACAAGCGCAACATTGAATTTTTGCATATACATTCCGGCCTGTTTCGGTGAAAAAGCCGTTTTATAAGTTTATTCTATCACAGGAGCAATGGAATTACAACTCTTTTTCTGTTTACAGTGCGTGCCTTTATAATACGTATTTAAACTGAATTTATGGTGAAATGAAATCTGTCCTTTTACCGTTGAAGGCGGATTTCGCTGAAAAAATCGCTTTTGTCCGTTAGACAAAATACGCTTTTTCATCCCTTGAGGCACAGCCGCTGCGGACTTCGCCGCTGAAAACGCTCCACCGGAGCGTTTTCTTAACGCGGCTCACCCTCTCAGGGTTCGAATCCCTTCTTTTGTAAGCCAAAAAAACACCCGTGAAGGGTGTTTTTTGTTTGGCTAAAGAATGCTGTTTTAACAAAATGAGGGAAATCGTTAAATCTTTGATACACCCCCCTGTCTGCCGGCATAACACTCCCTGGAAATGCGCAAAGTATAACCAATTGCCGTCAATCATGGAACCGTCCCCTGATTTTGATTGTGGTTGTGATTGTTTTTCCTGGCAGGAGAAAGCTTACGGTTGATTTTTGACTGTAAGGCATCTGACAATCAGAAGACTGCAGATGTTGCCGCGCAGTTTTTTCCGGCGGTTCTGCAACCGTCTTGATTGTTCCAGTTCGTCTCCGGTATCCGTAAACAGGATCAACCGCAGGAGTTTTTTTGTTGTCCGAGCTGCAGAATAAGATCCTTCAATTCATCGCTTGCAGCGGAATCCAGCTTGTCCGTGTAGCCTTTTGCCTTTGACAGCAAAGCTGAAGCTGTCTCTTGCGAATCGTTTTTGTTTGTTTTGTTTGCATCTGACATAACCTTAGCAGTAACATAATACAATTCTGCGGCGCCTAATGAATCTACCTTATCCGGCGCTGCCTTTTCTAATTCCTGTATGGCGCGAAGCAGATAGGGGAGCGCCGGCTCCGTATCCTTTTTGTATAAAAACACTTTTCCACAGTCGTAATTCGCTTTTGAAATCTCTGCAGCATCTGCTTTCTTATCGATCAGCAATTCGAGATTCCTGTGATAACACGTAAAAGCAGCGTCATACTGTTCAATTTCGAGATAGCTCGCGCCTAAACGTCTGCGGCTTGTAAGCGTTTCAAAATGAGCTTCCCCTAATTCCTCCGTACGCAATGCCAGCGCTTTCTGATGGCATAAAACTGCATCGTCAAAGTGTCTCATGTTATAATACGTTGCGCCAAGATTACTGTAAAGTCTTGCCTGAATACCATTCCGGTTCCCGCATTTAATCTCATTGCAGACTGAAATCCCTTTTTTTAATGTTGACTCCGCCAAAGAAAACTGCTCTAAAAACTTTTCATCTTTATTGTAAGCCTGTGTGAAATGGGTAAACTGATAAGTATTTCTGGCCCCAAAAAGAAGCCAATAGGCGTAATCATTTAAGTATCTTCCTATTGCAAGATATAATTTGCACGTCAACAGGCTTGATTCTTTGATTTCATCTGCCAAATACTCGGCGAGAAGCGCTGCATTCTGCCGCTGCGGAATAGAATCCAACGATTTTATATCCAGATAAGATATAATAGATGCAAAATAACCGGAAAGCTCCTCTAACTGTTTCGGACGCTTTTCTTTTGTCATAGAATGAATGATAGGATGCAGTCCGATAATTCCTTTGTTGTTTTGCACCCACCCTCTCTTGACAAGTTGATCTACAAAGGTCATTGTTCCTTCGGGTGTCCACAGCCGAAACTGACGTTTTGAAATGCCGAAATTGGGGACAAAAGACAACTCCTGCATAATCCGCATTTCTTCTGATGACAATTCTGTCATCTGAAACAATTCGGAAATGTGTTCATCGATCGTTTGATAACTGTGCTTATACGCGATTTTTTCGTTTGTGTTCAATATCACGGAACCTTTACTGAATAATCTTTCATATAGCTCTTTCGGCAGCATACCGGTCGCATTCAGATACAACGCGATCAGCTTTATTGTCAGGACATGTCCACCCGTCACTTCAATAATTTTATTGATATATCTTGTATCTTCCTCTGAGCCTGAAAAATCTTCATAATACTGTAAGAATAATGCCTTCTGATTTTCAAAAGACATTATATCTTCCATCCGCAACTCCGGATAATCATCAAAATGATATCTTGTCGTAATCAGAACTCTGCAATCCAATTGGTCCAGTGATTCCAATCCTTCATAGTCTAATACGTTCAATCCATCAAAAACCAGAATTGTTTCACGACGCAGGTTTTTTAACAAAGACAGCTTTTTTTGATACAGGATAGACATTACGTCTTCCGTCGATTTTGATTCTGCGCCTTCATCGATTATTTCCTCATCATCCAATCCTTCCAGAGGAATCATGGATATCGCCTGAGAAATACTCCCCGGGCAACTGTTGTAAGAGACAACGTCAAGTTTATTATTATCCATCAATGATTTGATGTAGCTTTTAGCCAATGCTGATTTTCCCATCCCCCCCATGCCGCTGATACAGACCACATTGTTGATCGAAAACAACTGATCCAATCGCTCCAAGACTTCAGCTTCAAAATGAATGCTGACAGCAGGCTTTTCGTACTTTTGAGCAAGCCGTATTGTTTTTCCTTTTGTGGTGTCGTTCCTGCTGATAATAAAGTCGGCCAATCGTTCTGCTGTTTGTTTGAGAGAATTGTCTATCGGGATTACCTGCACGTTGCACAAATAAAACTTAAATGAATTTGTCTGGTTCTCCCCGTCAAGATTGACGGGGAGAATGTATTTGTGATTCGAAACAGCCAGATCCAGTTCTTTGGACACAAAATCAGAACTCATGCTCTCCTTGGATAATAAGAGAACGAAGACAAAACAGTCCGAGATAGCATCGAAAATCTCTGTGGAATAGTTTGATCCAAACGGGATTGAATGAGGCGCCATCCAACAGAGGATACCTTTATCGGAAAGAACTTCTCTGACCAATTCCGCTTCTTTAATGTTTTCTGTCGAATAGCTGATAAACACATATTTGTTTTTCATTATCCATATGCCTCTTTCGATTCTTTCTCGTTTATTAATATAAATTAGAATAATAATTTTGTCAATAACATCTTAATTCAAGAATGAGAAAAGATGGTCAGGCTTGTTATCGGGTTCGCACGGAATACTGCTGCGGATGATTCGGTATCTCATTATTCGATAATCTAATAATAATTATTGCAAATAGCTCTGAGACGTGGTACAATCGAATCGATATAGGATAAAGGGAGATGTATGTCGTTGGCAATAGATATCCGCAAAATCGACACGGAAAAACGGAATCCGCGCTCAATGGAGATCGATACCATGTCCACACGGGACATGGTTGAACTGATGAACTCCGAAGATTTCCTCTGCGCCGAAGCAGTACGGAATGTGTTGCCGGATATCGCTTTCGGCATTGATATCATCTATGAAAAACTCCGTACAGGCGGCAGATTGTTTTACTGCGGCGCAGGCACTTCGGGACGTTTAGGAGCGTTGGATGCTTCCGAATGTCCTCCGACGTTCGGAGTGGACTCCGGGTTGGTGGTAGGTCTGATCGCAGGCGGTCCATCTGCTTTTTTCAAGGCCGTGGAGGGAGCGGAGGACAATTATTTGCTCGGCGCACAGGATCTGCAGGCGAATGATTTTTCTTCCAACGATGTTCTGGTGGGAATCGCAGCAAGCGGCAGAACGCCATACGTGATCGGCGCAATGGATCGGGCCCGATCCCTGAAAGCTCCGGCGATCGCATTGGTTTGCTGTAAGAACAGCGAGTTGTCACGTCATGCCGATCTCACGATTGCGCCCATCCCCGGCCCCGAAGTCATCACCGGTTCTTCCAGGCTTAAAAGCGGCACATGCCAGAAGATGGTGCTGAATATGATCTCCACCTGCGTGATGGTTAAGTTGGGAAAGGTATACAGTAACTTGATGGTGGACGTAAAAGCCAGCAATGAGAAACTTGTTCATCGCGCCGTTTCCATCGTTTGTTCTGCTACCGGAGAGAACGAAACGGCAGTCAGAGCCGCTTTGGAAAACTGCGGCTATCATTGCAAAACCGCAATTGTGATGCTGCTGCTGGGGCTTGACGCGGAAGAAGCGAAGAAGGCGCTTTCTGTTGGGCAAGATCACATCAAAAAGACACTTCAACTTCATAGGAGGGATGAGTCATAATGTATTATTGCGGATGGGATGGCGGCGGAAGCAAAACGAGAGTGTGTATCACCGATGGCAAGGGCACGGTACTGGATGAGAGAGATTTCGGGCCTCTCAACCTCAATGGCTCCTCTGCCGATACGGTAAAAACCACCGTGTGTGACTGCATCGATTTTATGAAGTTGCGCGACGGGGGATTGGCTTCCTGCTGCGGCTTGGTAATCGGCATTGCAGGAATCAGCAACCGAAACGCAGCAGAACTGATCGAAAAAACCGTGCGTGAGAATCAGTATTCCGGCAATTTGCAATTGATGGGAGACCAGGAGATCGCGCTTGCCGGAGCGGTAAACGGACCGGGAGCAATACTCATTGCAGGAACCGGATCGGTGTGTTTTGGAAAAGACTCAGCGGGCAACCCTTTCAGAAGCGGAGGGTTTGGCTATCTAATCGATGACGTCGGCAGCGGGTATGCGATAGGCAGAGATATCCTGATTGCTGTTTCCCACTCGCTTGACGGGCGCGGCCCGCAGTCATGTCTGACGGAATCGGTTCTCCGGCAATTGGGCATCAATGAACCCAAAGATCTGATCACATGGTTATACGCGCCGGAAACAGGTAAATCGCAGATAGCAGCATTAGCCCCTCTTTTGCTGCCCGCCTTATTGCAGAATGATGCAACGGCATTCGCCATCGCAGAAAAAGCATCGCAGGATTTGGCGGATCTTGTGATTGCGGCTTGGAAAAAATCCAATCTGCAAGCAGGTGAAGTGGCTCTAACCGGAAGTATTTTCACTTATTTCGACTTTATTAGAGCGCATACGTTATCGCTGCTACAGCAGGCGCTGCCGCAAGTGCGCGTGGGAGCTCCCCGGCATAGTGCGGCTCATGGCGCGGCATTCCTAGCTCAGAAGTATTTTCCTTTTGAATCATAATTGATTAGAAAACCGCGGGTTAATCATTAAACACATTCTATGTTGCGCGGAGTACAGAAACCGGACGCTCCGCAATAATTTTCTCACCTCCGGCTGTGATTGCTCTTTCGTAAAAGCATTAATGTTTCAAACGGCTCGCTTCGATGATCCCATATTTGACTACGAATGCAAATTGATGTTTGCGGCTTTGCCGCAAAGTGATGTGATGTGTTCCGCTCACGTGCCGCAGGCACACATCACGCCCGAAGGGCACATCACTTGCATAGTAAACATCACGTTCCGCGAGAGCGGAACACATTGTTCAAAAAAACGCCTTTTGTCGGTAGACAAAAGGCGTTTTTTTGATGGCCCGCCCGAAGGGATTCGAACCCCCACTCTCCAGAATCGGAATCTGCTGCGTTATCCAATTGCGCCACGGGCGGATGTTTTTTAGTTCTGAGTTATGAGTTATGAGTTATTAGTTCTCTGCAATGAAGCAGGTATCGGT
>JAILQN010000224.1 GCA_024699005.1 Clostridia bacterium
AAAGCTTCACTCGCTACGCTCCCTCAGCTTTTTGGTTGCGTTTCCTAAGAGTTGAGCGTAAATCTTTAGAAAGGGTATGATGTAGCTTCGACTATATCATACAAGATATATCCATGAAAAGAGTCATTTCGATCATTCTGACTGTTATAATGCTCGCCGGGGTCATTATCGTTCCGGGCGTTGCCGCTTCCGCAGAGGAGATCATAACTGGCACGCTTGTGACTTTCGGTTCTTACCCGCAGACAAGCGTGATCGATCCGTCTTTGCTTGCTGAGCTCAATTCCCAGTCATTAAACTGGACGTATTATGATTATTACTGCGACGGCAAGCAGGACAACTATATGAAATACGCTGACGTCTCCCTTGCCGGCGAGCGCTACAGGGCGGTGACGTTCACCCATTACAGACCGTTTGACTTTTGGAGATCAAGTGATTATACTTTTCAGGATGACAGCGGCTATGAGCCCGGCAAAGTATACTGGTTTAAGTTTGATCCTATAGTCTGGCGGGTGCTGGACGCAAACGAAGGGCTGCTGATGGCGGAGAATCTGATCGACAGTCAGCCGTTCCATTACGTGCATTATACAAATTATGATAAAAACAACGATTCTTATTCTTACTACGGCGATCAAAGCTATACGCACTATGTCTCAAACTGGGCGTATTCCTCGCTGCGTTCGTGGATGAACGGCGATTTCTATGATACCGCGTTCAGCGCGGAGAAGAGTTATATCAAAACTACCTCGCTGACCATGCCGTCAGGTTATTCGTCGGAATATGACGCCGACCCTACAAAGGACAAGGTGTTCCTTCTTTCAGGAGCCGACGTATTGAATCCTTCGTACGGTTTCAGTTCGGATGACAATTCCGGCGCGGACACCAACCGTATCGCTTACGGTACGGATTACGCCAGATGTCAGGGACTGGGGTGCGTGGGTAGCTCGACGGGCTTCTATTGGAGCGATGCGTCGTACTGGTATCTGCGCACTCCCTATAAATACTACGATACAGACATCGTCTTATACGATGGCTACGTCTTCAACGACTGCCTCGACTATATCAACTTCACCTATTTAGGCGTTCGCCCTGCCTTGAAAGTTAATCTTCAATCTGCAATCTCACAGTCATTGATTAAAATAACTGACAGCAATAATCTTGTTATAAACGGGCCGTCAGGGACGGAGATCCCGGAAATCGGCAAGACGTACGCCCCCGGCGACGTCGACAGCAACGGTCAGATCCTCGCGGACGACGCACGGCTTGCTCTTCGCTTCTCCGCAAAGCTTGAAGACCTTGACGAAAATCAGCAAAAAGCGGCGGACGTGGACGGAAACAATCAGGTCCTCGCCGACGACGCGAGGCAGATACTCCGGTTCTCGGCGAAACTTCAGCAGCAATTTGATAAAGCGGCCTGATCATCAGGCGTCAGGCAACAGAAAACAGGCGGCAGATCCGCGCAGAGTACAGGAGCACAATTAAGGCGATACCGCACCTGTCAGCCGGCATCAGAAAACACTGTCCGGAGGGGGCGAAAGCCTCCTCCGGAACCTTTTTCTGACATCTTCACGGAAAGCGTTGGATTGCCGGGAAATGACTCCCTCAGTCGGCTTCGCCGCCAGCCCGCGCTAATTGGGCGTGGGCGCAGCCCGACCTCAGAGAGGGAGCCTTTTCCAGGCCCACCTCTGTGAGGGGGGTGGCGCTTGCGCCGGGGGGGAGTAATCCGGTAAAAATCCCGCTGTGATCTGTGTTTTCTTCCTGTCATACAGCGCCTTTAATCGGCTGTGAAATGATTTTTTAGTTTGTCACAGCCACTTAAAGCATTTTCTATTGACAAATCGACCGTTCAGCGGTAAACTTATACAGAAATAATATGGAAATTTTTCTTTTTTCGGAGGTATATTATGTTTGCGCAGAAATTTCTTGCCGTTCTTTCGGCGATGCTCGTGTTCTTCATGCCGAACCTGGCGCTGAAGACTTCCTATAATACCCGCGCGCCGGAGTATTACGCAAAAGCCGGGATAAAGAACGTCATTTACCTTATCGGCGACGGCATGGGGCCCAATCACCTTGAAAAGACGAAACACGATCTGGGCATAGACCTGGCAATGGACACCCTGCCTTATCACGGGCGCTCCAAAACCAGCTCCCTGAGCGATATCGTCACAGACAGCGCGGCGGGCGGCACGGCTCTCGCCTGCGGCGTAAGGACCGGCAACGGCGAAGTCGGCGTTTATATGTGGGACAAGAACGCCGTGGCCACTTACCCCATGAGCATAACCGAGCTCTGCGAGGAGCGCGGCATGATGACCGGCGTCATCACCTCGGACAGCACCTCCGGCGCAACGCCCGCGTCTTTCACCGCCCATACCAGCGCCCGCGGCAACGAGGAGGACATCAGCCTGCAGCAGATGGCGTCGGATTTCGACCTTATCTGGGGCACGGCGTCCGCTTCCGTCACTCCCGAGGGCTGCGAAGCCGGCGGGTATCAGTATTTCTCCACCCTTGCAGAGATGGAAGCGCTGGAGCCCGGCAGCCGCTCGATAGGGCAGTTCACGGAAGCCGTCTGGCATCTTGACAACGTCAATGAAGTGACTCCGACTCTGCGTCAGATGGCGAACAAGGCCGTCGACCTGCTCGACGACACAGACGAGGGCTTCTTCCTGATGATCGAGGGCGCCCATATAGACAAGAGATCGCACGCGAACGACGACGCGGGCATGGTGGAAGCTCTTCAGGAATTCGACCTTGTGGTCTCCGATATGCTCGATTACGCCAAGGCGGACGGCGATACGCTGATTGTCATTTCCGCCGACCATGAGACGGGCAAGATCACCGAACAGGAGGACGGCTCCTGGATGTTCACCCGGGACGACCATTCCGCCATGAACGTGCCGGTGCTGGTCTACGGCTCCAGGAGGCTGATCTGGGACGGCGAGGTTCTGCGCAACTTCGAGATCGTAACGAGAATAGCTTATTCGCTCGGCTTCACAAAGGAGCAGTTCCCGAGGATGGTCAAAGTGCCGGAAGCGGGATAGGTCCGAACTATGAATTCTGAGCTTTGAGTTCTGAGCTTTGGGAAGGATATAATGGCGGCAACGGCATTTATCTCAAAGCTCAGAACTCAAAGCTCCTTTTTTTACGCAAATTGACAGAATATTCGAAATGTATTGACAATCGGCGGCTTTTGGGATATGATGATACAAGGCTTAATGTAAAGGAGTGTATCTGTATGACAAAAGCAAAAAGCACCGTCGCCGTTATCCTTTCGGTATTGATGGTCATGACCCTTGCCATGGGGCTCGTTATAGGCATGACGGGCACCGGGGCAGCCGCGCCGAGTGCGATAGAATTCGGTACTTATCCGCAGAAAAAGCTGCTGAAAGCCGAGTATGATGCCGTTATTGCCGGTATGTCCGAGGCTGAAAAGGCCAATTATAACGGAACCGCATCCAAGGGAAGTTATACCACAGCCGGGAACGTGACCTGTGAATATGATTACAAAGACGTAGCTGTTGGCGGCAAAAAGTACAGATTCGTGACATTCACCGCAGGCGAGCCTTACGGCTACGTTCAGGGTGAAGAGGCGGCGTTCCTTTTCGAGCCGATCAAGTGGACGCGTGTCAGCACTTCGAATATGTACGTCACTGACGCGATCATTGACGCGAAAATATACAATCCTTCCGCGCTGACCGGATCGAGCGCCTGGAGATTGTGTTCGCTGAAAAGCTGGCTCAATAATGAGTTCAGGGTCCTTGCCGACTTTTCGAACGCTTATAAATTCAGCTCTTCGGACATCACTATGCTGACCTCCGGTACTTACACGAGCGTCAGTAAGGCGACCGCTTCGGATTTTGCGAACGCTATGGGGTTGGCGGACAATTCCCTGTGGCTTTCGGATGATGCCGCGACCGACAAGGCAAAGGGCGTTGACGATTCCGGCAACGCAGGCGATGCCGTCGCTTTCGACGTTACAGAGATCCACGGCGTACGTCCGGTCATTACCCTGGCAGACGACCAGTCAGTCAACGGCTCGACTTCCACCACTACCACGACCGCTGCCGCAGCCAATAACAACACAGCGTCTGCAACTACCACCACTACTACCACGACCACCACAACAACAACCACTACGACCACGGCTGCGGCTACGATCTCCGAGACCACCACCGTCCAGGAAACGGAGCCCGATCCTATGTCCCAGACAGGCGAATTCGGCGTGGTCGCCGTAGGAGTCCTGATGGTTGCAGCGGGCTATGTCTTCTATAAGACAAGGAAAAAAGAGGAAGACGATGATTGATCCCGGTGACAGGTAATCAAACTCAACAAAACATTTTATTCCCGCATGGAAAGGAGGCGAGCACAATGACAATGACGAATACTTACATAATCAGCAATATGTCACGGTGCGCCTTCCGCTTTTCCGGACGGAAATAGCAATGCATGCAGTATGCGCGGCGCCGTGATCTTACGGCGCCGTCTTTTTGATATATAATGTAAATAATGAAAAACAAAAAAGACAAAAAGGCACCGCCGCCCAAACGGGAACGGGGGGCTTTTACCGAGCCGGAGCTGCAGGCGCTGCGCTCTGCCGGCCTCGGCACAACCGATCTGAAATTATGCTGCCGGTGCGATATGGCGCCCGACGGCGAATATAAAGACGCCTGGATCTGCTTTGACGATAATGGGCTTTACTGCGCCTGGGGCACGGAAGAGATCGGCGGAAAAAAACGGAAACACGGCAAGCCGGAAGTCAGCGTTCACATAGACGGTATCAGCGCACTCCCGCTTGACGAAGTCGATAAACTGGTATGCGAAAAATACGTTTCGACCGGGGCGCTTCTGACGGAAAAGAACGGAGAGCTTCATATGCTCGCCCGCTTTTCCGTAGGAAAGCTCGGCGAAACCGACGTATTCGCCAACGCGTTCAACGATTATAAAACAAAGGGAGATTTCGAGCTGCCGCCGGACGACGGAAAGAAGGACGGCAAATGCAAGGTCTGCGGCGAGCCATGCCCGCCCGGGAAGGATTACTGCAAAAAGCACGACAAGACAAGCGCCACGGCGAAGCGTCTGTTTCAGTTTTTCGGCGGATACGTGCCGCAGGCGGCTCTTATCATCCTGTTCATGCTGCTGGCGACCGCCGTTGCTGTATTCGTGCCGCAGATCGGCACAAGAGCTCTGTTCGATAAGGTGCTCGCAAATCCCGACGGGAATCCTCTCACGGAGCAGATAAAGGCATTGGGAGTCCTGGTGCTGTCGATCTTCGGTATCCGGCTCCTGCACACATGCGCGAACGTGGTCCAGCAGTACGTTACCGCCTCGATCATGCCGAAGGTCACTTATGATATCAAGGTGCGCATCTTCCGCGCCATGCAGCGGCTGTCGCTGAATTTCTATTCCTCCAAGCAGACGGGTTCGCTGATGGAGCGCGTGGTGCGGGATTCCAACAATATCTACTGGTTCTTCATAGACGGCGTTCCCAGTATAATCATAGATACTGCCACGATCATCGGCGTTATCGGTCTGATGTTCTTCATGAACTGGCGGCTGACGCTGATCGTGCTGGCGGCTATACCGATAGTGCTGTCGATCCTTTATTTCGGAGACAAGGTCTTCCGCGGGATGCACCACAGGTCCTGGCTCTTCGCGTCAAAGGTATCGTCGATGGTCAGCGACAATATAAACGGTCAGAAGATCATAAAGGCGTTTTCGAAAGAGGATGACGAATACGGGCGTTTTGAGAACGTCAGCGAGAATTTCCGCAAGGCGGAGCTGAAACTGAATCTGTATGAGGCGACAGCGTTCCCGATGATAGAGATGATCATCATTATACTCTCTGCCGTAGTGCTGGGAGCGGGCGGCGTCATGGTCGCGAAGGGTGAAATGACCACCGGCACGCTTCTGAGCTTCGTCGTTTATTTCGAAATGCTGATAGAGCCCTTTGACTTCCTTTCCTGGGTGTCGAACTGGTGGGCGAGGTGCGCCGATTCCGCCCAGAGGGTATTCGAGATATGCGACGCGGAGCCGGAGATCACCGAAAAAGAGGACGCAGTGGGTTTTTGCGACCTGCGGGGCGAAATAGACATAAAAGAACTGTGCTTTGAATACGAACCGGCTCGTCCCGTGATCAAAGACCTGTCGCTCCGCGTCGAAGCGGGAGAGATGCTGGGGATCGTCGGCAAGACCGGCGCTGGCAAGACCACCATCGCCAACCTGATAGCCAGACTTTACGACGCTAAAAAAGGAGCGATAACCATAGACGGCATCGACGTGCGGGATCTGAAACTTTCGGAGCTGCGGGAAAACGTCGGTCTCGTTTCGCAGGATATTTATCTGTTCATCGGAACTATCGCAGACAACATACGCTACGCAAAGCCTGACGCGGATATGAGCGAGGTGATCGCCGCGGCGAAGGCCGCCAGCGCCCACGATTTCATTATGAAGCTGCCGGACGCCTACGAGACCCGCGTCGGCTCGGGCGGCAGGAAGCTCTCCGGCGGTGAGAGGCAGCGGATATCCATCGCCCGGACGATCATACAGAACCCGAAGATCCTGATACTGGACGAGGCGACCGCCGCCATGGACACCGAGACAGAGCGCAATATCCAGGCGTCGCTGACAAAGCTGAAGAATGGCCGCACGACCCTTGCCATCGCGCACAGGCTGTCGACCCTGCGGGACGCGGACCGTCTGGCGGTGATAGAGGACGGCGCGATCGTCGAGAACGGCACCTTCGATGAGCTTATACGGCAGAAAGGCGCGTTCTTCAAGCTGTATAAGATCCAGGCGGAAATGCTGAAAAACGCCGGAATACTCTCTTCGGTGGACGAATCCATGCCTGCGGACGAACAGGAGGACTGAACTATGGACGAAAAAATGACGAATATAACTCCCGAAACTCTGAAAACCGAATTTCTGACGCCCGAAGACGCTGCGTTTAACGATTCGGGGCACGGTTTTCTCGGCGCGGTCATTCGCGGGGAAACGCATAAACGGGTGATCCTGACAAGGGCTCTGCCCCTGTCGCAGCCCGATGAATATCTCTGTGTTTCTGACGTGGACAGGAAGGAACTCGGCATCGTTGAAAAGCTTTCGGATTTCCCGGAGGAACAGCAGAAGCTGATGCGCGCTGAGCTAGATATGCGCTATTACTGTCCGGTCATCGACTCCATCGAAAGTATAAAGGAGAAGATGGGGCAGTTCTATTTTGACGTGACTATCGGCGGAAAGAAAAAGAGTTTTACCGTAAAAGATATATCAAAAAGCATCCGTATGAACGGCGAAGGGATCGATATCACGGATATTGACGCAAACCGTTACCGTATCACGGATCTCGGCTCTATCCCGGCGAAAAGCAGGCGGAAGCTGGAGCCGTACGTTTATTAATTAGATGTGTAGGGGCGACCCTGTGTGGTCGCCCGCAAGATAGCGACTCGCTGACGGGCGACCACACAGGGTCGCCCCTACAGCTCAGGGGAGATGATAAATCTATGAGATCGGAGGTCCGTTTTGACCTTGACAGCGCTGGCGCGCTGTGCGACGGCAGGCTGATATTCTCCGGCGGGACCGTTACTGCGGACGCGGGGGACGGCTTTCCCGCATCTTTCGAAATGACGGGCATACAGGAACTCACCCAGCGCACCTGGGCGGGCTGCGGGACGCTGGAACTGACGCCCTGCGGCGCTTCGTCCGACGGATATGAAAATATCCCGGTATGCCGCTTCTCCATGAGCTGTGCGGAAGAGATCGGCGAGTTCTGCAAGGTCGTGAACCACTATATAGAAACAGGCGAGGAGATCGCCATCCGGAAAGACGGTCTGCGGGTCTGCCCCAGGTGCGGCAGGCATTACGCGAAGGGGATGGATGTTTGCCTTTTCTGCGTGGAGAAAAATTATCTTTTCCGCAGGACCGTGAAAATGCTGCGTCCGGATATCCCGAAGATCGCTTTCGCCGGGGTGCTGCTCACGCTCGCGAGCGTTTCTTCCGCGCTTCTGCCGGTGCTGAACGGCAGACTTGTGGACGGGTATCTCAATAATCCGGAGGCGACCGGCTCCGGCGCGATCAAAGGCATTATTCTCACGGTTTTCCTTATAGGGCTGACGCAGATCATCGGGCAGATATTCCGTATGTTCAGCCAGAGAAGATCGAATAAGATAGGCACGTCCATGGCGGCAAGGCTGCGCCTTCAGACCTACGATAAAATACAGCGGTTTTCGCTCACTTCGATGTCTCGCAAGACGGCGGGAGACCTGATGAAGCGCGTCACCCGCGACACGGAGACCGTCAAACGCTTCATCACGGAGCAGGGGATGTACGCGATGGAAAAGCTCATAATGTTCGTCGTGGTGTTCATCCTGCTGATGCGCATAAGCCCCTTCCTGACGCTGCTGGTGTTCCTGCCGGTCCCTGCGGTGCTGTTCGCCATATCGCAGTTCTGGAAGTTCATACATATCCGCTATGAAAAGCAGTGGCGGTGCGATTCCCGTTCCAATTCCGTTCTGCACGACATAGTGCGCGGCATCCGGGTGGTCAAGACCTTCGGCAGCGAGCAGAGGGAGACGGAGAAATTCGACCGGCTTTCCAAAAAACTCTGCGATATATCCGTCAGCAACGAACATATCTGGGCGCTTACCTTCCCGTTCCTGTCGTTTTTTATGGGGATCGGCGAGTTTTTCGTGCTGTATTTCGGCGGCAGAATGGCGCTGCGCGGAACGATCACCGTGGGAGCGCTGCTGGAATTCACGCTGTTCCTTGCCTATATCTATCAGCCGCTGCGCTGGCTCTCCACTTTGCCCCGTCGCCTCGGCGAATTCGTCACAAGCCTTATCAAACTGTATGAGGTGATGGATGAAAAGGAGGACGAGGAAACGTCGGACGAAGCGCAGGAAGCCGATCTGACAGGAGACATCGATTTCTGCGGAGTAAAATTCGGATACAAAGCGTACGAGCCGGTGCTCCGGGATATCGATCTTCATGTGGAAAGCGGAGAGATGATCGGCCTTGTCGGACACTCCGGCGCCGGGAAATCCACGCTTATCAACCTGATCCTGCATCTTTACGAGCCGGACGCCGGCGAGATCCTCGTCGGCGGCAGAAATATCAGGAAGATCCCGCAGCGGCAGTACAGGGAAAAAATCAGCGTCGTATTCCAGGAGACATTCCTGTTCGCGGGTTCTGTTTATGATAATATAATCTATGCCAGACCGGAGGCGACCGTCGCGGAGGTGATCGCCGCGGCAAAGGCTGCGAACGCCCACGAGTTTATAATGAAGCTGCCGGACGGTTACAACACGGTCATCGGCGAGAACGGGCATAATCTCTCCGGCGGCGAGCGGCAGAGGATCAGCATCGCCCGGGCGGTGCTGCGCAATCCGGAGATACTGATACTCGACGAGGCGACCAGCGCCCTTGACCCGGAAACGGAGGTCGCGATACAGGACGCTCTGGCAAAACTGATCCGCGGCAGGACCACTTTCGCCATCGCCCACAGGCTCGCGACGCTGCGCAACGCCGACAGGCTGGTGGTCATAGAGAAGGGCCGTATAGCCGAAGTGGGTTCCCACAGGGAACTGGTGCAGAAGGACGGTATCTATGCCCGTCTTGTAAAAGCGCAGAGGCAGACGGCAAGACTGAGAGCGGAGAGCGGAGAACGGAAAGCGGAGTCCTGAGCTCTCATCATGCCGGATTTTTCAATCCTGTTATTTCGATATAAATTTTGTTGTTATTGACAATAATTGTAAATTGTGATATTAATAATTTATGATATGATATAAAGGAGGGCATATTAGTTATGTATTGCTCACAATGCGGAGCGGAAATAAATCAGGCCTGCAGATTCTGTCCCGAATGCGGAGCAAAACAAATGATGATCGGATAGACCGAACCGAAAACAGACAAACAACGTACTGACGTTATCCGGGCGGGAACCCGGCAGACGATTCAAAAGGCATGCGACCGGAAAATAATTGACGAGGCTGACAGTATGGAGCCTTCAGTCATGGACGCTGAAGCTTTGAAATATGTGGATTTTATAATATCAGGAGTTTTTCCCTCCTGTACAGATATCAGTGATCTGGTTTTTTATATATCAAACGGCGAGAACAGCGTTTTAAAAAGAAACGTTATGTCAGCAAACAGGATGGACTTATTGGTTTTGCTGAAAGGATTTAACTATTACTGCACTGTAAGTGAAGGTACCAACCTTGAATCAGTAAACAAAAACTTATTTGAGATGACTTTGTCAGAGCTCAGAAACAGAAACAATAAACTATAATATCATCGGAGGTAAAAAAATAATGTTCGGTTATAAAAATATCGGAAAAAAACTTAAAGGTATCGGCAGGTTCGTGGAGATAACGGTTGATGTGATCTCTGTAATTGGTGCATTAGTTTTATTCTACTTAGCCACAACCGCGTATGACGATTTTAAAATTCCATTTATATTAGGCGGAATAGGTTGCATCGTCTTCGGTCCCATTCTCGGTTTTCTGAGTGTCGCTATATTATATGGCTTTGGTGAACTGGTTGATAAAGTTTGTGATATCGAACGGGCCGTCAGCGGCTCCGGTATTGCTGCGCAGGATGTTTATGTTCAGTCACCCGGTGTTCAACAGAGTATGGATACAAAATATGATAATACACCGCAAAATCACGTCAATTATCGTCAGTGGCAGGATATGAATAATCAGGTTGTAAATCCGTATTCAACTGCGCCGGTGAATAATCAGGTTGTAAATCCGTATTCAGCTGTGCCGACGAATAATCGGGCTGCAAATCCGTATTCAACCGCGCCAACCAATAATCGGCCACAATAACAATCATGTCCTCAAAGGGGGCGGACTGTATGTATCGCAAAACGATATCGGTTTTATTAACTGTGATTACAGCGGTGTGTTTTATGGCAATTCCCGGGTATTCTTTCGCGGCTGCGGGAAAAACTCTTTACGTAGCGCCGGACGGCAGCGACAGTGCTTCCGGCACCAAAGCAAAGCCCCTGGCGACGCTTGCCGGAGCGAAGAAAAAAGCTAAGACCCTGTCGGGTCAGTTGACCGTTTATTTCCGGGAAGGGACCTATACCTTCGGCGATACGGTCCGTTTTGACTCCTCGGACAAAAAGGACGTTACATATAAGGCGTATAACGGCGAACGGGTGGTATTCACCGGCGGAACGCCGTATACCGGCTTTTCCGAGAGCAGTATTAACGGCGTCCGGGCGTTTAAAAAATCCGTCGGTACGGACGCGGATTTCAACGTTCTGTTCGGTGAGAGCGGTCTGCTCAGCCGTCCGCGGCTGCCCGAGAAGGGTTACTTCTATGTAAAATCGGTTTCCGATTCCGACAAGCTCAATCCCGAGCAGGAAACAGACGTGCACTGGTCCTACGGCGCGATGTACGCGGACACTGCCGACCTCAGAGACGTGAGTCTTACAAACGATACTCTCGTGCGGATCCTGCACTACTGGAAGGACGAGATGCTGACTGTCAGGTCGTATGACGCCAAAGACGGCAGACTGGTGTTCAGCCGTCCGTCGAGCATGCGGGTCAAGGAGGGCGACAGGTACTTCCTGGAGAACGTCCGCGAGGCGCTCGACAGCCCGGGGGAGTGGTATCTTGACAAAGCCGCCGGCGAACTGTGGTATATCCCGCAGGAGGGCGAGAGCGCCGGGTCGCTGACCCTCTGGGGCTCCTCTCTGGAGACGCTTATAGATATCGACGGCGCGGACGGGATCTCGTTCGAGGAGATACTCTTCCGCGGCAACGGCTTCAACATCCCCAGGGGCAACGCGGAGAAGGATCTCTCCAGTCAGGCGGCTTACGACGCCACTCCGGCGCTTTCTGTAAGGCACAGCGCGGATTCTCATATCAGAAACTGCGAGTTCAGGGACATCGGCGCCTGCGCCGTATTTATGGGCGAGGGCGTGACGGACGCCTCGGTAGAGAGCTGCGTGTTCAATAACCTCGGCGCTCAGGCCGTGTATATCCGCGGGGTAAATAAGCCCGTAGATTCCCCGAACGTTTCCAAAAATATAACCGTTACAAACAACCTTATCACCTCCTACGGCAGGGTGTTCTTCAATGCGGTGGGAGTGCTTGTCATACACGCCAACTCCGTTGAGGTGTCCCATAACGAGATAAACGACGGCTATTACACCGCGATCTCCGTCGGCTGGGTCTGGGGCTACTCCGATAATATCACTTACAACAACAAAATAACCGACAACCTTATATATAACATAGGTCAGGGCTGGCTTTCCGATATGGGCGGCATTTATACTCTCGGCGTACAGCCCGGGACGGTCCTGTCCGGCAACGTGATCCACGACGTGGCGGCGGACCCGGGCCAGGGCGGCTACGGCGGCTGGGGCATCTACCCGGACGAGGGCTCGTCTGAGATGCTGATCGAAAAGAACCTCGTGTTTTCCTGCGGGAACGACAGCTATCATCTTCATTACGGCGCGGACAACACCGTGCGGAACAACATTTTCGCGCTCTCATCCCAGAGTCAGGTCAGGGTGGTCTCGCGTTATGAAAACCACAAGACCGCCGACTTTACCGGCAATATAATCCTGACAGACGGTACCGCTCCGGTTTTCAGCCACGTACAGGCGGCGGACGCCTGCACTGCGGAGGGCAACATCCTCTGGGACGTGTCAAACGGTAAGAAACTGTACGTGTCGACAGGCGGCGCAGACGAGGCGATGACTCTGCGCACGGCGGAACGTTGCGGTCTTGTTGGGGAGAATTTCGTCGCCGATCCCGGATTCAAAGACGCGCTGAGGTTTGATTTCACGCTGGATGAGGATTCCTTCGCAGTCCGGAACGGCTTTGAGACCTGGGATTACAATGAAGCCGGCACTCTGTCCGGCTCCCGTATAGGCGTTGATTCGGCCGGCGGGGGGACCGCCTATAACTCCTGCGCGACGACCCGCGAACCGCAGAAAGTCAGCGCGTTCAAAGCATTCTTCAGAGGGATAGGATATATGATTAAAAGCCTTTTTGAGAGAATAATAAAGCTGTTTCAAAAATAGTAATTGACAAATTGTCATCTGAATGATAATATTTGGCTGATTCAGAATTCAATTCAAAATCAGCCAGATTTTTTGTAATTATGGAGTATTTAAAAAGACATATTGAGGATATAGTTGAAAAATCTTTCAGCACTTTCAAAGCGGTTCTTGTTACCGGGGCGCGGCAGACGGGCAAATCGACTCTGCTCCTGAATAAATATCCCGATATAAAGACTGTCACCTTTGATGATGCTTTTATGGAGGATCAGGCGAAAAACGCTCCCGATATGTTTCTCTCCATGAACGGGATCCCCCTTATTCTCGACGAAGTGCAATACGTTCCGGAGCTTTTCAGATATCTTAAAATGCACTGCGACAAAAACAGGATAAACGGTCAGTATCTACTTACCGGGTCACAGCCTTTTAAATTAATGGATATGGCGTCGGAATCCATGGCGGGCAGGATAGCTGTCATTGAACTTGCGCCTTTGTCGTTGAGGGAAATAAGCAGATCTGATTTTACGGTCCCGTTTGTTCCCACGTTTGAATATATTCAGGCAAGACAGTCGGATGTGAAGAAGGAGGATGACCTTTGGCGGATCATACACAGGGGAATGTATCCGGAGCTTCAGAAACGTGACGTAGACTGGGCGATGTTTTATTCAAGCTATGTCAAAACATATCTGGAGCGGGATGTGAGATCACTGACAAATGTCCATGATCTGTCCGCTTTCCGGAATCTTATGATCGCATGTGCCGCAAGGACCGGGCAGATGCTCAATTATTCGAATATTGCGGATGAGATCGGAAGAGACTCCGTTACAGTAAAAAACTGGATATCAGTACTTGAGGCGTCCGGTATCGTGTACATTCTTGAACCGTTTGCAAATTCAGTTCTGAAAAGGGCTGTGAAAACACCCAAGCTGTACTTCCGTGATACCGGGCTTGCGGCTTATCTTACCCGCTGGCTGACTCCCGAGTCGCTTATGAACGGCGCGATGAGCGGAGCGTTCTTTGAGACGTTTGTTATTTCCGAAATTCTCAAGAGCTATTCCAACTGCGGGCTGGATTACAGATATTTTGTTTCCTATTATCGCGGCAAAGACAAGAAAAAATTGACAAAAAACGGCGACACCCGGTATGTTGAATCCGAGATCGACTTCATCATTGAACAGGACGGGATTCTTTACCCCATAGAGATAAAAAAAGACGAACACCCGACTGCGGATGCAGCCTCGGCATTCCGGATCCTTGATGATATTCCGGATAAAAAAAGGGGGACGGGAGCAGTGATATGCAATTGTCCGGCGCCGGGGATGCTCAGAGAGAATGTATTTGCCGTACCGTATTATTATATATGACAGGTGATTTTCTCACTTGATTATTTTGTGCAGTGATTTTAACATATAACCATGGATTTGTCAGGTTTGTGCAGTTGACTGCACAAAAATGCTGTCGCCTCAGATCCCGGCAGAGGGTTATGTATTCAGGCCGCGGTTTTTTTGAAGAAGGTTTTGTATGGTCTGCGCGGTTTCAGGTCTGAAGCATAAAAAATCGTTCTTCAAGGATTCTGTGTAAAATAAAACGTATGCTGGTACCGCGCGTGCCTACACGCGCGTTGTGCCCGCTGACTGAACGCTATCCCATTTTTTGGCTTTGCTGAAATTGCTCTTTTATTTGGCAAGCCCAACGCGCGTGTGGGCACGCGCGGTACCAATGCGGCCGATATGTTTTATCAGACAGTCTTATCAGTAATCATCGCATTTCGATGGACATATTACACGTAAATCCGTGAGGATCCCAAAAAATGGTCAGCGCCGTTTCCATACGGCGCTGATCATTTTTTTATACTTGTTTTTATAAACGTCGGATCGTCCGTTCTTTCAAGCAGGTAATCTATCGAAACGTTAAAATAATCCGCTATGGAGATCAGAGTATCGTAACCTGCTTCGCGCTGACCGTTTTCATGCCGGCTGATGCTGTTCTGGTTCAGGTTCAGATCCATGGACAGCTTCAGCTGCGAGATCCCTCGCGCCGTACACAGTTCCTTTAGCTTCATCGGGATTATTCTCCGTTAATTTCCATTGACACTATTATACCGGTTTGGTATACTCGTGTTATTCCGATTTGGAATATATGTGAAAGGAAGAAAAGTTTATGAAAAAAATGAAAAAATTTCTTACGGTTCTTATGACTGTCGTGATGCTGGCAGGGGTTCTGCCTGTGGGTTTGAATATCGGTATTATAGCAAATGCTTCAGGAGGAGTTGCTTCTAAGCTTGAATACATCAAAAGTGTATATCCTGTCGGTTCATATTTTACAAGTGATGGACAGCTTGACGAAAGCAATCAAAACGACAGATGTAAGCTCAGTAACATACCTGAAAAAGGTGGTTTGACTTCAGGTGCCACAGTAAAATCTGCATGGGGCGAAACTGAAGCTTGGTCCTGTGTCGCTTTTGCAAGGTATGTATTTTATAATATTTTCAATACTAGCCAAATGAACCAGATCAATCTTTCTCAAGCAAAGATTGGTGATTATGTCGAGTTTAGCGGTCACGCTGGAATATATCTTTCTCACGATGCAAATAATGTTTATGTATATGATTCGAATTATCAAAATCCTTACGAAAACAAAGTTGGGTATAATACAGGAGTTTCTAGGAATCGTTTTTTAGCTGTATACAGGGCAGCAAAATATGAAGAGATTGATGGTAAGTTCTCTCTCGACATAAACGGTTGTCTTGACGGCGTCGACAGCGGTGACCTCGGCGATTACGGCACATGCGACGTATATATAAACGGTAGTCCTGTTGCGAATAACGTAAAAGATTTCTATTCGGCGAACGGTACATTTGATAAAGACTCCACATACGAGATAAAGAATATCAAAGCAAATAAAGGATATAAATATAACGGGGTAAAGTCCGGCTCTCTTTCCGGAACACTTGACAGTAACAAGGAAGTGCGGCTGAGTTTTTCCAAAAGCCCAGCTGTATGGTGGGGAGTGACAGGCTCGCAGATCTCTGATGGGGAAAAACATAAGAAAAACCCCACGGTTTCCGGAGAAGTCTACTTCTGGGTGACGGATAACAGCAGCGCGAGTAAAAAATATGCGAAGATCTGGATAGACAATGACGTTATTGCCGATGAAGCAAAATCAGCAAAGGACGACAGTGACGGAAAGTATTATTTCAGCTGTAAGATCGATACGACAGGTCTTTCAAACGGAAGTCATACTTTCTGGCTGTATTTGTATGAAAATGACAAAAAGACCGATGAGATACAGGAACCGTTCACGGTAAATAATACTGCGGAGATCTCCTGGTGGGGTGTTTCTGATACCGACGGTGAGACAAATAAGGATACGACCGCAAAACCGACTGTTTCCGGAGTGAAACGGTTCTGGGTAGCTGATTCGTTGAAAGCGGAAAATGAATATGTAAACTTCTTTATCGACGGAAAACTTCTGGCTGATAATGTCGTATCGGAGAAATGGAAGGATACAAACGATAAGTATTTTGATTTTACCATCGATACCGTGACGTTGAGCAGTACGGATCATATTGCGACAGCATCTCTGTATGTAAACGGTACAAGAAAATGTACTGTCGCAAAAACTTTTACAGTCTATAATGATTCCATCCGCTGGTGGGGACTTACAGATGAAGACCATGAATCGCATGAAGACAGGACATATTCGCCGGACATTTCAGGTCGGAGGATGCTGTGGTTCCAGGTCCCGAAGAATGAAACATCCTTTGTATACAGCATAAAGATTGATGATGAGTATGTCGTTGAAAATCAGGAATATGATAACTCCTACTGGGTCTCATATACCGATCATTTTGCAAGCTTTGCCAACGGAGATCACACCCTGGCGCTTGAATACGGCAGCGGAGAAGCAGCAAAGACCATCATTGTGCCCTTTACGGCGAAAAATGAGTTCGCCTGGTGGGGTGTGACGAGCACAACGGATACAAGCACGGGAGATCAGAGCAGATGTCCGACCGTAACGGGTACGCAGATGTTCCGGTATTACGCGCCTGCGGGAAAAAGCGGCTGGTATTATATAATGAAGGTCGACGGCAAAAGCAAGACGGGACCACAGTTGTATGACGGGGCATTGTGGGTCTCATATACCCTTGACACGAGCAAACTTGAAAACGGCATACACACAATTCAGCTCTACGCCGTAAATGATGATTCGACTATCAGAACCGTAACAAATAGTTTCATTGTCGCAAATGCAAATAGCAGTTCCCTTGTCGAAAATATAATAATTACGTCTCAGCCCGTGGATGTTGCGGCAGCAGCAGGCACGACCGCGAAGTTCACAGTGGAAGCGACCGGCGCGGATTCCTATGAGTGGCAGGTATCGGGAGACAACGGCAAAACCTGGAAGCAGTCCGGCGCGGGAACGGCGAAGAGCGCGACTTTAATGGTCCGTGTGACAGCAGCTACTTCTAAGGTTTTGTACAGATGTGCAGTGTCAAACGCCGATGAAACCGTATATTCGGACAATGTCAGAATAATTCCGGATAATGAAAAACCGGTCATTACGTCTCAACCGATGAACGTGAGCCTGAAGTCAGGCGCAGCGGCAAGCTTCAGTGTAAAAGCTCTGAGCGCAACACCGCTGTTTTATCAGTGGCAGGTATCCGGCGATAACGGCAAGACCTGGAAGACTACCGGCGCCTACGGAGCGAATACCGCGAAGATGACCGTGACCGCAAGTGCTTCGACGGCAAAGGCGGTCTACAGATGCGCGGTGAAGAATTCCAGGGGAACGACGTATACAAACACGGTATCCATCACTCTTACGGATGCAAATCCGGTCATCAGGGTCCAGCCGGTAAAAGTGAAAGCCAAGACAGGGGCTGCGGCCTCATTCAGCGTTGCCGCCTCCGGAGCGGAGTCTTATCAGTGGCAGGTGTCCGGTGACAACGGCAAGACCTGGAAGACTACCGGTGCTTCCGGAGCGAATACCGCGAAGATGACCGTGACCGCAAGTACCTCGACGGCAAAGGCAGTTTACAGATGCGCAATAAATAACGCCAACGGAACTGTGTATTCGAATACGGTATCGATCATTATTACGAATGTAAAGCCGGTCATCAGGGTCCAGCCCGTCAACGTGAACGCGAAGACCGGGACCGCGGTTTCATTCAGCGTTGTCGCCTACGGCGCGGCGTCTTATCAGTGGCAGGTGTCGGGGGACAACGGCAAGACCTGGAAGACTACCGGCGCTTCCAGAGCGAAAACCGCCGCATTATCCGTAAATGCGACAGCGGCAACGTCCAAAGTGCTTTACAGATGCGCGGTGACAAACGACATCGGTACCCTGTATTCGAACAGTGTCAAGATAGTTATCGGGTGATATCGGACAAAAAACAGACGGGCGGCTCCCTGTGAGCTGTCCGCTGTGTTTATTGTTTTAAAGTGTTTTATTCATCCGGTATGTCTACCGTTTCAAACCGCACCACTCCGTGCTCGCAGGTGTCGTACAATACCGCCGCTGTGTGATCGCCGTACGGGATGATAACGGAGTAGGAGAAATATCCCTCGGTCACTCTGAACACGTCCCGCAGGATCATTTCGTTGTTCTCCGCTAAAAGAAAATCGTAGATCCTGCCGCGGGCGCGGTTATGGGCGTCGTCGCCTCTGCCGCGGATGTGGGATATATAAATATGCTTTCCGTCGGTCATCGCGCCGAAGTTGCATCCGGAATGGACGAGCACGGGCAGCCTGACCGGTTCGCTCCATTCGCCCGCGGTCATATCGTAGTCGGCGTAACATATCCGCCTAGTATCGCTGCGGAAGAAGAGCCTTATTTTTCCGTCCGGCAGTTCCACGGGCTTGGATTCTCCGCTCCAGGGTATATCGCCGGTCGCGGGAACGTATGGGGTGCGGACGAAGCTTCTGCAGTTGTCCGTCGAGATCGCGAGA
>JAILQN010000069.1 GCA_024699005.1 Clostridia bacterium
AAGTGCACTACACACAGTGTCTTATCGGCGGCCTGCCGTCTGAGACTTATTTTGAATACGTTGAAAAAGGCATGACGAGTTCAGAGATCAGACGGAAAATGCTTATTGCGCTTACGGAACAACAAATTGAATACGAGAGAGAAAACAATCGTAAATTTCTTGAGGAGACAGCCGTATGATACCGGATGACAGGATGCGCGACGCGCAAAGAATTGCTGAAAGCGGTACAAATGAAGAAGTCAACCGCAGGATATCGGAACTGGTAGACGTGGAGCACCGCGTGGTTTCCCGGCGTGAGACCATCGGTTATATGTTGTTTGATGCCAACAACGGTTTCAATATTGACGGCCACAAAAGCCTTTTTACAGACAGCATACTGAAAATCAGTCTCGATAAACAGGCGCTGTTCAACGGTATTGCAGGTGTATGGGACATCGTAGACGATCTTATCATCGGCGGAATAATTGAACGGACCCGTACCCGCTGGGGAAAATTCGTACCGTATATTTTTGCCGCAGGCTTTCCGTACGCTGTATTGGCAACGATATACTGGCTTCTGCCTGTTTTGTTTTCTCCGGAACAAATCAACAACCTGGACTACATTCCAAAGTTCCTGGCGTTCATGTTCCTGGAGATGGCAATGGAAGCGCTGAATACTTTCAAGAGCGTCGCTGTAGGAGGTTATCTCTCCACCATAACTCCGTTTCCTTCCGACAGACGCCGGCTGCTGGCCGTATCCAAGTATTTTACTATTATTTATTCCCGTATACCGGATATGATAATTGAATTCCTGCTTGATTTTATTACCAACGGGATCATAGGAGGCGAAAAAGACAGCGCGGAGCTGATACGTCTTTCACTTATGATAGTCGGTCCGTTCACCGTAACCGTATCAGCAGCAATCGTTACGTGGTATTCGACTATAGCCAAGGAAAGAGTTCTTCAAAGCATCGAAAAGCCGAAAATCCTGCAGAGCATGAAAATCGTCTTTACAAACAGACCTATCCTTGCTTATATGATATCGAATTCTTTAGGAGCGTTCGGCACCGGAGTTTCCACAAACAACTATTACCGCTGGGTCCTTTTTATGACCACGTTTGAAACCATTGCCGGCATTCCTTCTTTCTTCTTCCAGCCCATCGGTTTTTCAAAGTATAATGCGCTTGCGAAACGGTTTTCCACAAAAACGTTGTATATGGTCAGCCAGATCTTCGCCAAACTGTTTTATATACCGATCTGGTTTTACGGTATGTTTATCAAGGGTAAAGACGGCAAACCGTTCTTTACGAACAGGATCGCCATGCTTCCGGTTACAGCGATATGGGAAATCATTTATGCAACCTTCTGGGGAGTCCGCAGTATTTCTCAGACGGAAATAAGCAACGAGCTTAACGATTATATAGAATGGAAATACGGACACCGGAATGAAGCGACGCTGTCTGTCGCAGGCACCATTTTCGGGAAGATCCCGGGCAGGATCAACGGCATACTCGAACCGATGTATAAAAAGTGGATAGGCTATGATCAGACAGCCTATCCGGAAAAACGGCCACAGCCGGAACGCGCCCAGAAATGGATATTCTCCATGGCGACTATCATTACCTCGATTGTCGTCACCGTAGGAATTCTGCCGATGTTTGCCTATAATATCGGAAAAACAGAGCGCGATAAAATGTATGTAGAGCTTAACCGCCGCCGCATGAATACAGCAGAGGCAATAAACGACGCATATGCCCGCGAACAGAATAATCAGTAATAAAGATACACGATTTTAATCAGGAATCTTTTTTTTTGAGGATCAGTCTTCGTATCAGCAATAAGATCATCATCAGAAAACAACCGTACATAAGCACTGTCTTAAAAACGGTTGCAAAGGATGAAATGCGTACAAGTATCTCCGAAAGCTGACTGCTTTTCAGCATAACGGCGATACATATATTTTCCGTATAATCGGCAATTACAAGCAGCCCCGGCAGAATAAAAAGCGGGGTTGCTTTTTGCGTAAGAACATATGTCAGCAAAACAAAGAATACGCCGTATGCAACCGGATAGAAAAAGTCAAGGGGCAGCTGAATATCTGCGTATATATGCTTTCCCTCATTCGTAAGCATATTCAAAAACTCACGGGCTGCCTCATATGAATATCCGAAACGCATATCAAAACACTTAAGGCCTCCGGCTGCCTTTTCTATTTCGGGTATCAGAAACAGGTTCATAGCTATCGCTATGCAGGCAGTAAGAACTCCGCTTATAATTAAAACGATTATCAAAGATTTTTTGTTTTTCATAGCAGTATACTGTACAAATCAAAAAACAGGAGTTGTAAAACACTGTTTTACAACTCCTGTTTTATAAAAACTTATTTTACGTTGAAAGCATTGAAGCCGGGATATACGGCAGCCTCGCCGAGATTCTCCTCGATCCTGAGAAGCTGGTTGTACTTTGCAACACGCTCTGACCTGGAGGGAGCGCCGGTCTTGATCTGACGTGTGTTGAGAGCGACGGCAAGATCGGCAATGGTGGTATCTTCTGTCTCGCCGGAACGGTGAGAAGTTATGGTGGTATAGCCGGCCTTATGAGCCATCTTGATAGCCTCGAGAGTCTCGGAAACGGAACCGATCTGATTGAGCTTGATAAGGATGGAGTTGCCGGCGCCCATAGCAATGCCCTTGGCAAGACGCTCGGTATTGGTTACGAACAGATCGTCGCCGACAAGCTGGACTTTGTCGCCGATCGCGGCAGTCATCTTGACCCAGCCTTCCCAATCTTCTTCATCAAGTCCGTCCTCAATGGAAATGATGGGATACTTTTCAACAAGGGATGCCCAGTGAGCGATAAGCTCATCGGATGTAAAGTCACGGCCGGACTTGGGCTGATGATAGAAGCCCTTGCCCTTTTCGCTCTTCCATTCAGAGGAGGCGGCGTCCATGGCAATCACAAAATCCTTGCCCGGCTCATAACCGGCGTTTCTGACTGCTGCAAGGATATGCTCAATCGTGTCCTCGTCACTGTCAAGGTCGGGAGCGAATCCGCCTTCGTCGCCGACTGAAGTAGCCTTTCCCTCACTCTTGAGAAGAGCTGCAAGAGCGTGGAAAACCTCGGCGCACATGCGAAGGCCTTCTTTGAAAGAGGAAGCGCCGGCCGGCATGATCATGAACTCCTGAGTATCAACGCTGTTGCCCGCATGAGCGCCGCCGTTGAGAATGTTCATCATCGGGACGGGCATATTGTTGGCGTTCGCGCCGCCAAGGAAGCGATAAAGCGGGATCTCAAGTGAAATGGCAGCGGCTCTGGCAGCAGCGATGGAGACTGCAAGGATCGCGTTGGCGCCGAGATTGGATTTATCCTTTGTTCCGTCAGCTTTAAGCATAGCGGCATCAACGGCGTAAGTATCGAAAGCATCCACACCGATAAGAGCGTCGCGGATAACAGTATTGACGTTCTCAACAGCCTTCAGAACGCCCTTGCCGCCGTAACGGGCTTTGTCGCCGTCACGAAGCTCGAGAGCCTCGAATTCACCGGTGGAAGCGCCGGAGGGAGAAGCCGCTCTGCCGACGGTGCCGTCAGCCAATATAACTTCCGCCTCAACCGTAGGATTGCCGCGGGAATCAACTATTTCTCTGCCGATTACGTTTTCGATTTTTGTGTACTCCATAAAAAGAACCTTCCTTTGATTTGATGATTTAATAATAACATATTCTCTATAATATGACAATATTTACAAAATAAAAATATGATGAATTTATCGGATAATTTTCAGTTTATTATGTTGTTATTTGCTATCAAAGCGGCTCCGACTGCAGCTTCCTCATTGCAGGAAGTATAATGAAGTGTGCAGTTAAATACTTTTTCAACGGATCTTCTCAAAGCGGTATTTTTACGAATCCCTCCGCCGGAGCCGATAAAGACTCTCGGAACAGAAAAAAACGCCGGATCGCAGGAAAGAAGCATATCATATAGCTCACGGGCTATTCCGTCGCAGACGCCTGATAAAAAAGCTGCAGGCGTAAAATTTCTCTCAGTAATACCGTTTACAGTTCCGCATATACCCGGATCGTTTCTTGTACCGCAAAACCGTGTATCAACGAAAAGACTCTCACCGTCGTAGCCATCAAGCAGTCTGTCGACCGCCGGGTAGATATCTTTGTCTTCTATGCCCGTAACAAGGGCGGCACAATCCCTCACAAAACCAACCGCGTCAGCAAACGCCCTTCCTCCGCAAAGAGCGCAGCACGCTATAAGATACTTTTTTCCGTCGAACGGTCGAGTCTCTGCCTGAGCAGAAGCAACAGGATTATCCGAAAGATATGATGCCTGTGAACCGGTGCCGATATTGACAAGGATATCATCTTCTGAATCAACGGAACCGATAAAACTCGCCTGATTATCACCTACCGCAACAGCTACGGGAATACTGCCGTATTCTCCGGCAACGGCAAAATCAGCAGTCACTTCCGGCAGTCTCGGATTATCCAACGTAAAACAGTTTTTCACAACGTCAAAACATCCGAATGATGCGGCGTTCGTTATATGTGTCAGAGGTATGGTTTTACCGCAAAGCCTCATGACGATATAATCTCCTATCGAACACAGGCCGACCGTTTTCTCCGGAATGATACCGTTTGTTTCATTATAGAAATCTGTCGTAAGACCGTAACCTGCAGGTGCGCCGAAAACGTCAGCATAACTGCAGCCGTCATGATATCTCTCATTTCCGCGCATATCTTGCCACGTATACAGAGGACTCACGGCAATACCGCACTTATCATAATATACGATCCCGTGCATCTGATTGGAGATACCTATACCTCGGACATCTTCAGTTCCTATCTCATCAAGAAGAGAGACAACAGCATTGAATATATCTGCCGGATTCTGTATACGCTCAAATAAATCATCAGATGCAATATCAAAAGAATTGGAAGCGGAAACGGTCTTTTCGACCGCTCCGCTTTCGTTGTTATACTTTACGGCGCAAAGCTTTGATGTGCCTATATCAATTCCAACTGTATACATAGAGTTTTAGAATAACAGACAGATCTCACAGGACGGTTACAAACGGAGATGAAAGTATTCCAATCTGCTTCAGATTATATTCATACGACCAGCGTTCGCCACCTGTCCTCCATGCGTCAGGTCCGTGCCATGTCCGCGCAAGATCTGCGTTATGGACTGCTCCGAAGGCGTTGAACCTGTGAGTATACAGTTTAAGTCCCAGTTTGTGCGCGCCGGGGCTGACTTCAGGAATACAAAGAGTATTCGGAGAATAAGCGATATCTCCGACATTCCGGCCGTCAAGGTACACTTCGATTATCGCCCCGCGATAACGCGGTATCTGAACTTTAAGAGTTTTATTCTGTCCGGCGAATCCGTCCACGTTAATTTCTGTCTTATACGTGATATTTCCACCGTAGAACGTCAGTCCCTGACCGACGATATCACCAAATGCAAGAGCTGCGGGCTTTGCGGTGATCATCGTATTTTTTCCCATGACTCTTACACCGAAATCCCCCAGAATATAACACCATTCGGTATTTGTCCTCGCGCCTATCGGAAGAGTGATCCTGAGTGTATTCGATCCCTTCTGAAGACCGGGAAGAAGAACGGTCCTTATACTTCTGTCTACGTACCATCCAAGAGGAGTATTATCGATATTCTCTCCGTTCAGAACTATCGTGGCCGACTGCGGATCTTCTATCGCAAGAAAAGCCGATGGGACGTCGACAAGCGAATTTATCTCAAACTGAAGAGTCAGGGAGTGAGTAGGCGGCACTGCTTTCACGGTATAAGGCTGAGCTGCTCCGCCTTCTCTTAAAGGAAGTCCGAGGATCCTTCTCGCCTCATTATCAAGCCTTAATATCTCTTCTTTTTCGGATGAAAGCTCACCGCCGTCAATAGCCCAGCGAGCCATATCCAGGAGCAGAACGTTAGGTTCGTCAAGCTCATAATGCAGAAAGTCCGGCATCGGGATCACAACCCCGGCAGATTCAGAGGATGCCGTATAATCGTATTCAGATTCTGATTTGCCGGGAATAAGCTTTAAAAGAAGGCTGTCGTAATCATAGAATCTTCTTGAAATGACGGTCGAATTCTGTCTGTATCCGACGGAAACAGTTTTGATATCGCCTGATACAGTATCGTATTCCTCAACCGAATATTCTCCGGGTATTATTATACGCAGATCGTCCGAATTGAAACAGTCCTTGTTGTATGGTTCACGCGTTTTTGCAATGAAAAGCCACTTGCAGTCGTTATCCTGCCTCATCTGATAAGTATAGCTTTCAGCAAGTCTGCCGTCAGCATATCGGATCGTAACCGTCCTGTACGTGTCAAGCTCGCGTAAAAGCTCGGCTTTATCAAACCCGATATGAATGGATTTTTTACAAAGAACGACTCCCCTGTCCGACGGGACGGCATCCTCCAAAGCCGGAGCGCCGCCCATGAATATAAGCTTGCCGCCAGCTGCCGCAAATGCCTCAAGCCTGTCCAGAGTAGTGGAACGAAGTGTTTCGCAATCCGGTACTATCACAACGTCATAATTCATTGCGCCGACGTTCAACGGATTTCCGGCATTCCTGCAGAGATCCGGCAGAAGGGATTCAGATATAAAATCAAAATCAGCAGAACCGTTGACGAGCCAGTCCGTAAGTGTCCTGAATTTATAATCCATTGATTCTCTGACGAGGTTCGTCACGTCTTTCGGGCCCCAATGGAGCCAGTAACTCTCAACCGGATGGATCACGCCGATCTTCACGACGGGAACGCCCCTCGTCATCGCCGTATTGACACGGGCGAAATGATCCTCTACGTAACTGTATTTATTGAACCAGGGAGACTGATAATTGATAGACGCCGGATAATCCCGTTTGGCTTCGCCTTTCATGGTATACCACGTCAGATGGGGCACCCGGACCGTAACGCCCAATGCTGCCTGCCAGTCACCGTGAAGCTTGTGACCGCGGAAATCGAAGTCCCAGCCCGTAACGCCGTAGATCTCACAGAGCATAGCTTCTTTGCCGTATTGATGAACTGCGGACTGACACTGTTTTGCAGTTGTAAATTCATGAGAATTGCAAAGCATATCAATCCCGGGTATGCCGAATCCGCGATACGCCCGCATCGCTTCACCAAGCTTACCGGTCTGCGATCGGAGCGACGGTTCATCCATCATATGACCTGTAAGAGCGATATTGTTTTTTGCACACCATGCGCCGATATTGTCGGCGAACGCTTCCGTAAAACGCTGGCATATATGATCGTGATAATGATATCTGTTTATACTTATCTCATTACCCGGCATTTCCCAGAACAGCTCAGGCAGACAATCAAGGATATCATTTCCGTAAGCCGCCATGAAGGTCTCAGGAAAATCATCCGTCCACGGCAGCATAACGTCGGTTTTATCAAACGAATTACCCAGGGTTCCCTTTCCCGAGAACTGCGGTTCGTCGGTGAATATGGCGGGGACGGTTTTATCAAATTCATCTCCTACGACGTTCTTGTAAGCTTCGTGAGTGACTTCGATAAATCTGTTTATAGCTTTTTTGCTGAGCGTATCTGCGTAAGTCTGATTATTGTACCACGTTGATGGCTCGCATATCTCAAGGTAAGCGTACCATTTATCGTTTTTAGCATCATCATTTTCACCTATACGCCCGAAGCCTGCAAGAGTGCCGTCAGGGTTCAGCTTTACGTCATAGGCGGCAACGAACTTTCCTTTGCCGTTGTGTTCACCCTCGTTGCGTCGGTGATTCGGATTATTGTAATCGAATTCTCTGTTTGACGTGGGAGTAAACATCAGGTAACGCTGACGGTATTGTTCATCCTTCGTTACGATCCCGCCGGCGGCTCCTGAGGGCCAGCGGTCCTCGTCGTAAAGCCAGGAGAGCATTTCTTCGCTTCTGGCCTTATCTGTACAGGCGCGGATAAGATCCATATACTCGTCGGAAAGATAAGGAGTTTCAAGACCGGTACGCACGTGCATATGGAAACCCCCGAAGCCCATCTCTTTCATAACTTCTATCTGCCGAAGCAGCTCGGACTTGTCAAGCGCGCCGTTCCATGCCCAGAAAGGCGTACCTCTGTATTCGCTTGTCGGATTTTTGAACAGTTCCGGTGAAAGTTCCTTTTCCTGATTCTTTTTGTATAACATTTTATACCCCCATAAAAATATACTATTGGTCAATTTGACCAATAGTATATCACAGATAATGCCGGTTTACAATAGTTTAGTCCAAGGATATTGAATTTATTTTGACGAAGATTCTTTAATAAACCTGACAAACAACGGATGTGCTTTATCCGGACGGGATTTGAACTCCGGATGATACTGTACCCCGAGATAAAATTTCAGCCCCGGTATCTCCATTTCTTCGACCAGAAGATCATCCGGAGATGTACCGCCAAATACTGCGCCGGCGTTTTCAAAGCGATTTCTGTAATCGTTGTTTACTTCGTAACGGTGTCTGTGCCTCTCGCTGATAAGTTCTGATTTATAACATTCCGACATAAGACTTCCCGTCTTTATACGGCAGGGATAAGCGCCGAGTCTCAAGGTTCCGCCTTTATCTATATGATCGCTCTGTCCGGGCATAAAATCGATAACCTTATCCTCGCATTGCTCATCAAACTCACCTGAATTCGCGTTCGCTATATTCAGTACGTTCCTTGCAAACTCGATCACGGCGATCTGCATTCCCAGACATATGCCGAAATACGGGATATTGTTTTTACGTGCGAATTCAGCGGTGAGAATCATACCCTGTATGCCTCTTGAACCGAAGCCGCCGGGAAGAATTATACCGTCAACACCTTCAAACGTTTCGGATATGTTGCCTTCCGTGATTTTCTCGGAATCTATCCAACTGATCCTGACTTTGACACCGTTTTCATATCCTGCTGATTTCAGGGCTTCAACAACTGACAGATACGCGTCGTGCAGGTGAACGTATTTTCCCACGAGCGCGATATTTACAGTATTATCGATCCGGCTAATACGGTCAACCATAGCCTGCCATCCGGAAAGATCCGGGGCCGATGCGTTTATATTGAGTTCCCTGCATACTATCTCCGAAAAATGAGATCTTTCCAGCATCAGTGGCGCCTCATAAAGATTTGAAAGAGTTATATTCTCTATAACACAGTCTTCCTTTACGTTACAGAAAAGCGCTATTTTTCTGAATATTTCTTCTTCAAGCGGTTCGTCGCAGCGCAGGATCAGTATTCCGGGATTCACGCCCATGCCCTGAAGCTCTTTGACTGAATGCTGAGTGGGCTTTGATTTATGCTCGTCCGAACCGTGAAGGAACGGAACAAGAGTCACGTGTATGAACAGACTGTTTTCCTTGCCGACTTCCAGTGATATTTGCCTTGCAGCCTCAATAAAGGGCTGTGATTCGATATCGCCTATCGTGCCGCCGATTTCTGTTATGACCACGTCCGCGTTCGTTTTTTTGCCTACACGATAAACGAACTCTTTTATTTCGTTCGTGATATGCGGTATAACCTGAACCGTTGAACCGAGATATTCGCCCTTGCGTTCCCTGTTCAGTACGTTCCAATATACTTTACCTGTCGTAAGATTGGAGTATTTGTTCAGGTTTTCGTCGATAAAACGTTCGTAATGCCCAAGATCAAGGTCAGTTTCCGCACCGTCTTCAGTCACGTAAACCTCGCCGTGCTGATACGGACTCATTGTACCCGGATCGACGTTGATATACGGATCAAGTTTCTGAGCGGCAACTTTGAGTCCTCTTGACTTTAAAAGTCTTCCGAGGGATGCGGCTGTGATCCCTTTTCCTAGTCCGGAAACGACTCCGCCTGTAACAAAAATATACTTTGTCATATTCTCCTCCTTATTCCCACTCCACCGTTGCCGGGGGCTTTGAAGAAATATCATATACTACTCTGCCTATACCCGGCACCTCATTGGTTATTCTTGTACTCGCTTCGGCCAGGACATCATACGGGAGCCGCGTCCATTCCGCAGTCATAAAATCATCCGTACTGACAGCCCTCAATGCAAGAACGTAACCATACGTTCTCGCGTCGCCCATTACTCCTACGCTTCTCATATCCGTTAGAACGGCGAAATACTGATCAGGCAGATTTTCATTTCCGGCTTTGGCTATTTCCTGACGGAAAATCATATCTGCGTCACCGAGTATGGCAGTCTTCTCAAGTGTGACCTCTCCTAGTATCCTTACAGCCAACCCCGGGCCCGGGAAAGGCTGCCTGTATACGAGTTCATCCGGTAATCCGAGGCTTTTCCCCATTTTTCTTACTTCGTCCTTGAACAGCTCATTAAGAGGTTCGACTATTCTTTCAAACGAAACGGAATCCGGAAGACCGCCAACGTTATGATGACTTTTTATGACTGCTGAATCTCCCCGTCCGCTTTCGATGACGTCGGGATATATCGTTCCCTGCGCAAGTATGTCCGTGTGCCCGAGTTTCTTTGCTTCCTCCTCAAAAACGCGGATAAACTCTTCGCCTATTGTCTTCCTTTTTCTTTCCGGATCAGTCACTCCGGCAAGCCTGGAAAGAAAGCGCTCACCTGCGTTGACCCGTATGAAGTTAAGGTCATAACGACCGCGGAAGATCCTCTCTACAGAATCTGCTTCTCCTTTACGCAAAAGACCGTGATCCACAAAAACACCCGTAAGATTGCTGCCGACAGCCCTGCTGAGAAGCGCGGCTGTAACTGAGGAATCCACGCCGCCCGAAAGAGCGAGCAATACTTTTTTTCCCGCAAGCTCTTTTTTAAATTTTTCTATTGTTTTCTGCGTATAATCAGCGATCACCCAGTCGCCGGAGCAACCGCAGACTCTGTACAAAAAATTCTTTAAAACGATTTCTCCGTATTCGGTATGTGTAACTTCGGGATGGAACTGAACTCCGTATAACCTGCGCTTTTCGTCGGCAAAAGCTGCGCATGAACAGTTGTCTGTATAACCGATGATCTTAAATCCGGGGGGCGGTTCTTCGATACGGTCCATATGACTCATCCAGCAGAGACTCTCTGCTGGAACGCCTGCAAACAAAACGGGATCCTCCGCCTTCAGAACTGCTTTGCCGTATTCTCCGCCGTCTGTTGCCCTGATAACTTTTCCGCCCGCCGCGTAAGCCATAAACTGAGCGCCGTAGCAAATCCCGAGTACAGGTATGCCGAGATCCAGAATGGAATGATCGAAAGAAGGCGCTCCCGGATCATAAACGCTGTTGGGACCGCCGGTGAAAACGATTCCTTTGTATGCTTCGCGAATTATTTCGCTTTTACTGATCCGATCAAACGGCTTTATCTCGGAATAAACGTTGTGTTCACGAATCCTGCGCGCTATCAGCTGATTATACTGACCTCCGAAATCCAGAACGAGAATTTTTTCCATACCGAATATTTATACCTCCCGGTTTAAATTCCGCTTTCTCCGTAATTGGACAGCACCCTGGCGGAGGGATCGTTCACGTTGCATCCTTCCCAGTCCTTATTAGGCATCCAGAAATCGACGACCATTTCGGACTGACCGGGATAATATTTCTCAAATATCTCCCTGTATAAAAGCGATTCTTTTGTAAACGGCTTCGCATGGCTGTATTTTCCGCAAAGAGATGAGAACTCCTCATCCGAATACTGCGTTTCCGCAAATTCTTTCAGATAATCCACCATCGAGTGACCGACGGCATCGGAGAATGCCGCCTTTTCACGCCAGAGTATGGAATCAGGCAGATAACCCATTCCTTCAAACGCATGACGGAGAAGATATTTGCCTTTACCGTATGTGTTTATCTTCTTTTCGGGATCAAGGTTCATCACGTATTTTACGAAATCCAGATCACCGAAGGGAACCCTCGCTTCCAGCGAGTTCACGCTTATGCACCTGTCGGCTCGCAGTACGTCGTACATATGAAGTTCCCGGATCCTTTTTTGCGCTTCTTTCTGGAATTCGGCAGCAGAAGGAGCGAAATCAGTGTACTTATAACCGAAAAGCTCGTCTGATATCTCACCGGTAAGCAGCACCCTTATATCCGTTGTTTCGTGAATCGCCTTGCAAACAAGGTACATTCCCATGCTTGCCCGGATTGTCGTGATATCATACGTCCCGAGAAGTTCAATGACGTTTTCAAGGTTTGAAATAACCTCATCGAGTGACATATAGACCTCGGTATGATGACTGCCGATATAATCCGCAACCTGTTTTGCGTATTTCAGGTCGATAGCGTCTTCACTCATTCCGATAGCGAAGGTTTCGATGGGCTTATCGGATTTTTTCGCTGCGATGGCGCATACAAGAGACGAATCGAGTCCGCCTGAAAGCAGGAAACCCACTTCAGCGTCCGCCACAAGTCTTTTTTCGACTCCCGTGATGAGCTTTTCTCTGATATTGCGGCACGCTGTCTCCAGATCATCATAACATATATCATCAGCCTTTGCAATATCCGTATAACATACAAACCTGCCGTCTTTATAATAATGTCCCGGCGGGAAAGGCATGATCTTAACGGCAAGCCCCACAAGGTTTTTTGCTTCGCTGGCAAAAAGAATGACTCCGTTCCCGTCATATCCGTAATACAGCGGACGGATCCCGATGGGATCTCTCGCAGCGATATATTCACGGTTCACTGAATCATAAATGATACAGGCAAACTCCGCGTCGAGCATGGCAAACATTCCGACTCCGTATTCACGGTACATCGGCAGCAGGACCTCGCAGTCGCTGTCGCTCTCAAACGTATAACCTTTCTGCCTGAGCGATTCGCGTATTGCGGCAAAACCGTATATCTCACCGTTGCATACAAGATAATTCCCGTCCAGGCAAAACGGCTGCATCCCCTCCGGATGAAGCCCCATTATCTCAAGACGATGGAATCCGAGCAAACCGAGACCGGTGTCAATGATCCTGGAATCATCCGGTCCTCTTGATTTTGTTCTTTCAAAACCTTTTTCAAATGATTCCTTTGCGAACGGTTCTCCGCAATAGCCCATTATGGAACACATATGTTTATCCTTTCATATCGTTCTGCAGCCGGCGGATATCCGCCGACCACAGAAACCGTTTAGCTTTTATTCAACGTCCTGAAGAGCGTCATAGCCCTCTTCCCCGGTACGTATCTTGACAACGTTTTCAACGTCATATACAAAGATCTTACCGTCTCCTATATGACCGGTATAAAGTACTTTCTTCGCCGTTTCAATAACGTCTCTTACGGGGATCTTGCTTACGACTATATCGACCTGAACTTTCGGCAGAAGATTTGTCTCGACGGCAACGCCGCGGTAATACTCAGGTTTACCCTTCTGCTGACCGCACCCCATTACGTGCGAAACTGTCATGCCTGTAATGCCGAGGCTGATCATGGCTTCCTTTAAAGCATAGAGCTTTTCTTCCTTGAATACGATCTCTACTTTGGTAAACTTGATCCCGCCGGTATCGAATACCGGTTCCCGTTTGACAGGTATTGCTTCCGCGGCGGGGACTGAACCGGTAACGGCAACTATACCCTCCACGGGACCGAAATCGGAATACTTTTCCACCGCAGGAGCGAAATCCGCGTAAGCGCCGGGAAGTCCGTGTTCGGTAATATCCAGACCGCGGATCTCTTCTTCCGTGGTTACCCGGAGTCCGTTGGTTTTTTTGATCACAGCAAAACAAAGTATCATCATCACCGAAGCGTATGCAATTACGGAAACAACTCCCGCAGACTGCAGACCCAGCTGTCTTAAAGAACCGGTATACACCAGTCCGCTGAGTCCTGCCGGCGCATTGGGATTTGCGAACAGTCCTACCGCTATGGTACCCCAGATCCCGTTTGCCATATGTACTCCTACGGCTCCGACCGGATCATCTATATGAAGCTTAAGATCCAGCACTTCAACAACCACAACGACAAGGATACCGGATACTATACCGACCAAAGAAGCTCCGAACCAGTCAAAAGCATCGCAGCCCGCCGTCACTCCGACAAGTCCCGCGAGGGATGCGTTCAGGCACATCGAAACGTCAGGCTTTCCGTTTTTGATCCATGTATATATCATGGTAGTGACTGTGGCGACTGATGGAGCAACTGTCGTTGTCAGGAAAATCGACGATAATTCAGTAACACTTGTAGCGGCTGCGCCGTTAAAGCCGTACCATCCGAGCCATAAGATGAACACGCCCAGAGCTCCCAAGGGAATGGAATGTCCCGGTATTGCGTTTACTTTGGTTACTTTTCCTTCATGGTTTTTAACGTATTTACCGATACGCGGGCCGAGCATGACGGCGCCGATCAGCGCAGCGATGCCTCCTACCATATGGATCGCGCAGGAGCCGGCGTAATCGTGAAAACCGATCCTTGCCAGCCAGCCCCCGCCCCATATCCAGTGAGCTTCGATCGGATAAACGAACAGAGAAATTACGGCAGAATAAATGCAGTATGAAGAAAACTTCGTCCTTTCTGCCATTGCTCCGGAAACGATTGTCGCCGTAGTGGCGCAGAATACCAGATTGAAAACGAATATGGACGCGCCGGTAAAGCTGCCGTCACCGGGACTTGCAATAAACTCCTTGAATCCGGTGAACAAATCCAGATTCGGAAGACCGATCAATCCGAACAAAGCGTCCTCGCCCATCATCAGTCCGAAACCGAGAAAAGAGAATACGATCGTCCCGATACAGAAATCCATCAGGTTTTTCATGATGATGTTGCCGGCGTTTTTTGCCCTTGTGAATCCGGTTTCCACCATCGCGAATCCCGCCTGCATCCAGAAAACCAGCGCTGCTCCTATCAGATACCAGAATTCAACAGTCAATTCAGACACCCCCTTATCTTACGCTGAAAAGAATATCACCGTATGAAGGATAAGGCCAGTATTCCTTGGCTGTCAGGGTTTCCGCCTGATCGACGTAAGGTCTCAGCTCATTCATCGCGGGAAGCAGCTTGTCACGGATCAAACAGCTGAGTTTGATTGTATCGTTCTCGTCACCGAGTGATGCGATAACGTCTTCGAGTGCTTCGCATTTCTGCATGATCGCATCGCAGGCGACGGACAGTTTCTTCAGCGTTGAAGCTTCATATCCGTAAACGACACCTTCTCCGATGTCTTTTTTCATTCTAACGGTTTTTGCAAGAGCGTTTTCATAAGCGGAAACGGCGGGTTCAATTTCGGATTTGACCATACCGACCATCGTATTTGCCTCTATGGTAACAGCCTTGTTATAGTTCTCAAGCATTATCTCACATCTTGACTCAAGTTCAGCTTCGGAAAAGACTTTGTGAGACGTGAGCATCCTGACGTTTTTCTCGTCAAGCAGATGAGGCATACAATCCGGCGTAGTCGGATAGTTCAGCAACCCTCGTTTTTCGGTAGCTTCTTTTATCCAGGACTCGTCGTAACCGTTACCGTTGAAGAGAATCCTCTTATGATCACGGATAGTTGTCTGGATCATTTCATGAAGAGTTTCCTCAAATTTTTCCGCATTCTCAAGTCTGTCTGCATATATTTTGAGAGACTCCGCAACAGCGGTATTAAGCATCATGTTCGCACAGGCGATACTGTTGGAGGAACCGAGACTTCTGAACTCAAATTTATTGCCTGTGAAAGCAAACGGCGAAGTCCTGTTCCTGTCTGTAGTGTCCCTCGCGAAGCGCGGCAGTATGTCAACTCCGAGCTTCATGATCTTTCTCTCTGCAGCGCTGTAAGGAACGTCTTTCTCTATAGCGTCAAGGATAGCGGTAAGTTCGTCGCCGAGGAAAATGGAAATGATCGCGGGAGGAGCCTCGTTAGCTCCGAGTCTGTGATCGTTTCCGGCAGTGGCGACGGAGAGCCTGAGCAGATCCTGATAATCGTCGACTGCTTTTATAACAGCGCAAAGGAAGAGCAGGAACTGAGCGTTCTCATAAGGAGTCTCGCCGGGAGACAGCAGGTTAACGCCTGAATCGGTTGAAATAGACCAGTTGTTGTGCTTACCGCTTCCATTCACGCCTGCGAACGGTTTTTCATGCAGGAGACATACGAGCCCATGGCGCGCAGCAACTTTCTGCATCATCTCCATCATAAGCTGGTTCTGATCGGTCGCATGGTTGGTGGTCGTGTAAACAGGCGCAAGCTCGTGCTGTGCGGGAGCGACTTCATTATGCTCCGTCTTGGCGTAGATACCGAGTTTCCAGAGTTCCTCGTTGAGTTCGTCCATAAAAGCCTGAACGCCGGGCTTGATAACTCCGAAGTAATGGTCGTCCATTTCCTGGCCCTTTGGCGGCCTGGAGCCGAAAAGTGTCCTTCCGGTAAACTTCAGGTCGGGACGTTTATCATACATTTCCTTTGTGATAAGGAAGTATTCCTGCTCCGAACCCACCGAAGTATATACTCTTTTTACCGTATCATTCCCGAAAAGACGGAGGATCCTGATCGCCTGTTTGCTCAGAGCTTCCATCGATCTCAGAAGAGGAGTCTTTTTGTCAAGCGCTTCACCGCCGTAAGAGCAGAACGCCGTGGGGATACAAAGAGTCTTGCCTTTGATGAACGCATAAGAAGTAGGATCCCAGGCTGTATATCCTCTCGCCTCAAAGGTTGCCCTTATTCCGCCTGACGGGAAGGACGAAGCGTCCGGTTCGCCTTTTATAAGCTCTTTACCGGAAAACGCCATGATAACACCGCCGTCCGGCGACTTTTCAATGAACGAGTCATGTTTTTCCGCTGTCACTCCGGTAAGCGGCTGGAACCAGTGCGTAAAGTGAGTCGCGCCCTTGGATACGGCCCAGTCCTTCATGGCTTCCGCTACGGAATCGGCGATACCGGGTTCAAGCCTCGCGCCCTCGTCGATCGTTTTTTTCAGTGAAGAGTAGACTTTGTCCGTAAGCACGGATTTCATTACTCTGTCGTCAAATACCATCTCTCCGAAAAACTCCGGTACTGTTTTAACTGCCATGTTAATAATCCTCCTGTTGTTTTATTTAATATACCTATTCTGTATATCCGATAAGAAATTCGTCAACCTCCGCCGCGCAGCGTCTGCCTTCGTCTATAGCCCATACGACAAGCGACTGGCCTCTGTGCATATCCCCGGCTGAGAAAACTTTGGGGACGGAAGTTTTAAAACTGTCCGACGCAGTTTCTACGGTCCCGCGCTTAGTGAGCGTCACACCGCATCCCTGCGCCACGTAATCCTCACAACCGATGAATCCGGCGGCAATGATCAGCATATCGCATTTGAGTTCTTTTTCTGTTCCCGGCACCTCGACCGGGTTTCGGTTCTCAAATCCGACCTGAACGGTTTTGACTGATGCAAGCTTCCCCTCTTTTATGATAAGCTCTTTGACCGTAGTTTCATAAATACGAGGGTCGGAACCGTAAATGCTTATGGCTTCAAGCTGTCCGTAATCGGTTTTCAGGACTTTCGGCCATTCGGGCCACGGATTATCGGCTGCGCGTTCTTTCGGCGGTTCCGGCATCATTTCAATCTGTGTGATGCTTTTGCAGCCTTGTCTTATACATGTCCCGACACAATCGTTTCCGGTATCTCCTCCGCCGACGACCACGACGTTCTTGTCCGCAGCGCTTACAGACCATTTACCTTCGTTACCGTCAAGAAGATCTTTTGTTGCTGATCTAAGGAAATCGACAGCGAAATACACTTCATTACATTCAGAGATTCCTTTGACGTTCAATCCTCTCGGCTTTTTTGAACCACAGCAAAGCACAACGGCGTCATATTCTTTTAAAACATCATCAAAAGAGATGTTTTTACCGATATCATACCCGGTTCTGAAGACGACTCCCTCAGCCTCCATCAGTTTCTGTCTTCTTGTTATCACCGATTTGTCAAGCTTCATATTCGGTATGCCGTACATAAGCAGTCCGCCGACACGGTCTTCACGCTCATATACCGCTACCGAATGTCCTCTTCGGTTCAGCCAGTCTGCAGCAGCGAGACCGGAAGGCCCGGAACCGATAACCGCGACTTTTTTTCCGCTGCGAAGAGTAGGCACACGCGGCATCATCCAGCCTTTCTCATAAGCCTTCTCGATAAGAAAAAGCTCATTGTCATGGATCGTTACGGCGTTCCCGTCCATGCCGTTAATACAGGCTTTTTCGCAAAGCGCGGGACAGACCCTTCCTGTAAATTCCGGAAAGCTGGAAGTCTTGAGCAATCTTGAAAGCGCGTGCTCGTAATGCCCTTTATAGATCTCGTCGTTCCACTCCGGAATCAGATTATGCAGAGGGCATCCGGTAACCATCCCGGAAAGCTTTATAGCGCTCTGACACATGGGCACGCCGCAATCCATGCATCTGCCGGCCTGACATCTTCTTTCGTTTTCGTTTAAAGGCTTGTGGAATTCATCGAAGCCGAGAATTCTTTTCTGTTCGGGGACGGTAATATTATCAAGCCTTTCATATTCCAAAAATCCCGTATTCTTTCCCATTTCTGTCACCCTGCCGCAGCCATCGAAAAAGCTTTGTAAACGGCTTCTTTATGGCCGAGGCCCTTTTCCTCGAATTCCGAGATCTGCGTAAGCATCCGTCTGTAATCCACCGGTATAATCATCTTGAATTTTTCTACGTATGATTCAAAATCTTCAAGAATCAATCGAGCCTTAAGCGAACCCGTTTCATTCAGGTAATCGGTCAGGATAGCTTTCAACTGTTCTTTGTCCGAAGACTTTTTCAACTCAGTCATCTCTATCAGGGACGTATTCGTTTTGAGATAGAGACTGTGATCATCGTCAAGCACGTACGCTATACCGCCGCTCATACCTGCCGCAAAATTTTTACCCGTCTCTCCCAGGATAACCGCGACGCCGCCGGTCATGTATTCAAGACCGTGCTCTCCGCACCCTTCACACACTCCGGTCGCCCCGGAATTCCTCACCATGAAGCGTTCGCCGGCCACACCGTTTATATAGGCTTTTCCGGAGGTGGCGCCGTATAAAGCGACGTTGCCGATAATTATATTTTCGTCTGCTTTGAATCCTGCGTTTTCCGGAGGAACGACGATCAGTTTGCCGCCCGACAGCCCTTTACCGAAACCGTCGTTGGCGTCGCCGCTGAGCCGCATTGTCAAACCGCAAGGAATGAATGCGCCGAAGCTCTGACCGACAGAGCCGTGAAGATCAATAACTATGCTGTCTTCAGGAAGTACGGAACCGTATTTCTTCGTTATTTCCGAGCCCAGTATCGTTCCGACCGTTCTCTGTGCGCTGGAAAGCTCTACATTTTCTATATACAGCTTTTTTCCCTTGCGCCATTTTTCGAATTCCGGAACAAATATTTTCTCATCAACCGTCTTCTCGGTGTGGAAATCATAAACCTTATCCGGACTAAAATGACGAACGTCAGATTTAAGGTATGAATTATCTATAATTCCTTCAAGATCAATTGTTTCTGCTCGTCTTGTTATCTGCCTGTCCTTGACTTTGAGCATATCGCTTCGTCCGATCATCTCAGAAAAAGTTCTGAAACCGAGTCTTGCCATTATTTCTCTGACTTCTTCGGCTATGAACAGCATGAAATTCATCACCTGTTCAGGAGAACCCTTGAATCTTTTCCGAAGTTCCTCATTCTGACATGCGATTCCGACCGGGCAGGTATCTCTGTTGCAGGCCCGCATCATCATGCAGCCCATGGAAACCAGCGGGGCTGTTGCGAAACCGAATTCTTCCGCTCCGAGCAGAGCAGCGATCACAACGTCGCGTCCACTCATAAGCTTTCCGTCCGTCTCTATAACAACTCTTTCCCGCAGACCGCTTTCAACGAGACAGCGCTGTGTCTCCGCGAGTCCGGTTTCCCAAGGAAGTCCGGCGTTATGTATGGAACTCTCGGGTGCCGCGCCGGTACCGCCGTCATATCCTGAGATCAGGATGACCTGCGCTCCTGCCTTGGCGACTCCGCACGCGATTGTACCGACTCCGGCCTCTGAAACGAGCTTTACGGATATCCTCGCCTTACGGTTGGCGTTTTTCAGATCGTAAATCAGCTGAGCAAGATCCTCGATCGAATAAATATCATGGTGCGGCGGAGGTGAAATAAGCGCAACGCCGGGAGTGGAATACCTTCGCTCCGCAATATGCGGATATACCTTTTTCCCGGGAAGATGTCCTCCCTCGCCGGGCTTGGCGCCCTGAGCCATCTTTATCTGGATCTCTTCCGCGTTGTTAAGATACTCGCTCGTAACGCCGAATCTGCCTGAAGCCACCTGTTTTATCTTGCTGTTTTTCTCCGTTCCGAAACGCTGAGGGTCTTCTCCTCCTTCTCCGGTATTAGATTTGCCGCCCAGCCGGTTCATGGCGATCGCAAGAGTTTCATGCGCTTCTTTTGAAATTGAGCCGTAAGACATCGCCCCTGTTTTAAACCTTCGGACGATTTCGGCGGCGCTTTCGACCTCTTCAATCGGAACGGGCGAACAAGACTCTGCAAAATCAAGAAGTCCCCTTAAAGTATGCGGCTTGTCGTTGTCCACTAATGCGGTATACTCTTTGAATATTTCGTAGCTTCCGTCTCTGACAGCTCTCTGAAGCTTCACGATCGTCATGGGATTATATAAATGATCTTCTTTATCGTCTCCGCTTCTGAGGCCGTGGAAACCTGTACTGTCAAGAGCAGTGTCAACGGTCAGTCCCATCGGATCGAACGCTCTGTTATGACAGAACAAAACTCCTTCAGATATCTCTTCAAGTCCGATACCGCCAACGCGGCTGATTATTCCTGTAAAATATTTATCGATAACGTCCTGCGCTATACCCACAGCCTCAAATATTTTTGCTGATTGATAGGACTGAAGCGTGGAAATACCCATTTTTGCGGCTGTTTTTACTATACCGTGGAGGATGGCGCTGTTATAATCTTCGACAGCCGTATGATAATCCTTATCGAGCAATTCCTTATCGATCAGCTCGGCTATACATTCATGGGCAAGATAGGGATTTACCGCCCTCGCTCCGAATCCGAGCAGAGCCGCCATATGATGTACGTCTCTGGGCTCGCCGCTCTCAATGATCAGTGAAACGGCTGTTCTTTTCCTTGTTTCCACAAGATGCTGCTCAACTGCGGATACGGCAAGGAGCGAAGGGATCGGAACGTGGTTTTCATCTACCCCGCGGTCTGAAAGGATTATGATATTCACTCCTGTATGGCACATTCTGTCCACGTTTATCAGAAGTCTGTCTATGGCTTTCTGAAGCGAGGTATTTTTATAATATAATATCGACAGAACGTCGCTTTTGAATCCGGGACGATCCAACGCTTTTATCTTAAGAAGATCGACTTCGGTCAGGATAGGATTGTCTATCTGAAGCACGCGGCAGTTATCGCTGTCTGCTGACAGCAGATTGCCGTCCGAACCGATGTATACAGCTGTATCTGTGACGATTTCCTCCCTGATCGAGTCGATGGGCGGATTCGTTACCTGGGCGAATATCTGCTTGAAATACGAGAAAAGCGGCTGATGTTTTTCTGATAATACTGCAAGAGGAATATCGGTACCCATTGATGCAGTGGCTTCGACTCCGTTTTCAGCCATGGGCAGAATCTCATTTTTCACGTCTTCGTACGTATATCCGAATACTTTATAGAGCCTGTCCCGGAATTCCTGCGTCTGTACCGGAATCCTCTGATTCGGTATTTTAAGATCGGCAAGATTAAGAAGATTCAGAGAAAGCCATTCGCCGTAAGGATGCATACCTGCATATCCGGATTTGCATTCCTCATCGGAAATGATCCTTTGTTTCACAGTATCGATAAGCAGGATCTTTCCGGGCTGAAGTCTTGATTTATTGACTATATGAGCAGGATCCACGTCCAGGACTCCGACTTCGGAAGCAAGTATCAGCCTGTTGTCGTCGGTTATATAATACCTTGACGGCCTCAGACCGTTTCTGTCAAGCGTAGCTCCTGCGATCTCACCGTCCGTGAAAACTATTGCAGCAGGGCCGTCCCACGGCTCCATCATTGTGGCATAATAATGATAGAAATCAGCTTTTCTGCTGTCCATATACGGATCGTTCTTCCATGGCTCCGGAATCATCATCATGCCGGCCAGAGGCAGCGGGATACCGTTCATTGACAGAAATTCGAGCGTATTGTCAAAACACGCGGAGTCTGAGCCCGTTTTGTGGATGATCGGGAATATCTTATCTGCGTCATTCTCAAGCTCCGGCGTATACAGCGTCTCCTCCCTTGCAAGCATACGGTCATAGTTGCCCCGGATCGTATTTATCTCGCCGTTATGGGCCAACAGACGGTAAGGATGCGCACGGTCCCACGACGGTGTTGTATTGGTCGAGAAACGCGAATGTACGACTGCTATGGCAGTTCTGTAATCCTCGTTTTGCAGATCATAATAAAAAGAACGAAGCTGATGTACGAGGAACATGCCTTTGTATACGATCGTCCTTGATGAAAGCGAGTTGACGTAAGTTTCATCCGTGCTCTGTTCAAATTCCCTGCGGCATACGTACAGCATACGGTCAAATGCTGCGCCCTTTTCGCAGTCATCCGGTCTTTTTACAAAGCACTGCATGATACGCGGCATTGTATCCAGAGCTCTTTTGCCCAGAATTTCCGGAGCAGTCGGAACGTCTCTCCATCCCAGCAGTTCAAGACCGTTCTTTTCGCATATCACGCCGAAAAGCCGCTTTGATACAGTTCTTTTTCTGCCGTCCTGAGGCAGGAAAAACATACCCACTCCGTAATCGCCCTCGTCATCAAGAGAAATTCCCGAATCGGAAGCAGCCTTTTTAAAGAACGAATGTGAAATCTGCAGCAATATACCTACCCCGTCGCCGACTTCGCCGGAAGCGTCTTTACCTGCTCTGTGCTCAAGTTTTTCAACAATTGACAATGCGTCGCTGACGGTTTTATGATCCTTTCTGCCGTCTATATTCACAACAAGCCCTATGCCGCAGGAATCGTGACCTTCCTGCATAAGCCTGTATCTTTCACTTAAAAAATTATTGTCATATTTCATTTCCTTTGCCTCCGACTGTATAACGTGTCCGGCTTTTATGAAAAAGATTATAAAGCCTTGACACAAAAAAATAAAATACATATAATATAGGCATAATAATACCGAAAAGGTATGGAGGATTCATTATATGGATTTGCGTCAGATACAATACTTTCTGACAGTTGCCGAGGAGAGAAACATAACGAGAGCTTCCGAGAAACTCCACATATCGCAGCCGCCGCTGAGCCGCGCGATAATGGATCTGGAGGATGAACTCGACTGTTCACTTATGATTCGTGGCAAGCGTCACATTTCTCTGACTCAAGAGGGGCTGGCTCTTAAACGACGCGGCGAACAGCTTCTGACTCTTACCGATATGACAAAAAGTGAGATAGCGTCCATCAAAAAAGGCGTCAGCGGCACACTGTACCTCGGACATGTCGACGCCGGAGGTCCTAATCTTGCAGCAGAATGGCTTGAGTCATTCAGTAAAAAGTACCCTGACGTTACTTATAATCTATGGAGCGGAACCGTCGACGATCTTAACGACCGTATGAGATCCGGACTCATAGATCTGGCTGTCACAATGACCCCGGTAAGCAGCGATCTTGTGGAAAGTATTCCGATCTATTCCGAATATTGGGTTGCGATAATTCCCTCTGGTCACCCTCTTGCAAACGCAAAAAAACAGACCGTCACCATACCGGAACTGGCAGATGACGATCTGATCATTTCATCACGAAGATCCCGTGAAGAGGAAGTTCGCGGTTGGTTCAGGAACACGGACAAGGAACCGCATTTCGTTGTTAAAACAGCCCATTCTTCCAACGCCGCGAAACTTGTTGAACGGCGGATGGGAATAGCGCTTTTTCCGGCGTCTGTCGCAAAAAACATACCGGCCGGAACGGACGTCGTTATCAAAAAGATACTTCCGGAAATAAAAGTGGACTATCTTTTATCCTGGGATGCAAAAAAACCTCTCAGCGCGCTCGCAAATAAGTTTATAGATCACGTCAGGGATATGTCTTTAACTCAGAATAAAAATCCGTTCTGACGTCTGATCTCTTCCAATATCTCTGCTACAGACATGGAAAAATATTTTGTTTCGTTGAAAAATACAGCGTCCGGAGCTTGATAATACTGTTCGATCCTTTCGATTTCAGCCGCCATAGCATCATCGTCGGAATCAATCGGCAGAAGTTCTGTATTGCTTCCGTCGTTTTCATATCTTGTTATTCCGGTAGGTTTAGATATTGATTTTATCACGATAGCCCCGTCCGAACCCAAGATCCTGCTGCCGGTATGCCCGGCGGCAGCTTTTCAATACGTAATTGTAACGGTGAGTGCGGGATAAACAAAGATCATTGATCCTGCAATATCCGCACCGGTACGGATAAAATCACAGTGGGA
>JAILQN010000237.1 GCA_024699005.1 Clostridia bacterium
CTCCGGCGCGTCGACCTTCAGAATAGTCAGCGCGTTTTTCATAACGCTTTTGACCGCGCCGCAAAGCTCCAGCCTCGCCGCGCGCAGAGCAGCGTCGTCCGTGTCCACCTTATGGGCGTTATAGAATTTATGGAACAGCGAAGCAAGGTTGATCGCGTACTTCGTGATAAGCGAAGGATCGAGATTCTCCGCGGCGGCTTCGATCTCTCCGGTGAACGCCGCTATGTGACGGATAAGCTCCCTCTCCTCCGGCTCTTTAAGAAGCGCAAGGGAGACCGTATCCGCGTCTGAAACGCTTATCCCCTTTGCGGTGAGTTTTCTGAAAATGGAGGCTATCCTCGCGTGGGCGTACTGGCAGTAATAGACGGGATTCGACGAGCTCTCTTCGATTGCCAGATCCAGGTCGAAATCCAGATGGGTGTTCGCCTCGCGCATATTGAAGAAGAACCGGGCGGCGTCGATGGGGACCTCTTCAAGAAGGGTGACGAGTGTAATAGCTTTACCGCTGCGTTTTGACGCCTTGATGACCTCGCCCTTGCTGATCAGCCTTACCATCTGCATAAGCACGACCTCGAGCCTGGACGCGTCTATGCCCAGAGCCGTCAGCGCCGCCTTCAGGCGCGGCACGTAGCCGTGATGATCCGCGCCGAGGATATCGATAGCCCTGTCGAAGCCGCGGGTGACGAGCTTGTTGTAATGATAGGCGATGTCCGGCACGATGTAGGTGTAAAAACCGTTGGAGCGCCTGAGGACGAAATCCTTGTCGCAGCCGAATTTTTCCGCCGTGAACCAGAGGGCGCCGTCGCTCTCGTAGGTGCAGCCGCGCTCGGTCAGCATCTTTACCACTTCGGACGCCGCGCCGCTGTTATGGAGCGTGCTCTCGCGGAACCAGGTATCGTAAACTATCTTGTATTTTTTCAGATCGCGCTCCAGACCCTCGATATTGAGCGGAAGGGCGTATTCCACCAAAGCCCTGCGGCGTTCGGCTTCGGAGGCGTTCATATATCTGTCGCCATAGATCTCCGCGAATTTCGCCGCGTGGTCTACGATATCCTGCCCGTGATAGGAATCCTCGGGCATTTCGATATCCTCCCCGAAATGCTGGCGGTAACGGATATCCAGCGAGAGACCGAATTTCTCGATCTGATTGCCGCCGTCGTTGATGTAAAACTCCCTCTCTGTCCTGTATCCCGCGCGGGAGAGGACTTCCGCCAGAACGTCGCCCATGGCGCCGCCGCGGGCGTTGCCTATGTGCATGGGGCCCGTGGGATTTGCGGAAACGAACTCCACGAGAGCCGATTTCCCGGCGCCGATTTCGGAAGAGCCGTAGGAATCGCCCTGCTCGCGCACGGCAAGAAGCGCGTCGGAATAATATTTGTCTCCCAGGGTGAAATTGATGAACCCGGGACCGGCGGTCTCTATTTTGTCAAAATAGGTGCCCGCAAGATCGGCGTTCGCTATCAGAGCCGCCGCGATCTTCGCCGGAGCCATACGCATGACCTTCGCCGACACCATGGCGGCGTTGGACGAAAAGTCTCCGTGCGAACGGTCGGCGGGTATCTCCACCTTGAAGGGAGCCGGTTCCTTCTCCGGCAGTTCTCCCGCGGCAAAAGCCGCCCCCGCCGCCGCGAGGATGATATCGCGTACCTGCTGCTGAGCCTGTTTTATGATGTTCATTGACTATTCCTTTCTGTTCTGACGGTCATTTTACCGCCATAGCTATATGAAGCAGCCGATCTATTATCTCCGGATACGGGATCCCGCTCGCTTCCAGCATTTTGGAGTACATGCTTATGGACGTGAAGCCGGGTATCGTGTTGAGTTCGTTGACTATGACTTCGCCCTCCGGGGTGATGAAGCTGTCCACCCTCGTCATGCCTCTGCAGCCCATAGCCCTGAAGGCTTTTTCGGCGGTATGGCGCACTTCGGCGGCGATATCTTCCGGAAGTTCCGCCGGTATGATAAGCTCGGATACGGAGTGATACTTCGCCTCGTAATCGTAAAATTCGTTGCAGGCTCTTATCTCCCCCGGGGCGGAAACGAAAAGCTCCTCGTCGCCCAGGACCGCGCACTCGACCTCCCTGCCCGTTATCGCGCGCTCGACCACGATCTTGCCGTCCTCGGCGAAAGCCGCGAGCACGCAGCCGCGGAACTCATCCGCCGAATGGATCTTGGATATGCCTACGGACGACCCGGCGTTGGCGGGTTTTACGAACATCGGATAGCCGAGCGCCGTTTCACATTCCGTCCGGAAACCGTCCGGATCACGGTCATATTCGGATCTCCGGCACGAGCGCCACTCTGCGTGTTTTATCCCGAAGGCGACAAGCATCGTGTTCGCGACGGCTTTATCCATGCACATGGCGGAGGACAGACAGTCGCAGCCCACGAACGGGATTCCGGCAAGCTGGAACAGCCCCTGTATCGTGCCGTCCTCTCCGTTCCTGCCGTGCAGGACGGGAAACACGGCGTCAATATCCAGGCTGCATACCGAGCCGTCATTTTTACGGATATCCAGCCTCTTCGCACCGTGATCGGGGCACAGAGCGGCGGGATAACAGTGTTCGCCCTGCCATGAATCGCCGGGGATAAGATCTGTGTCTCCGTCGTAATACAGCCAGCGTCCCTCTTCGGTTATGCCGAGAAGAGCGACGTCGTATTTATCGCGGGGGATGTTGGATATCACCGAATGAGCGGAGACGAGCGAAACCTTGTATTCGCTCGATCTGCCGCCGAAAATTAATAAAACCTTTTTCATAGCTCTACGCAGGGACGCCCCTACTCACCGAAATACTGATTATACCACAGAAGGAAACAATAGACCGACCATATCCTCTTCATGTTCTTCTCCCTGCCGGACTTATGGTCGTCCAGAAGGCGCAGGATATAATCGGCGTTGAAAAACTCCGAGGCGGTCGAGGTAGTGAATTCATCGCGCACGCGGGTATAGAACTCGTCGCGCCGCAGCCAGTCGTTCAGCGGAGTCAGGAAGCCGGTCTTGGGCATGGACGCCACCTTTTCGGGGACTGCCTTGAGAGCCGCACCGCGCAGAGCGATCTTCGTCTGTTCTTTGGATACCCTGTATCTTACCGGGATCGACAGCGCGATCTTAAGCATCTCCTTATCAAGGAACGGCACGCGCAGCTCCAGAGAATGAGCCATGCTCATCCTGTCGGCTTTTACAAGGATGTCCTGCACCAGCCAGGTGCGCATATCGACGTACTGCATACGCGTGATGTCGTCCTCGCCACGGCACTCGTCGAAATATCTTTTTGTGAACGCCGCGGGATTCGGCGCGTCGAAGGGGTAAGAGAGCACCTTTGAACGCTCGTCCCACGGGTAAACGTAATTATTGCGTACGAAATTATACTCTATATCCTCCGCGCCGCGCATCAGGAAACGCCTGCCGTGGAAACGGGGGAATTTCTCCGCCGCGTTCGCAAGACCCGTTCGCAGCCCCTGAGGCAGCTTTTTGTAGTTCTCGAACGCCAGAGGATCCTTATAATAGTAATAGCCCCCGAAGAGCTCGTCCGCGCCCTCGCCGGAGAGCACGACCTTGACCTGCTCGCTGGCGAGCTTCGTCAGGAAGAAAAGCGACACGGCGGAGGGATTGGGCAGAGGTTCGTCCATATGGTACTGCACCGAGGGCGTCGCGTCAAAGAACTCCTTCGCCGAGATCTTCTTTATATAATTCTCCACTCCGGCGGTCTTCGCAAAACTCTGTGCGTATTTCAATTCGGAATACTGCTCCTCCTCGTAGCCGACGGAGAAGGTGCGCACGCGGTTGCGCTCGCTCATCACCTTGACGGCGTAGGAGGAATCCACGCCGCTGGAGAGGAAACCGCCGACCTCCACGTCCGCTATCGAGTGCACGGAGCAGGAATCGCGGAAGGTTTTGTCGATGATCTCCTCCCACTCCTCAAGCGTTTTGCTCTCGTCGATATCATATTCCATATGATAGTATTCGCCGGTCTTTATGCTCTGACCGTCGTATTCTATCCAGGACGCGGGAGCCAGCTTATATACGTTTTTAAACAGGGTCTCTTCCGACGGGATATACTCGAACGAAAGATATTCCGGCAGACGGTCGCGGTTGAACTCCTTCACGAAATCCGGATTGGCGAGGAAGGATTTAATCTCGGACCCGAACATCAGCTTATCGCCGTTAACGTAATAGAAGAACGGCTTTATACCGAAAATATCCCTCGCGCCGAAGAGCCTGCCGGCTTTTTTGTCCCAAAGCACGAAAGCGAACATGCCGCGCAGACGCTTAAGCATGTCCCTGCCCCATTCCTCGTATCCGTGAACGAGGGTCTCGGTATCGGTATTGGTTCTGAATACGTGTCCGGCGACGATCAGCTCCGCGCGCAATTCGCGGAAGTTATAAACTTCGCCGTTATACACGATGACAATACTCCCGTCCTCGTTGAAAATGGGCTGAGCGCCGCCCTCCAGGTCGATGATCGACAGCCGCCTATGACCGAGGGATACCCGCTCGTCCACGTAGTAGCCGTCCATATCCGGACCGCGGTGAGTGATTTTGTCAGCCATCGCGCGGATCGTCGCCCTGTTTTCGTTTTCATCGGTGCCGGTATTAAAAAAGCCTGTAAAGCCGCACATTATAGGTCTCCTTTGCGCACTATAGCATTTTTGCTTCGCAAAAATGAACCATAATTATTCATTATTCATTTTTCAGTATTCATCATTCATTCAGAAAATCCCTTAAGGGATTTTCGCTCAACCGCCGCAGGCGGCCACCGTTTCTTCCGCCAATGCTTCCATCGAATCTATGACATCCGGGCGGGTGCCGGTGATATTGTATTGTTTATTGACTACGGACAGCTCCGTACACCCCAAGATTACAGCGTCGCAGCCTTCATGCTCCATATCTGCGATCACGCCGCTGAGGGCGATTATATCCGCGCTTTTGCCCGCCTTGACCTGGTTGTAAATAATATCCATTATAACCTGCTGGTCTCTTTCATCAGGCACGCAGTATTCTATACCTACTTCATCGCAGTATTTTTTATATCCCCCGCCCTCTATAGTGCCGCGGGTAGCGAGAATACCCAGTTTTTTAAGACCGGGTCTTGCAGCCCTTGCGCGGTTGACCGTGACCTCAATGATATTGAGAACGGGAACAGACACGCTTTTTGCGATCTCTTCATAGAAATAATGGGCTGTGTTGCAGGGGATCACAATGATATCCGCTCCGTTTGCCTCCAGTTTCCGCGCATCTTCGATCATACGCGGCAGGGGGTTCGGTTTCGTTTTGTCAAGGATATGATCGGTCCTGTCGGGGATCCGTGTGTCATTGAAGATCAGCATCGGGATATGATCCTGGTCTCTCTCAGCGTGAGTCCGGCTGACGACCATGTCCATAAAGCAGACCGTCGCCATCGGGCCGATACCGCCGATCACACCGAGTGTCTTTAATTCTTTCACCTGTCATCCCCCGTTCGCGAAACTGTGAATAAACCGCTGTCGCTGCCCGGCAGAGACAATACTCTCCGGGCAGCGACAGCGGCTTTTGAAATAATCAGAACTATAGAACTGCACATTGCACACTGCACATTGCACATCAATCAGATCGTCTTTATCTTTGAAAAAATGAACTGCTGTTGTCGCCGCTTAACCCGCGTACTCTCCGCACTCATGGCAGAACAGATCCCCGGGGGGAACCGACGCGCCGCATTTGGGACAGCGCCGTGTAACGCCGGGACCGTATCCGCCGCCGGTAAATGCGCTTTTGAGCTCCTGCTCGGTCTCCGTGAAGCCGCTGACCGCAGCAGTGTAGGAGTCCAGTTCGAGAAGCATATTATCGGTCCGGTTGAGTATCTCCGCGGGCGTTCTCTCGCCGCTGCCGGCAGAACTGAAGCCTACCGGCTCGCTCGTGTATTTGCGGACTATATCATCCGTGCCGTAAGTCCTGCCGCCGGATATCATACCGCTCTGCGCCGCTTCGCGAATCGCGTGCGCTTCCCTGCGGGACGCTCCGGAAGTGAAGTCCATATTCATTTCGGCAGGCCCGGACGGGGATTCCACGCCCTCAAAGTAATCCTTTACCCTCTCCTGCTGCAGATCGGTCTTCTGATTGAATTCGGTGACGCCTGCAGTTGGCAGGTTCATAAGCGAGTCGGCGTTATAAGGACGTCTGCCTTCGGCAGGCGCGGCGCCGAGACGCTTTTTCTGAGTCATAAGCACGATCAGCAGAGCGGCAAGCATAACGAACACGACTGCCGCTCCTATAAGCGCGATGGTCTTCCAGGACGATGATGTGTTCGTTTTTTCTTCGACATCGACTATACCGACCGAATTAAGGGTAAACGGCTCCCGGGTCGTGGCGACAAGCACCGGCGCTGTCGTTCCCAGAAGATCGGAAAGCGCTGAATTGATGGTGCTGGTCTCCTCCGGGATCGTGGCGGGCACGGTGGTAACCGGCGCAGCGATGGTCGGAGCCGTTGTATAGACGTACACGACCTGTCCGCTTCCCGGGTTGGTATTGTAATTATACGCCTGAGTCGGAGCCTGGGTCGGGGCCTGCGTCGCGGGCGTCTGGGTTATCTGCCCGTTGCCCGTATTCTGAACAGGAGTATTGAGCGTCGTAGTCTCCTGGGGCGCTGTGGTGTCGCCTGACAGTTTGCTTACCCACCCCTGTATCCAACTGGTAGTGGTTTCCGGCGCGGCCTGTGTGGTAGTTTCAATAAACGGATTATCGGTGTCATCATATTCCTGCGCGTGAACATTTACAAATACCGTCGCCGCGGCGATAAGGAGTACCAAGGCACAAACAGCTCTGTGCCTTAATGTGATAGAAGCGGTATTTCGTTTTCCGTCCATATACTTTCCCTCGGTAACGCCGCGACCGGCGGCGGAATATTTATTAATGAGCAATCAGCAATATGCGATGTGCAATTAAGTTGACAGTTAACAGTTGACAGAAGGTAACGAATAACTATCAGCAATTGAATCAAATCAGAAAAAAGTATTAAATCAAAAACCCTGATATTTCATACTTTATACTTCACAGTTCACGCCGCAATACTCGAAACCTCTTCACTCGCCGGCTCAGCCACCCTCTCAAACTCTTTCTGCAATTTTGCGGAAAACCTTAATATCTGCCTTGCGTCGTCCGCAAGAACGTAGCGGTCGCCGTTCACGTCCGCCGCGGCAATCGCCGCGGGAGAGGGGTTCTCAAGCCGGGCGGAGATCCTGAGGGCCAGTCTCGCGTCGTCCGCGAGTATTTTGCCGTCCCAGTTGACGTCTCCGCGTATAAGACCGGCAGGGATATCCGAGCTGCCGCTCTCGTCAACCGCAACAGGCGCGGTGGTGGTCTGAGGCTGTATGACTGTCAGTTCCACGTACTGCCCGGTGGTATTCCCGCCGTCGGCAGTCGTAACTTCCGCCGGAACCAATCCCGCCGTCGTCGGCTCAAGGGTGGGTCTGTCTATCTGCGGAAAGACAAAACCGGTAGTGGTTTCGTTCCCGCCATTCGCGGTGGTGGTCACGCCGAGATAATCGTCGACTTTTATGTTGAAGAGACGCATGGCGATAGCCACGTACTGATCGGATTCAAGGTTTTCGAGAGATTCGGGTATATCGATCTGATCGCCGTATTCCTGCCGCAGCCAGTCGGCCAGAGTGCCGTCCGTCAGGGACAGGAACAGTATCATACGGACAAGCTCCATCCGGGAAAAACCGCCGAGCCAGGTAAGCATATCGTTCTCGACTTCCCTGGTATCAACAGGCTGCTCCGTCGGCATGGTACCGGACGTCCAGCCGGGGTCGACGGTCACGACGGTATCGGCGCCGGCGAGGGTCGAAGCGACAATCGCGCCGATAAGCAGTACGCTTATTGCCAATGCGATGATTTTGGTAGTTGTCTTCATATTGATACGCGTTACTCCCAGCCTCTGATATCGGAAAAATCGCCGTTCTGCCCGTCTTCCGGAAAGATCTGATTATCCGGTTTTTCCACGTTTGGAAGCGTCGAGCGGTTCATGACCTTCGAATTGAATTCGTTGCGTCTTGTCATTATGACCAGCGCAAGTATGATCACAAGAATAAGTATGAGAACCGCCGCCACGAACACCACGATAGTGAGCGTGCTGCCCGACAGTGCGGCATCTTCGTTCTTCTGGGTAACGCCCTCTACGGTGTAGCGGACGATCCCGTCTCCCTGAGGCGCCGTGCCGGCGGTGGGCTCCGCGGCGGGAACGGTGAACTCCGTGTTCGGCGCCGTCACGGCAGGAGCGGCGGTCGTAGCCGGCGGCATGGTGAAATTGGCCGTCAGATTGCCCGCGTTCATGGCGGGAGCGGCGGTCGCCGGAGTCAGAGCGGTCGTCGGGACCGTGTAAGCGGCGGTCGGCGCTGCAGTCGCGGTCGGAGAAGCAAGAGTCGTTGACTCGCCCGAAAGACCGTTTATGAGTTTATTCAGCCCGTCTTCCATCGCGCTGAACGCCCTGCCTATGGCGTCGCCGGTTTCTGACCCGGCGGTAGTGACCGCAGGCGCTGCGGTAGTGGGGGCCGCGGTAACCGGCGCCGCCGTAGTGCGGACTATATTGTTGTTGGGATTGTCCAGCTCATCGTCGTTTTCGACAATATAGACGCCGCCGTTGGCGGACGCGCCTGTCCGCGCAAAAACCCCTATAGCAGCAAGCGACAGCGCGGTGATGACCGCAAGCAGCAGAGAACAGGCGCGACGGCCGTTATTGCTTTTCATTGCTTTCATCGACCGGACCGGAGGCATTATCGGCAGACTCCGCCTTTTTTTCGTCCGAAGCATCCGGGGCGTCCTTTTTGCGTACAGCCAGGGCCACAATGACAGCGCCGGCTATGACGACCACAAAAACGATCGCAATGACATACCAGGAAATACCTTTTTTTTCGCTTGCGGGATCCTCTATCACATATTTGCCGTCGTTTGGCGGCACCTTCACGCCGCCTGTATCATGTTCTTCGGCAAGCCTGGCGTTGCCCTTGGCGGGCACCTGTACTTTCGCGTCGTTCACTCCGGCGGAAACCACATACATAAAGAAGTCCTCAGCCGGATCAGCTGCTGCTGCTTCCGCTCCTTCGGCAACGGGATCGCCTTGGGCAGGAGTGTCCCCGCCGTCAGGAGTGTCCCCGCTGCCCCCGACAGGATCGCCGTTCTCATCCGCCGCTACCGCATTGCCGGAGACGGAAAGCACTTTCATGGTATATACCACCAGGGGCAGGTCGCCGTTCTCATCGCACATATCGGCGGTCACTTCGTTGACGGTGATGAAGGAACAGGTCAGCAGCCCGTCCTCTTCCAATGCCTTGCCCGCAGAGACCGTAAGGTCGCCGGGCGCAAGCACCTTGTGGGTGACGAATTCGTATTTGCTCTCGTCGTAGGCGACACACAGATCGCCCGACTGAAGCCCGACTGCGGAAACGGCCGTCACCTTCAGTTCGAGTGTGGAACCGTCCTCCGAAACAGTCGTATCATATATCACGTCAAGCTTATTTTCGGCAAAACACAACGACACGAGCCCCGATAACAGGACCGTTGTGAGTATCACGACAGAAATAAGCTTTTTCATGATCTGTTCTCCCAAAAATGAAATCCAAGTCTGTTATAAAAATCCGTAAGCTCTGGTCTGACTGCGGCGTAAACCGTTTTTCCACCCGCCGAAAGCTCCGCAGACAGAGCGCCCACAGACTTGCGCGCATGCCCCAGCCCGCGATATGCACGCAGGGTGGCGACTCCGGAGAGAACCGCCGAAGACGAGGTCTCGCCCGAGGTCAGGGCTGCGGACACGATACGTCCGTCCGCTTCGATACACTTGCCGTGTATAAGCCCGTGACGCAGCTTATGGGATATGTCCGTCAGCCAGGAACCGTAAATGAGTTTTGAGCTTTTATTATTGGGTTCTGAGGATAATTCATCCTCATAAAGGACGTCATAAACAGCCTTCAGCTGTTCGGGGGATATATCCTCCGCTTCCGTATGAGAAGACGAACCTTCGTATCTCATAACGGCAAACCCCTTCCGGGTGAAGTATTCCGGTGTGACGATCTCCGCGGCGCCTAAAAACGAGCCGAAAGCGCACACTTCCCCGTAATACTCCGGATTGTCGTAATCCGCGGTGAATACGCCGTCGCACAGCGAAGCCGCCGCGCAGCCTTCCGGATCGCGGGCAAACCAGAACATAACGTTCCTGTCGCCTGCGCCGTAGGCGAGAAGCCTTGTGTAAAGCACCGCGCCGAGCATCCTGCCCTCGCAGAATGCGAGATATCCGGGTACGTCTCCCCGATCAATCAGCCTGAACATCTGCCAGATATTCAAGGCTTTTATCCGCAAGAGCCCTGAGTGAATAAATATCCCTTATATCGCACACGCAGGACGGCGAATGTATGTAGCGGCAGGGCACGCTGAGAGCGGCGGTCCTGACGCCCTCGCCGGCTGAATTTATGGCTCCGGCATTATTCCCGCCCGCCACAGCCGTTTTGGGCTGAAGAGATATGTTATTATCGTTTGCTATACTAAAAACAACCTTGAAAAGGTCCCTGTCATACAGGGTACGCCTGTCCATAAAGGACAGTGCGACGCCTTTTCCCTGCTCGCATACGCGCTTGTGTTCCGGAGCGTCCGGCAGGTCGGCGGCGGTGGTCGCCTCCAGGATGAGAGCGTAATCGGGACGCACCGCCAGAGCAGCGGCTCCGGCCCCGCGCAGACCGATCTCCTCCTGTACGGAAAAGCTGAAATACGCGTCGCGAGGAACGCCCTTCAGGATCATATCCAGCATGACAGCGCAGCCGATCCTGTCGTCAAGAGCCTTGCCCTTGATCTTGCTGTCACCCAGCCGGATGAAGTCGCTCACGAACACCGCGGTATCGCCGGGAGAGACGTATTTCAGCGCGTCAGAACGGCTCCTGCAGCCGATGTCTATATAGAGATCGTCGGCGCCGGGCAGATCGCCTTCGTCCTTTTTGTCGACAAGATGGATCGGCTTGAGCCCGGCGACGCCGACGGCGCCGGACTCAAACCTGAACATGCGTCCCAGTATGACGCCCGTATTCACTCCGCCGACCGGTACAAAACGTATCAGCCCGTTCCCCTCTATATAAATGGCGATGATGCCGACCTCGTCCATGTGCGCGTCGAACATCACCCTGTTTTTCGCTCTTTTTTCTCCTTTGCAGGATACGATAAGGTTTCCCCTCGGGTCGACACTGTATTCCGCTTTCCCTTCGATCTTCGAAATGATGTACTCCCGGACCCTGTCCTCCCTGCCGGAGGTGCCGTCGAGCATGGATAAATCCCTGATAAGATCAAGCATCTTCGCGCGCCTCCTTTCCGGCTATGTACGCCGCTATCAGCTTCGCCGCGTTTTCGCAGTCCTCAAGAAGGGCGATCTCGCCCTGAGTGTGCATGTTCCTTATAGGAACGGATACCAGCCCCACGCGCTTGCCCTCTTTTGAGGCGGCGATATTGTCGGCGTTCGTGCCGGTGCGCGAACCCATGACCTCGATCTGATATGGAATGCCGTTGTCCTTCGCGGTTTTCACAAGAGCGTCGCCGACGGCTTTTGACAGACACGGAGCAAAGCCGATCATGGGCCCTTTGCCGAACTCTCCGCACTCGGAGTCCTTTATACCCGGAGCCCAGGCGAAGCTGACGTCGACGGCTATCGCCTCCGGCGCGTCCGATCTGAAAGCCCCCGTTTTCGCGCCGGAGCCTCCGGTCTCTTCCTGAGCGGAGAACAGCACGTCCACGCCGGCTTTCGACCCCTTCTCCGCCAGCAGTTCCAGAGCGCGCAGGAGCACGGCTATTCCCAGACGGTCGTCCAGCGCCGCGCCTGCGACGAAACCGTCCTGAAGATCGGTGAGCGGTCCGTTGACGCTTATCCTGTCGCCGGGCGAGACCAGAGCGCACGCCTGCCCGTAACCAAGCCCGAGATCGACGTATATATTCCCGAATTCCGGCGCTTTGTCCTTATCTTCGCTTCTGGCAAGATGCGGCGGCACGCTTGTGATAACGCCGGGCAGCGGTTCTTTGCCCCAGACGGTGACTTCCGCCGCGGGAAGGACGCGCCTGTCCGCACCGCCGCAGGCGTCCACGCGCAGGAAACCGGTCTTGTCGATCCCGGTGACGATCAGACCGATCCTGTCGGCGTGAGCGTCTATGATTATATCACCGCCGCCGTTGATGCTGCCGACCGTGTTCCCCAGGACGTCGGTCGACGCCCCGCAGAAGTTTTTCAGCAGTTCAAGCGCCGCTGAAAGCTCCGTCTCCGAGCCGGATACGCCGGGCTTGTCGGTCAGTTTTTCAAGATAATCTCTTATATCCATTATGTTTCCGCCTCTGCAAAAAGTCTTCAAACACCTGTATTCTACTATATCTCCGGATATTTCTCAATACAATTATGCCGGTTTTTTTTCACAAACAGACCGTATGATATGTTTTGTACCGTGCAGAGAAACAACGATTAAGCTAAAATAGACAGCGAGGTGAAAGTTATGAAACGTTTTATATGCTTGTTTTTATCGCTTCTGCTGTGCGTTGTTTCGTTATGTTCCTGCGTCGGCGATACCGCAGCCGATGAAGACCTGTCCGGCAGAAACGACGAAACGACCGCGGACTCAGGCGCCCCGGAACGGGACAAAACGCCGCTGAGCGATCTTTCGGTATGCGCGGCGGAGTATCCCCTCCCGGTGCCTTATCCGGCGGACGGTGATCTTGCGGAACAGGCGCAGATGGACGCGTGGTACGAAGCAAGACGGGAGCTGCGTCAGACCTGTTACGGCGCCGGCGCTTCGCTCGGCTCGTTTTTCACACAATCCGTTCCGTCGTTCCTGAGCGGAAGACCGGGTGAAAACAGCGTATGTTCCCCGCTGAATATCTATTTTTCCCTTGCCATGCTTGCGGAGATAACGGACGGGAACACGCGGTCCCAGATACTGTCGCTTCTCGGAGCGCCGGATATCGGAACTCTGCGGAAGCAGGCGAACGACGTTTTCAACGCCAACTACCGCAACGACGGTTCCGCATTCTGCATACTTGCCGACTCTCTGTGGATGAACGAAAGCGTTGCATTCAACAGCGATACTCTCAAAACGCTTGCAGAGCAGTATTACGCATCCTCTTTCAGCGGAAAACCGGGATCGGAGGAATTCGACAGCGCGATACAGGACTGGATCAACAGTCAGACCGGCGATCTGCTGAAAGATCAGGTCCGGGCAATAAAAACCGACCCGATGACGCTGATCGCCGTTTATACCACCGCGTATTTCGGCGACAAATGGCAGACGGTATTCCCGACGGATGACACCCGGCGCGGCGTTTTCCGCGGCCCCGCCGGGGAAACAGAAGCCGATTTCATGAACGCGACCGACCTTTGGGGAACTTATTACCGGGGTGAGAAATTCGGCGCGGTCAAAAAAGACCTGCAGCAGGACGGGACGGTGTGGTTCATCCTGCCGGATGAAGGCGTATCGCCTGAAGACCTGCTGAACGACGGCGGGGCGGTCCGTTTCCTGTTCACGGCGGACAAGGACGCCGGCGGAATAAACGCCAGATCCCTGCGGATAAACCTTTCAGTCCCGAAATTCGACGTCAGTTCGGACGTCTCGCTGGCGGACAGTCTGAAAAGCCTGGGCGTGACCGACTGTTTTTCGGAGAACGCGGATTTCACGCCTCTTACGCAGAGCAAGCCCGCCTCGCTGTCGGATATCCGTCACGGCGCGAGGGTCACAGCGGATGAAACAGGCATAACCGCAGCGGCTTATACCGAAATGCTGCTCGCCGGCGCGTCCATTCCGCCGGAGGAGGAAATGGACTTTATACTTGACCGTCCGTTCCTTTTCGCCGTGATAAGCGACGACAATATGCCTCTGTTCGTCGGCACGGTGAATCAGCCGTGATTTCCGCGCGGCGCGGACATTCAGCATCAACAGCCGGAAAGGGGATGTAATAAAAACAACAACAAGGGATGTCGATCAGGGGAGCGGTGCTGTGATTGATCCCGATGCGCATTCCTTGCCTGCTGACCTGTAGTGATTTGATTTCCGATATTGACTTTCAGGGGATATCAATCACAGAACCGTCCCTCTGATTTACCCCCAAATCCAATAAAAATCCACAAACCGGAAAAGTCTGTGGATTTTTACTGTTTTACATTGCGAAAGAAGTATTCATTGCAATTCCCGAGTGGTCAATCATTTGATTTCCATAGTATTGACCTCGGATTATATTTATATATTGCATCCGCAAGATTATCTCAAAAAATGTATTATTCCCGCATCCCTGTCACCGACCTGTCAACATATGATATCAGGATAATCCGAACTCTGCGGCTTTATGACCGCGATGGACACATGCGTAAGTCCCGTAGCGCAGCATTTCGGGGTATTTCCCGTAATCCACATACGGAGCGCAACATCTGGGACAACGGCAAGAAGGAAAAAAATCAAACCGAAAAATATCGGAAGCAGCATACACACAGCAAGAACCATTTTGCTTTTTATGAGGCCGCAATAACCGAGTATGGCGGATGCAAACCCCAGACAAAACAAAACAAAGTCGCATAAATAAAGATGTTTTTTTATAAACGAGAACAAAATAAAACACCTCCGGATGAACATTGACAGAACAAAACAGAACCGCTGCAAACGAACTCCCAGTACAGTATGATCAGATTATTTTACATTGTATGCTTGGATTTCTCAATATATAGAAGAATATTTTTTTAACTTAACATAAAAAACTATTGAATAACTTTTTTCACGGTGATAATATGTTATTTGTGGATTTATGTGAATAATAAGGAGTTGAGGTATAATATGAGCAAATACTCCCCCGGGGGGATCCTGCACGCGGTAAAACGCGGACACGGCGGGGTTTATCCGGAGCATAGCAAACTGACAAAAGACTGCGAGATCATAAGGATCGATCCTCCGGAGACGGTCTCGCTGCCCATGAGCCAGCATATCGGCGCGCCGTGCACTCCGACTGTGGCGGTGGGCGACGTCGTATCCGTAGGGCAGGTGATCGGTGACAGCGACAAATTCATATCAGCGCCGATACACGCCTCGGTTTCGGGCAAAGTCACGTCCCTTAAACCCGTCAGGCTGGCAAACGGCACGGAAGTGCCCGCCGTCACCATCGAAAATGACGGCGAGGACCGCCTGTTCGAGGGAATCGAGCCTCCGAAGGCGGAAAACCAGGACGATCTTGTGCGCGCAGTCAGAGACTCCGGTCTTGTGGGCCTGGGCGGCGCGGGCTTCCCGTCGCACGTCAAGCTGCGCTTCGATCAGAGCAAGAATATTGACACTCTCGTCGTCAACGCAGCTGAGTGCGAGCCCTATATCACGGTGGACTACCGCGAATGCATCGATAATTCCTGGGACGTTTTCAGCGGAGTGTACACCCTCGCGGAGCTCTGCGGCTTCAAAAACGTGGTGATCGCCGTTGAGGACAACAAGCCCGAGGCGATAAAAATACTGAAGAAGATCGCGGACGACGACAACGGACACGGCGACATCGTCAAACTGATGACCCTTAAGTCCCGTTACCCGCAGGGTGCGGAGAAGATGATGGTCCTGTCCGCAACCGGCAGACGCGTCCCGCCCGGCAAGCTGCCCGCGGACGTGGGCTGCGTGGTCATGAACGTGGCGTCCGTCGCCTTTATCGGGCGTTATTTAAAGACCGGCAAGCCGCTCGTCAGCCGTTCGCTTACCGTCAGCGGCGGGTGCATCGCCAAGCCTGCCAACGTCCGCGCGCCTATCGGCACGGAGATACAGAAGATAATAGATTTCTGCGGCGGCTTTACCGGGGAACCGGAGAAAGTGCTCGTCGGCGGCCCGATGATGGGTCAGTCGATCGTGTCGACGACCGCGCCGATAGTCAAGAGCAACAACGCGATACTTGCCCTGTCGGCGAAGGAGGACACTGCTAAACGTCCCGAATCCGCCTGCATCCACTGCGGCAGGTGCGCCTCCGTGTGCCCGATGAACCTTGTGCCCACGAACATCAAACGCTTTGCCGTAAAAAAAGACGCCGCCGGACTTCAGGAAGCCGGCGTGATGGTCTGCATGGAGTGCGGCAGCTGCGCTTTCACCTGTCCCGCATCCATACCGCTGGTGCAGTATATGAGGCAGGGCAAGGCGATAGTGAAGGCGGCGGCAACCAAATAGCGACTGCTTAATAATGTGTAATTAGTAATGTGTAATGTGCAATTGCGCCGAACCGGGACATTACTGCCGACTTTTCACCGCCCCATCAGCTCGTCGGCATCTTCCGGGGCGGAAGGAAGCCGGCTGCTGTCCGATCTGAAGCGCCATTACACATTACACATTGCACATTGCTAATTAACCCTATCCGTTCTCAACGCTGAAAAACAGAAAGGTTATAGATAAAAATGAAATTAACTGTTTCCCCCTCCCCCCACGTTCACCACGCGGATACGGTGACCGGAATAATGCTCGATGTTATCATCGCGCTTGTTCCGGCTCTCGCGGCTTCGTTGTTCGTGTTCGGGCCGAGGTCATTGTTGATAGTCGCCGTATGCGTCGCGTCCTGCGTCTTCTTTGAGTTCATATCGAGGAAGATCATGAAAAGGAACACGACCATAGGCGATCTGAGCGCGGTCGTCACCGGGATGCTCCTTGCGTTCAACTGCCCTGTGACCGTGCCGCTCTGGATGTGCGTCGTCGGCTCCGCCGCCGCGATCATCCTTGCAAAGCAGCTTTTCGGCGGCATCGGTCAGAATTTCGTCAATCCCGCCATAGCCGGCAGGATCGTCATGCTG
>JAILQN010000241.1 GCA_024699005.1 Clostridia bacterium
CGGCATAGTCGCTTCCAACGCCGGCGCGAATTCCGACTCCATAATCGATATCGACTCCACGACCCTCGGCACCACTTACGCTCCTGCGGGCGAGAAGCTGGACTATGAGGGCGACGGCGTATCCCCGGACGGCAGCATCGACATCTCGACGGCAATGTTCCCGGACACCACCTGGTATTTCCACGGTCAGCACCACGAGGTGGGCAGGAACGACGTCATCATCCGCCTGCTCGGCGAGATAGTCGCCAACAACATAAAAACCGTGAACGACGACGAGCGCTTCCCGCAGTTCAACAACTGGCGCCTTACCTGGGACATCTACCGCCGCGATACGGGGCTTCTCAAAAAGGCCGAAACGGTGCTCAACGACGAGACCGGAGAATACACCGACGAGCAGAAAGCCGCGGTTCGTCCCGTCTACGAAAAAGCAGTCGCGTTCCTTGAGAACACGATCATGGCAGAGGATGAATACGACAAAGGACTCGCCCTGAAGGACGAACTGAACGAAGTCCTCGCTCCGACGGGTCTCACGAGCGCAAAGAAAGCTCCGGCGTGGTACGTAAAGATACTCGATAAGATATTCACGGCCTGGGACGCCTGCCTTATGAAGACCGTCGGCGGTCAGGGCGTTTCCGACAAAGTAAAAGAACCCGTCAGAAAAGTATTTAATGCTGAGAGTTGATTTTTGAGAAGCACACCATTGCTGCGCAAATCACAGAAGCCCGAATTGCAGACAGAAGCACTTTACCATACAGAATACGCTTTCAGAACTGCCGCTGCCGCGCGGCAGTTCTGTCTTGAATCTGTTTTATAAAACCAATGTTTATTTTTTTTGATCAAATCATAGACATTTTAATGAAGATATATTATTGAATATGTTTCATGTCTTCCCGCTTTTTCAATGATTTTACTGCTCACTTTTCGAAAAAACGTTTCCGATGCAGCTCTGCGCGCCGGAACCTCGCATCTTCTCAAAACTCAGGCTGAGAACTCAAAACTCAATTATGATTTCACTTTTGATTTCCCTTGCTGTCCTGCTCGTCGGTTTCCTGACTTACGGCAGGCTTACGGAAAAAATCTTCGAGCCGGATGAGCGAAAAACACCTGCCGTTACCGTGAACGACGGCGTGGACTTCGTGCCGATGAAGCCCTGGAAAGCGTTTCTGGTGCAGCTTCTGAACATTGCGGGCACAGGTCCCATCTTCGGTGCTCTGATGGGCGCGTGCTTCGGTCCCGTGGTGTTTTTATGGATCGTATCAGGATCCGTTCTAGGCGGCGCGGTGCATGACTATATAAGCGGCATGATCTCGTGCCGCAATAAAGGGGCCTCCATAGCGGAGCTGTCCGGCATATATCTCGGTTCCGCTGCAAAATGGGGAATGCGGGTGTTTTCCGTAGTGCTCCTTATACTGACAGGGACTGTTTTCGTCAACAGCCCCGCCGCCCTGATCGCGAGACTTACACCGTCCTCTCTGAACGAAACGTTCTGGATCGTCGTCATACTGCTATATTACGTGCTTGCGACGCTTCTGCCGATAGACAAGCTTATCGGCAGGCTCTACCCGTTGTTCGGCGTGATACTGATCGTCATGGCGGCCAGTGTACTGGGCGGAGTTATCGTCGGCGGATACAAAATCCCTGAGATCACCCTTCAGAATCTGCATCCGGAAAACCTGCCCGTGTGGCCTTTCATGTTCATCACCGTGGCATGCGGTGCGATCTCCGGATTCCACGCCACGCAGTCGCCCATGATAGCAAAGTGCATCACGGGCGAGAAGCAGGGGCGGGGCATCTTCTACGGAGCCATGATCGCGGAATCGGTGATCGCTCTGATCTGGGCGGCGGCGGGCGTGGCGTTCTACGGAACGACCGAGCTGCTGAACGGCGCGATCTCCTCCCTCGGGCAGTCCGGCACGGTGTACGATATCACCAGCACCATGCTGGGGACCGTCGGCGGCGTGCTGGCGGTGGTGGGCGTGGTGGTCTGCCCAATCACAAGCGGAGACACTGCGTTCCGCAGCGCGAGGCTGATCCTCGCGGAGATCACGAAACTGGATCAGAAGAAGATACGGAACCGCCTGATGATCACCCTGCCGTTGCTGGCGGTGGCGGCCGTGCTGACTCAGCTTGATTTCAATGTTCTGTGGAGGTACTTCTCCTGGTCCAATCAGACTCTCGCCATGATCTCGCTGTGGGTAGCGACCGCCTATCTTATAAAAGAGAAAAAAACTGCCGGCTCGCTTCTGACTGCCGTACCGGCGGCGTTCATGTCCGCTGTCAGCGTGACATATATCATGATGGCGGACGAAGGTTTCGGTCTTTCTGCCGCCGTCGCTTATCCCGTCGGCGCCGGAGCCGCGCTTGCGCTGTTCTGCGTTTACGCGGTCCTCTGTGTAAGATGCCGGAAACGGGGAACTGAATGCTGAATTTTGACAAGTTAAAAAAAACACTTGTATATTCAAAAACAATGTGTTATACTTATTGACTGTTGAATTGGAATCCGTATTTTTTTATGCGATTCCGGTATGTTATCAATCATACGGAAGGTGTTTAAAATGGCAAAAGCAAACAAAAGCCCTTACGCGAAAAAGGCCCCTACTCACATGGCAGCCAAACGCGTCATCGGCAAAATAATTTCCATCATACTCTGCGTAGCTATCGTGGGCGGAATATGCTGGGCAGGTCTCAGTTTCTTCGGCGTGCCGCAGAAAGTCGCCAAGGCAGTGGAGATCGACGGCAAATCCTACTCCATGGCAGAGCTGAGCGCATACTACATGCTTGAGTATCAGAACTACCGTTATCAGACCGCCAGCTACGATGAGAACTACGGCGAAGGTTACGGCAAAATGTTCACGGGCTACGATTACAATCTCTCCCCCGCCGAGCAGACCACGACAAACGATCAGGGCGAGGAAGTCACCTGGGACGAGCAGTTCATGCATCTGGCGATACTTGAAATGGCGAAAAACAAAAGATATCTCGCCGCCGCCGAAGACGCCAATACCGAGTTCACCGACGAGGACAAAGAGACCATCGACAAAGCATTGTCTCAGTATGACGATGTCCTCGGCAGCTATTCGCTCTCCAGATATCTCAGCAAATCCATGGGCAAGGGCGTTACGGAAGGTCTTTTCAAAAAGATCGTGACCGAACAGACCCTTGTGTCCCGTTATCAGGAAAACATCAAGGACGATCTCAAAGCAAAGTACTCCGACGCCGAGGTGGAATCGGTTTACGCCGAGGCCGTTACCGACTATGACGCCGTCGACTTCCGCTGGTTCACGATAGACGTGGCGAAAGCGGACGAAGAGGCCGGCATCGAGGCTTCCGACGGCACCGCGGAGCTTGCGGAAGCGCAGGCGTTCATCGACGCGATCAAGGCGCAGAAAGCCTACGATGAGGAGACTTTCAAGGCTCAGGCTCTCGCTTACGTTACCGAGAACGATCCCGACGAAGTCACCACGTATAAGCTGGACGGCGCGACCAAGCTTTCAAAAGTCGCTTACGCCACCGCTCAGAGCAACATAAGCGACGAAGGCGCGAACTGGCTGTTCGAACAGAAGGGCGGCAAATACGTCCGCCAGAACGGCGAGATGAAGGCTTTCCTTGATTCCGACGGCGACACCGTTTATATTCTTTACGCCCTCGGCACCCCGTATCGCAACGATACTGTAAAAGCCTCCGTAAGGCACATCCTTGTACAGTTCGATACCCCGGACGAAGCCGCGGAACAGATAGAAGAAGATTCTACCTTCTCCCCTGAGGAAGAGGAGATCCTGGACGCCGTGAACGCGGAGGAAGCGTCTGCCGAAGCCGCGACCGGGACGGATACGGCAGTTTCCGAAACTCCCGCTGCGGACGAAGCAGAGGAAACAACGGTAGCGCAGGAGATAAAGGACGCCGCGAAAGCCGAGGCGGAATCCATCCTCGCAGAATATAAAGAGGGCATAGCCGCCAACGACGGAGAACCGGACGAGCAGCTGTTCGCTCAGCTCGCCGACAACTACTCCGACGACACCGCGACCACAAGCGCGAACAGCAGCGGTTCCGGCGGCGGACTTATCGAGGATCTCGGAAACGACGATTCCTACGTGGCCGAGTTTGAGGACTGGGTCTTCGCCGAGGGCAATTATGCCAACGAAAAGCGCAAAGAGGGCGACACCGCCGTCATCGAGACCGAATACGGCTATCACGTAATGTACTACGTTGGCGGTCATGAGCATCCCGAATGGTACGAATCGATCCAGAATACGCTCATCAGCGAGGACTGGGATCTCTGGCAGAAAGACTTTGAAGGGCAGTTCAGCAACACAAATATCATCAGGACCGTATACTTCTGCAACAAGGTCAAAGAAGGCTGCCTGAAGATAATCGACAGTTACATTTCAAGGTCCACGGTCTGATTCTTCTGACAGATAACAGCAGTGGGGCGGGCCTGTGTGCCCGCCCGAATATTTCACTTTCCGGCGGAACAGAATCCGTACAGGTTCCCTGTCACTTTATCTCAACTGAAAACTCAAAACCATGAAGATATCAATAAGCACATACAGTTACAGCAGGCTGCCGGCTGAGGAAGGCAGCGTCAGAAACCGTATAGCCATCGCGGCTGAGCAGGGATTCGACGGCATAGAATTCGTCGAGTTTTCGCCGGAAAACGGCATGACGGAACCCGAATACGCTGCGGAACTCAAAGCGGAATGCGACAGACTCGGCATCACGCCTGTATGCTATGCGGTCGGGGCGGACCTTCTGAACCGCGACCTTGATGAAGAGGTCGAAAGACTGAAGGGCAGGGTCGATATCGCGGCGGCTCTCGGAGTAAAGAAGATGCGCCACGACGCCACCGGCGGGTTCAGGAACCGCGGCTGGCGGGGCTTTGACGACGCCCTGCCCCGTCTTATCGAAGGAACGCGGGCAGTCACCGAATATGCCGCATCAAAAGGCATACGCACCATGGTTGAAAACCACGGATATTTCTGTCAGGATTCGGCCCGCGTCGAGAAACTTGTGAACGGCGTCGCGAACGATAATTTCGGTCTGCTCGTGGATATCGGAAACTTCTTATGCGCGGATGAAGATCCCGTCACAGCAGTCGGAAGAGTCGCGCCTTACGCCTTCCACGTCCACGCCAAAGATTTTCTTTTCAAAAGCGGCGACGCGCCGATGCTTACGTCAGGCTTTTTCAAAACCCGCGCCGGCAACTGGCTGCGCGGCACGATAATAGGTCACGGAGCCGTGCCTGTATACCAGTGTCTGAACACTCTCAAAGCCGCCGGATACGACGATTTTGTCTCCATTGAATTCGAAGGTATGGAAAATTGTGTCGAAGCCGCAAAAATAGGACTTGACACCCTGCGCAAAATGGTTTAAATTATACAGTGAATATAGATGTACGGTTCTATATAAATTCTACGTAAACGGAGTTGTTTCTGTATGAAGAATACGTTTTTCAGAATAGTATCTGTCCTTTTGTGCTTCTGCATGTTCGCGTCCTGCGCCGTTTTCGCCGGAGCGGAGGATGATGAGGGCAACGCCATCACGGAAAAGATCATCGAAGCGATACAGAAGGTGCTGGGCGAAGACGCCGACCTCAGCAAGGTCGAGGAGATACTCAACAGCGAGATCACCGAAGAGATCGTCAACGCAGCGATGTCCGCGGACGGCGTGGTCGATATCACCCAGATCGTCATAAATCTGATCGCCAGATTCAACAAAGACGATCTTATAGCCTACGGCAAAGACACCGTCATTGAACTTGAGCAGAAGCTGATCAACACGCTCGCAGGCATTATCAAAGGCGTATACGACAATAAAGATCTCATCATAATGTTCGATCAGACGGTTTTCTTTGACTGGCTGGGCATGAAAAACGAGACCGACTGGAAAGACCCGGACGGTCCCGAAGCGATCAATCCCGACAGCGTTTATTATATGGATGTGGACGGGGACGGCAGAGTCACTTCACGCGACGCCAGGGCGATCCTGAGGGCTTCCGCCAAGCTTGAGGAATTCACAAGAGAACAGATCGACCGCGCCGACGTCGATGACGACGGGAAGATCACAGCGGCCGACGCGAGGTACGCTCTGCGGTATTCCGCTCATCTCATCTTCAACAGAGACCTCTCGGTATTTCAATAAAGCTCAAACAAATCACGTATTATTGTTCAATATGACGAAATGGTCTTTAAGACAAATTAAAGGTTGACAATTAAACGACCATATAGTAAAATTGTAACATCAAAATATCCGGAAGGTTGTGCCCGAACAGCCGCCTTCAATGAAAGGATTGTATTCGCAATGAAAAGGTTTTTAGCAATTATCTGTTCGTTATTCCTTATCGCTGCGCTTTCCGCTCCTGCGTTTGCCGCGGAAAAGCAGTCCGGCGAAATCTCTGCCGCGTTTGCGGATTTTGATCCTGCAGACCTTGAGACCATGTTCGCGGGCATGGATCTTTCCTCTATCACCGGCGCGCTGGGCGATATGGATCTTTCTTCCATCACCGGCATGTTCGAGGGCTTTGACACCAGCACGATCACCAACCTGCTTGGCGGCGTAGACCTGGGCGGCATCACCGATATGCTCGGCGGGCTTGACCTGGGCGGCCTTCTGGGCGGTCTGGGCGGCGGCGGCGGTGACAGCGGCGAGACCACGACTGCTGCACCCGAAACCACAACAGCGGCTCCCGGCGGTTCTTCCACTCCGCAGACCGGCGAACCTACTCCTCCTCCCGAGGGTCAGTACGCAGCCACTCCCGGCGGTCCCAATATCGTGGCTCAGCCCGGTGACAACTGTGCTCCCAGGGCTATTTCCCAGACTGGTTCTTCAGATACGGGTCTTATCGTATCCTTCGCGGTCTGTGCGGTAGCTACCGGCGCATTCATCATCCTCAGCAAGAAAAAGAGGGGCGTCTGATTTTTTCAACTGAAAACCATAAAAGAAGCGGCTGCGGTCGCTTCTTTTATGTTATACGTCATATTGACATTACCCCTCTTTAAAGGTATAATCAAAGACTGCAATATATAATGTCTGCCTGAGATTCCGAATCTGAAAAAAGGGATGAAAAACTTGAAAACACTTCTGAAAAGATCATCTGTCCTGTTTTTATGCGCCGCGCTGATCATCTGCGCCGCGCCCGTTTCGTCAGCCGCATGCGGCGAAGGCGAAGTCCCGTTCACAGCCGTCCTTACACCCGAAAAATCGGAATTCAGCGCCGGTGAAGAGGTCAGGATATGTTGCGCCGTCAAAAACGGCTCCCCCGATACCATTACAGATATAACCGTGTTCATCGAATCATTCGACCGCGGCGACGACTTCCTATATGAGTTCGTTCCCGCCTTTCACCGCGATTCCGCGACGGGCGGCGAGTCCTTTGAGGGCGAGTTAAAACTCAGCGAAAGTAATGAGCTTATCTCTGCCTCCGAAAAGGCGAACGGCTTTTTTGACGGATTTCTGCGCTTTCTGTTAAAGATACTGGATTTCTTCAGTCCGCTGATACAGAAATTCATAAACCGCGTAAAATACGAATTCGGCGAATTCCCCGAAAGGCTAGGCTCCGGCATAGGCAAACGGAGATCCGGGGACCTCGGCACGGTCACGGTGACGTATAACGGACGCGAAACAGAGTGCAGAATCGGCATTCGTTACACCTGTCCCGACGTGCGCGGCCGCGCTGCCGAAAAGACCGGTGAAGCGGAAACGGCGACTCTTAAGGCGACGCTGACCGCAGGCAATATATTCACCGGAGTGATCTTCGGCGCGGCTGTTGCGGACAACGGTTTTGAGGGCTATGTGTTCGGACTGAACCCCGACGGCAGAGCGGCTGTCATTTACGGAGAAAACGGAGTATACTCCCTTATCGCCGACAAACACGCAGATTATGAAGTCGGGCAGAAACTGGACGCGCGGCTCGATATTTCGGGCAGCAGGGCGGTCATTTATCTGTATGACAATCCCGCGGATCCCGATCCCTATCCTTTCTTCGACTTTGATTATACCCCCGCCGGCAGCGACATCGGCACATTCGGCAAAGTCGCGACGTTAAGCATAGAGGAATTCGCAGGATCGTTACCCGAAGGCGAGACGTATACCAACCCCGTGCGGGAGAATTCGCCCGACCCGTATATCCTCTTTGACGACGGCGTGTATTATATGTACGCCACGACCGACAGCCCCGGCGGCTTCCACGTGAGCACCTCCACCGACCTCGTTCACTGGAGCGGCCACACCAGGGTGGCTGCGAAAGACGATCTTATCGGCGACGACTGGTTCTGGGCGCCGGAGGTCTATAAGCACAACGGCCGTTACTATATGTTCCATTCGTGCAACGAGCACACCGCCGTTGCGACAGCCGACAGCCCGTACGGTCCTTTCCGCGCAGCGACCGACGGTTATCTCTTCGATTTCAAGGCGATAGACAGCCACGTCTTTTTTGACGACGACGGCAGGATCTATCTCTATATGTCAAAGTTCACAGACGCGGGGCAGCAGATCTGGGGCTGTGAGCTGGAGGACGATCTGCTCACCGTAAAGGAAGATACTCTGACTCAGCTCACCACTCCCGAAGGCTGGGAAGGAAGCGTAAACGAGGGGCCGTATATGCTAAGGCACAACGGGACGTATTATCTGACATATTCCGGCGACGGCTACACCAGCCACGATTACGCCGTATGCGTAGCCACGTCTGATTCGCCCCTCGGCAAATTCACAAAGAGCAGCCTCAATCCGATCCTCCGCCCTGACTCTTTCCTTGCCGGGACGGGCCACCACTGCTTCACCACGTCCCCGGACGGCTCTCAGCTTTTCATAGTTTATCACTGCCATTACAGCATGACCCGCGTGCACGACCGCAAGCTTTGCGTAGACAGGGCGAAATTCGTGCCGACGGAAAACGGCGCGGACAGGCTCGTGATATACGGTCCGACCGCGAACGCGCAGCCCATGCCGCTCGGCTGACCTGTTGATATCGATTCCGTGACAAAATGAGATCCCGAAAAATCTTTGCCGCAGCGCTTACAGCCGCACTGATTCTGCTTATATCCGTCCCATGCGCCTTCGCGTATAACGCGGGGGTCTACAGGGTGACGGCGCAGGGCGGAGCTTACCTCTACCCGGCCGCGCACGAAGGCAAAGATTTTGTGACCATTGCGCCGCAGGGAGCGCTTCTGAACGTCACAAGGACGAACGGCGATTTCGGTTTTACAAGATTCGACTCCGCCGAAGGCTGGATCACTCTGAACAGGGGCGTTGAGGAGGTAACCCGCATACCGACTTTCCGCGGCATACCGGACGGTACTGTCACCGGCATAAGGATCACGCAGCTTCCGGATAAGCTCACCTACTCCGACGGCGAGGAACGGGCGGATATAACGGGGCTTGTCGTGACCGCGGATTACCCGGACGGGCACAGCGAAGAGGTCACGGATTATAACGTGTTTTTCCCATCCCTCTCCGGATTGGGTGAAAAAACAGCCTCGGTCTGGTACAAGGGTCTCTCTGCGGAGTTCACGATCAGGGTGGAGCGCGTACCTGTATTCAAAATAGAGGTCACGCCGCCGGACGCAGTTTCCTTCCCAGAGGGCGTAGCGATCGACCTGTCAGGGATGACTGTCCGGGCGTTTTACACCGACGGTCGGGGCGATCCGTCCGGAACCGTTCTATCCCGGGATGAGTATACCGTCTCCGGTATAACCGAGGGCGACAGCAGCCTGAAGGCTGGCGTTTACCGCGTCACCGTGACCTATAAATATCCGTATGTGATCGACGAATTTGAAATAACGATAACAAAACCGGCGGTCAGGAGTCTGCGGATCAAAAACAATACCCGGCTTACCGTCTATAAAAACCACGGGATAGATCCGCGCAATTTCGACCTTGAGGCTACCTACGACAACGGCGACGTAAGAACGGTCGCTTCCTTTGACATGGAATACGATACCTCACGCGTCGGAGCTTTCTACGGGACGCTGTCCTACGGCGGAAAAACCGTTTCCTTCCCCTTCTCCGTCATCGATTCCCGGCAGACCGGCATCACCGCCGACGTGGGGATGGGGCTCGCGACGTACAGGGGCGAGTCTCCCGATTTTTCCGGACTGACGATCCTTGCGGTCTATGACAGCGGCGATAAGATCCCGATCACCGATTACACGCTCTCGCATCATATAGACGTCAATACAGTGGGCGATTATATCGTCACGGCAATAAGCGGCGATTATCAATGCACGTTTAAATACTTTGTGGTAGAAAGAACCAACGTCCGGTTGGGCGACGTGGACGCGGACGGCAGGATCACTGCAAACGACGCCCGCCTTGCGCTGAGGATCTCCGCACGTCTTGAAGAAGTGAATTATACCGCGATGCTCGCCGCAGACGTCAACGTCGACCGCAGGATCACCGCGGACGACGCAAGAAAAATATTACGAGTCTCCGCAAAACTGGAGGCATTTTGAGATCGGAGATCGGAGTTCGGAGAGCGGAGATTAATATGGTTTTGATTTGAACTACACGTTTTTACAGACGCATAATAAAACACTTCCCGCCGCGATCCGATAATTGTGCGATACGGCCTTTATGGTTGATAAAATGATGAATACCCGGTATGGACTTTTCTTCCGGACTTAATCTCCGCTCTCCGAACTCCGATCTCCGCTCTGATTTTGTACTATGAATAATATTCAAAAATCCAAAAAAGCCGTCGATGCATTAAAACTCGAATACCCCGACGATATCTGCTCCCTTGATTACACCGATCCGTACGAGCTTCTGGTCTCGGTAAGGCTTTCCGCACAATGTACGGACGAGCGGGTCAACATGGTCACACCGGAGCTGTTCGCGAAATACCCGGACGCCGCTGCGCTGGCGAAAGCAGACGTGAGCGAAGTTGAAAGGATAATACACTCCTGCGGCTTCTTCCGCCAGAAAGCAAAGGACATAGTCGGCGCTGCGAAAATGATAACGGAAGAATACGGCGGCGTTATTCCGGACGAGATCGAAGAGCTTTTAAAGCTGCCCGGCGTAGGGCGCAAGAGCGCGAACCTTATTGTCGGGGACGTTTACGGCAAACCCGCCGTAGTCTGCGACACGCACGCAATCAGGATAACCAACCGGATGGGACTCACCACCACCAAAGACCCGGCCAAATGCGAAACGGAGCTTCGCGCCGTTCTGCCGCCGGAGGAGTCGAACGCGTTCTGCCACAGGATGGTACTGCACGGAAGAGCTGTCTGCCATCCGCGCAAACCCGATTGCGGTAACTGCGTATTAAAGGATCTGTGCGAATACAAAGGTAACAGGTAACAGCGCGCGAGGTGGATTATAATAAAAGCAACCGGGTACCGCGCGAAAAACTGATCAGTTATCACTGTCACCTGTAACCTGACACCTGTCACCTGTTGAAACCGTATTATTACCTGAAGGAAATAATGTAAAAGCAAGAAAGGAATCACAAATGGGACTTTTAACAAAAATCTTCGGAGATTACAGCACGAAGGAACTAAAAAGGATAATGCCGATACAGAAGGCGGTGCTCGATCTGGAGGAGAAATACTCCAAGCTGACCGACGACGAGCTGAAGGCAAAAACTCCGGAACTTAAAGAACGGCTCAAAAACGGCGAAAGCCTTGACGATATTCTTCCCGACGCCTTCGCCGCATGCCGCGAGGCATCCTGGAGGGTGCTCAACATGAAGCACTTCCCGGTACAGATCCTCGGCGGCATCGTGCTGCACCAGGGCAGGATCGCCGAGATGAAGACCGGCGAGGGCAAAACGCTCGTCGCTACGCTTCCTGCTTACCTCAACGCGCTGAACGGCAGGGGCGTACACATCGTCACGGTGAACGACTACCTCGCCAAGCGCGACTCAGAGTGGATGGGCAAGGTCTACCGCTTCATGGGACTGACCGTCGGACTTATTGCACCCGGCCAGTCCAATGAGGAGAAGCGCGAGGCATACGCCGCGGACATCACCTACTGCACCAACAACGAGCTGGGATTCGACTACCTGCGTGACAACATGGTGGCCTACGCCTCCCAGCGTGTGCAGCGCGGACACGCCTTCGCGGTGGTGGACGAGGTGGACTCCATCCTTATAGACGAGGCGAGGACGCCCCTTATCATTTCCGGCAGGGGCGACAAATCCACCGAGCTTTACAAACACGCGGACAACTTCGTAAAGGGGCTGCGCTGCAAGGTCATAAAAGAGATCGACGCAAAGCAGGAACTCTCCGAGGAAGTCGAGATCGAATTCGGCTACGTCGTGGACGAAAAGGCCAAGACCGCGCGTCTTACCAAATCCGGCATATCGATGGCTGAGCAGGCGTTCAACGTCGAGAACCTTATGGACGCGGAGAACCTGACCCTTCAGCACCATATCGACCAGGCGCTGAAGGCAAACGGCGTCATGAAGCGCGACGTGGATTACGTGGTCAAAGACAATCAGGTCTTCATCGTCGACGAGTTCACAGGCCGCATCATGATAGGCAGGCGCTACAACGACGGTCTTCACCAGGCTATTGAAGCAAAGGAGAACGTAAACGTCCGTTCGGAATCCAGGACCCTGGCGACCATCACCTTCCAGAACTTCTTCAGGCTTTACGACAAGCTGTCCGGTATGACCGGTACAGCCATGACAGAGAGCGACGAGTTCCAGGAGATCTATTCCCTGGACGTTATCGCCGTGCCGACCAATAAGCCGATGATCAGGAACGATCAGCCCGATATACTCTTCAAGACCGAAGAAGCAAAGTTCAACGCCATCATCGAACTTATACGCGAACGCCACGAGGAGGGGCAGCCCATACTTGTGGGTACCGTGAGCATCGAGAAATCGGAACTGCTTTCCAGATACCTTAAGCGCGCGGGCATAAAACACAACGTCCTGAACGCCAAGTATCACGACAAAGAAGCCGAGATAATAGCCCAGGCTGGCAAATACGGCGCCGTTACCATCGCCACCAATATGGCGGGCCGCGGTACCGATATCATGCTGGGCGGAAACGCAGAGTATATGGCGCTCGCCGAGATGCGCAAGGACCCGGAGATGACCGAGGAGCTTTTAGCCGAGGCGACCGGTTTTGCCGAGACAGACGACGAGGCGATCCTTGCCGCGCGGCACAGATTCCACGAATTGGAAGAAAAGTATAAATCGGAGATAAGTGAAGAAGCGGAAGCGGTCAAAGCCGCCGGCGGTCTTTTCATAATCGGCACGACCCGCCACGAATCCAGACGAATAGACAACCAGCTGCGCGGCCGTTCCGGCAGGCAGGGCGACCCGGGCGTCAGCAGATTCTATCTCTCGGCGGAGGACGATCTTATCCGTCTGTTCGCGGGCGACAGATTCTACGCGATCCTCGACAGGTTCGGCGAGGCTGGAGACATGCCGCTTGACACAAAGATCTTCTCCAGCCTTATCGAGAACGCTCAGAAGAAGGTCGAGGGCAACAACTTCGCGGTCAGGAAGAACGTCCTTAAATACGACGACGTCATGAACCAGATGAGGAACACCATCTACGGTCAGCGCAATCAGGTCCTTGACGGCATCGACCTTGAGTCCACGATCCACAAGATGATCACCGAAAGCATCGCCGACGCAGTCGACTTCTACTGCCCGAAGGCGAACCACAAGAACGACTGGAACCTTGCCGGACTCAAGAGCAAGTACAACTGGCTCATTCCCGAGGACGAGTCTCTGCCCGACGACAACGCGGACGCCATCAAAAAGGAACTTACGGATCTCGCTCTCGAAAGGCTCGCGCAGCAGCATGAGAAATACGGCGACGAGATCATGAAGCAGCTCGAGCACAAGGTCCTCATCACCAACGTCGACATGCGCTGGATGGATCACATCGACGCCATGACCCAGCTGCAGCAGAGCGTGGGCATGCGCGCCTACGCCAACCAGGACCCGGTGGTGCAGTACCGCATGGAGAGCTACGATATGTTCGACGAAATGACCATCAATATCCGCGAAGGTACCGTGCAGGGCGTGCTGACGGCGGTCGTCAAGACAGAGAAGGATCTTAAGCGCGAGCAGGTGATGAAACCGACGATGACCAACGCCGGCGACGGCAGCGTCAAGAAACAGCCGGTCAAACGCGGCGGGAAAAAGGTCGGCAGGAACGATCCCTGCCCCTGCGGCAGCGGCAAGAAGTATAAGTTCTGCTGCGGAAGGGATGCCTGAGCATACAGTTGAGAGGTTTTGATCATGTACCTGGAATCATTCTCTCTGCCGATTGATGAAGAATCCGGGCTGATAGCTGATCGTATGGATGAAAACGGCGGAAGAGATTTCGGCTACGTCGACAACACCTATCCGTGCGGGCTGTTCGGACCGAAACAGCTGTATGAGATCAGCTTTAAAAACGTTACCGTTTTCTACGGCGGAAACGGTTCCGGAAAAAGCACCCTCCTCAACCTTATCGCAACAAAACTGGAGCTGAACCGCATAGCGCCGTATAACTCCGGGGAGCTGTTCGACGATTACGCGGATTGTTGCGACTATACAATGGACTTTGATGATGAAGGATTCAGACATCGGATCCCGGACGGCAGCAGGATAATCACCAGCGACGATATTTTCGATTACATGCTCACCGTCCGCACAAACAACGAAGAGATAAGCGAACAGATCGAATACGGGAAGGAACTGTACCCACAGCTGAAATACGGCGATACAATAAAGGTGTCGGGGCTGGAAGACGTTGAAGATCTGAGATTGCAGATCCTTGCCAGACGCAAATCCGTAAGCAGACGGCTGTTCATCCGCCGCACCGCGGGTGAGGAAGTCAAGCTTAACAGCAACGGGGAAACGGCTTTATCCTACTTTGAAAAAAAGTTAAAAAACGACACTCTCTACTGTCTTGACGAGCCGGAAAACAGCATGTCGCCCAAGATGCAGCTGGAACTCAAAGATATGCTGGAAAGACTGTCCCGTTATTGCGGATGCCAGTTTATCATAGCCACGCATTCTCCTTTCCTCCTGTCAATGGAAGGCGCCAGGATCTACGACCTCGACTCAACCCCTGTCGAAACAAAAGACTGGTGGCAGCTGGAGAACGCAAGGCTGTAATTTGAATTTTTTGAAAAACACAGGCAATTGTTTATCGGTACAAAAAAGGATATCTGACAAAAACAGTGCTTCAAAATACGCAGGACGCGGTAAACATGCCGTGTCCTGCGTCTTTTCATTGCCCGGAAAAACTGCGGATGTTTTTTCTTGACTTTAATTCGTCTTAAACCTATAATTATAAAAAATACAGCAAATTTGATCAATCCGGTATGAAAGGACGATTCTTTATGATTTTTTTCTACAAAAGCTATCCCTATTCGCCCATAGCAACATTAGTATCTCTTGTATTCAGCCTTCATGCGGCTGCGTTAATTATTGGCGGTGTTTTATTGTTCAAAGAAGCAGTCACTGAAGAGACCTATCTTTACTGTCTGATTGCTGTTTTGCTTGCTGCCGTCGGGGTGCTGATTTACATTTTCGGCTCGAAGAAACTATCTGCAAAAATCGCCGAGAAAAACGGAATGAAAAATATTAAAACCAAAGCAAAATATGCCAGGCGTTTTGTTCAGGAGCACCCGGAGGCATACGAGCAGCTGATCCGTGAAAATCCTGATTTCGCAGAGAAATATGTGCGTGACGAGAGCGGCAAAATCGTCAGGCGCTGAGCTTTTCCTTGAACGGCAAACGAAAAGAACACCACGATTACCCGCGATACAGCATGCAGTTGTTGTTTTATAATAAAGATGTGCAAGGTAATATAAGAACGCTTATTTCAATACGATAGGCGTTCTGTGTTTTTTACATTGTAAGTTATTTATCTGTTAAACAGTTTTTTTAGTTCTTGGTTTTCACAAATCTGAGCGTTGTATTTTTCGGCTCAAAGATCAAAACACCAAAAACCAAACGAAACACAGACAAGCCGCCCGGCAGCAATACTGAGCCGGGCGGCTTTGATAATTCGCGTTTTATTCCACGTTACAGAACGTCTTTATTCTTTGATGCGGCATACCGCACACTCCTTATACCACACTCCGTATGAACGGCACGTCGGAGGCTGTTCCACGACCCACGTCCATTTATGTCCTGCGGCTTCGCCGTCCGTAAATGTATGAGCGGCGTTCTTCTCTACAGCGCCGCAGACGGAGCAGGTATAATAATACTCAGCCGGGGAAACACAGGTCGCAGCCGATTTCAGCGCGGCTTCCGTGACTTTCCGGACGATAAAATCATGATCGCCGTAAACGCCCTTTCCCTCCGCAAAATATTCGTAGCCGCAGGAAGGGCATTTATATATCGCGGCGCCGGCGGTCCTGCAATCCGCGCCTTTCAGCCGTTCAAGCAGAGCCGCGCCGCCGTGATCGCAGAACACGAAGCTCTCGGTATCGGCGTCGGCAGGGGCGCTTCCGTAGTAATCGCAGTTTAAAGTATTGCCCGAAACGTATACCCGTCCGTCAGTCTGCCGCAGACCGGCAATGCACCTGTCGGAACCCGTCACGATCTTCACGGGCGTATAGGCGGGCATATCCGCTCCGGTGACCGTATTGTACGAATATACCGCCTTGGGATCGGTGTAAAGGACGCAGTCGCCGTCGGCAAGGATCTTGCCGACGTACGGAACGGCACGTTCGCCTGACACAATATCCTGCCAGAGAGAGGAAAAATCCTTTATAACGGTCTCTTTGCCGGACGGCATGCGTTTTATCAGCCGTTTCGTACTGTCTTTAACCTTTAAGTACCAGAAAGCGCCGTTTATATACAGTATCTCCCGAGCGGTATCCGTGCAGAAATAATTCTCATAAAGGGTCGATGCCGGAGCGGCCGTATAGTCCGCCGCGCCGGGATGATTCGCGGAGAATTTTGCGTAAGACACCATAAAATTCCTGTGATAAACTCTGCCGGGCGTATCCGGGGTCGGGTCGTCGTGGGTGACGTCCGTAAAATAGGACTGTCCGTCAAGCCAGACCATGTTCCAGGAGTGATCCAGCTTTTCCGACTCGATATACCTGTTTTCGACACCGAGGATATCCAGCATCCAGCCGTAAGCGAGTGTATAACCGTTGCACACGCCTTTGCGCCTGACGAGCGGTCCGTAGGCGGAAAAAGAGTCTCCTGAAGCGTTTTCCCGGTTTTTCGACGCCGCGCGGTCATATTCGGAACGGATCGCGAGCCGGTCATGCAGAAGAAGCAGTTTATCGGCTTTTGAAAGAGTTTTATCGCTTTTGATATCGCCCATCAGTTCGTCTATCGCGGCAAGGCAGGCCTTGTATTTTTTATTCATTTCCGCCGCATCGCCGTCGAATTCCGCCCGGAGGACCAGACCCGTTTTGGGATTTCGTATTATCCTCACGTCAGGCCACAGATGCTGAGGCGTATAATAAATACAGTAATGCAGCCGGTCATAATCATCCGTTCCGACTTTTATTTTGCAGTCCGACAAATCGACCTTTTTAACGTCGGTATAGATAAGATCCCATATTTTCGCTTTGATCTCATTCCATTTTGTATCGGCGTCTGCGGCAGTCTCCGCCCGGACGGGAGCCGCCTGAGCAAAAAATACGGCAAGCATCAAAATAGCGAATAAAAGCGAAAAGCTTTTTTTGATCTTTTTCACGTCAGGCACCTCCTTTTCGGGTGACATGGGTCTGCGGTCAGGGATCAGGGATTTGGGATCTGTGATGGGGTATTCACTGTTATTATTATACATATGAATTTTAATAAACTATTTAAAAACAGGTGCGGGCGTAGCCCGCCCGCAATTATTCACTCTTCAGTATTAAATATTCATTATTCATTTAGAAAAACCTGCCGGAAAAGGCAGGTTTTTCGCATCATATCGGCAGATTCAGTCCGGGTCTCTCCACCGGCGGCTCATATATCGGATCATCCGGCTTGTCCTGAGTAAGCTTGCGGTAGTCCACCTTCATCAGCGGGGTCTGGGGCAGATCCTTCAGGAAGACTATCTCGCGCGGGATATAGAACTTTGAAAAGCTGTTCTCGCAGGTATTGATGATCATCTCTTTATACTTTTCCTCATCGCCGTTCGTTTTGAGCGAAGCGAACAGACGGACTATAGACCTGCCGTTCTGCCAGCCCTGCACGGCGCATACGTCGCGGATGAATGAAAGCTCCGAGACCTTCTTTTCTATATCGTTCGGATATACGTTATAGCCGGAGATGATTATGACCCTCTTCTTTCTGCCGGCGAAATAATAGAAGCCGTCCTCATCGCGCCTGCCCAGGTCGCCGGACTGTACCCACTGCACGCCGTTCTCATCCTCTGTCAGGCCGTAGCCGGTCTTGCCGTCGCCCATATAGTAGCCGGACATGATAGTCGGGCCGGATATGACCAGCTCGCCGATGCTGCCGTCCGTGACGCTCTTGCAGTTCTCGTCCCAGATATCCATAACGACGCCGCGAAGAGGCTTGCCGATGGTGCCGCGCTTGTAATCGGTGTTGGTATTGGCGCAGCATACGGAACTGATCTCCGTAAGGCCGTACCCCTGGCGCAGTCTGCCGACCGCGCCCCACTTCTCGAAATATGAGTTGAACTCATCCAGGAACTCGTCGGTCACGTTGTCGCCGCCGCAGAACATCAGGCGTATGTTCTTGAGCCACGGTCCGTCAAAGTCCTTGTCTTTCATCAGCTTTTCGAACATCAGCGGGATACCGAGGATACCGACGACGCAGTCTCTTTTCATCAGGCGGCAGAAAATGCCCGAATCGAACTGCATCATGGGTATGACCCTGGCGGAGTTGCAAAGAGCCATGTGCGTGGCGAGACAGAGCCCGAAACAGTGGAACAGCGGCAGGACGACTACCTCCGCCTCGTACCCCGGCACGTGGATCTCGTCCAGATCGGACACGCGGTAACAGAGCTCATTTATCGCGCGGGAGGTGAGCATTATGGTCTTAGCCTTGCCGGTGGTGCCGCCGCCGTTCAGGTACGCCGCCATATCGCCGGCGTTCTGGGTGAAGCCCACGCAGCCCCTCGGGAACATCTTTATCGCCTTGCGGTAAAGGGTGTAGTTTTTATACTTCGGGAATATCGTGTGCGCCAGCCCCTCCCCCGCGCGGGAACCGGCCTTCTTTATCCCGGAGGAATAATCCGAAGAGCAGGTCACAAGGCAGGGCAAGCCGGTGGCGTTGATTGTGTCTATGTGCTTTTTCGCAAGGATATCCAGCACCATTATACCCTTGGAATGAACGTCCTCCACGGTCTCTTTCAGGAAGTCGGACGACATCAGGGGGTGCACGAAGTTCGCGATAACGCCTATCTTGTTGAGAGCGTAGAACGCGATTATGCTCTGGACCGTTGTCGGGGAAAATACGGTGTAGACGTCGCCCCTTTTAAGACCGAGCTCCAGCTTGAAATACGCCGCGAGGGAGTCCATATCCCGCAGGATCTCGGACTTGTAGTATTTGTGTCCGAAATGCTCCATCATATAGACGTCGCCGTAGATGCTTGTGCAGCGTTTGAGATATTCGTAACAATTGTCGTTTCCGCAATCGGGAAGCATATAATCACCTTATCCGTATTATTGTCGAAAAAAATATATCATCCGATAATTGTTTTGTCAATAGTTTTTATTAAAAATTTGTTAATATTTTTATGAAATCATGTAAATATTCCCTCTTATTTATAGAATATCTGTTAACAAAATATTCTGACAATGTGCAGCAACAAAAACAATAATCATAAAACAAAAAAGATATTGAACAAATAATAAGATATGGCTATAATATAAAAAAACAAAAAACGGAGAAATGCCATGACAAACGTATTTTCAAGGATCGTAGCGCTGTTCATGTCTCTGATCAGCACTATCACGCTGTTTTTCTCGGCCCTGTCCGGCGGAAATCCGTCCGACAAACTCAAGGCATATTTAGGCGGAGGCAGGATGAAGATATCCGACGTCGAATACGTCTCCGACGCGGTATACTTCACTGCCGACGGCGCAAGCTGCGTATTGCAGTTCACCTCGCCCCACGGCTGGCGGCTGCGTACGGCGAAGCCCGACGGCACGTTTGACGATTACGGCGCGGGCCAGGCGCTGTCCCGCGATCTGGGCGAGGAGAGCCCCGACAGGATCGAGACCTTCTCCGCCTCCGGGAACAATACCTTTACTGCCTCCGACGGAAGCACAGCGCAGCTGAAGAACGGAAAGGGCGTCGTGATTAACACGCCCTCCGGCAAGCAGGCTTATAACGTCGACGTCATCCACACCGATTCCGACGGCAAGCTCCACGTTGCCGGAAATCTCGACCTGACCGAAAAGCTCTACGGCACCGGCGAGAGATACGATTACCTCAATCAGCGAGGCAACCGTGTGGAGGTCTACGCCCGGGACTGCTGGGCTGTCACGAACAGCAAATCTTACCTGCAGATCCCCATAATCACATCCTCGCGCGGATGCGGTCTTTTCATGAACCGCAACGAGCACATGATGATAGATCTCGGGAGCACATCCAGAAACAGATTTGATTTTGAGCTCTCCGCCGGGACCTGCGATCTGTATATTTTCCCCACGGAACAGATATCCGACGTACTTTACGGTTATTCCGCGATCTCGGGCTTCTCTCCGGTGCCCGCCGACTGGATGTACGGCACTCTCGTATGCAGGCACGCGCCGGAGTTTACAAGCAAGGAAGGCATTTACGCACTCGTGGACAACATGGCGGCGAACGACTTCCCCCTTGACGGCGTCATACTTGAGGGCTACGATGCCTGGAACAGGGGCAAATGGACGGAGCTTAAAGAGATAGCCGATTATCTTCACTCCAAAGGTATAAAATGCATGGTATACGCCAACTGCGATTCCCCCGACAGTCCCTACGGCCTTCAGGATTCGTATCTCGTTCACGACGCGACGGGCAGCTCCTGGATAAGCCAGATAGACGCGTACAAAGATTACGGCGTTCTGACCACCAAAGGCGACAGGAGATACGTCGATCTGACGAATGCCGACGCCAGACAGTGGTATGCAAACGAAATGTGGGGTCAGCTTATCACAAACTGCGGCGTAGACGGCGCGAAGATCGATTTCTGCGAGCTTATCCCCGACGATGCGAGGACCGACAGATCCACACTCGTGTTTTCCGACGGCAGGGCGACGCAGGGCGCGCACCACTGGCTGCCTGTTGTTGCCAACACGATAGCGTATAAACAGCTCAGCAGCCTGAACGGGGCAGGCGGAACCACGGTAACGAGGGGCGGCGGCATAGGCTCCCAGAGATATCCGATAATCTGGACCGGCGACCAGAAGCGCGAGTTCAAATTCCTTAAATCCATGCTCAGGGGATGGCTCTCGGCAGGACTTTCCGGTGTGCCGTTCATCACGTCGGATATGTCGGGTTATTATCTATCGGACAACGACATCCTGAATCCCGAGAGCGAAGTCTTCATACGCGGTCTCCAGTATACCTGCTTCAGCTCCACGATCCAGACTCACGGTCATTCAAACGTTTCCCGTCCGTACGACTTTGACGACGCCACGAAGAACCTGTACAGGATCTATGCGAACATGCACGAGGCTCTGCGTCCGTATCTTGTCGAGATGGGCGAAATAGCCTCCGGGACCGCTCTGCCCATAACGAGAGCTCTGATACTTTACGATCAGAACGATTCAAACTGCGCGGACATCTGGGATGAATACATGTTCGGCGACGCGTTCCTTGTCGCGCCGGTCCTTGACGGAAGCAAATCCTTCAGGGATATATACCTTCCGAAAGGCAGCTGGACGGATATCTATACCGGAAAGGTTTATGAAGGCGGCAAGACCCTGCGTCTTTTCTCCGCTCCCCTTTCCAAAATACCGGTCTTTATCAACAACAACTCAAAATCCGAAACACTTCCGGAAACGCTGAGAGCGATACAGCCGTATATCGACGAGATAAACGCGCTGGGTTGATCACCGGCAAAACAATAATAACGGACCGTAAAATCGCGAGCGTTTTTACGGTCCGTTGTTTGCATATCAGAACTGTCAGCTGTCCGCTGCATTCTCCGCGTTCGCCTGTTCCGCCAGGCGTTTCTCACGCTCGGCAGCCAGCGCCCTGCTTTTCTCCAGCTCCAGATACATGGTCTCGCGGGTCTTTCTGTCTATATTGTAAAGAAGCATGGGAGCCATGGACAGAAGATCGAAAACAAGCCTCGGCCCGAAGATGGTCAGGAACATCCTCCACTTCGTATCAATGGTCTGCTCCACATCCACGCCGATCTGGAAGCCTGCCCAGCGCTCCAGCAGCCAGCCGTTAACAAGTCTGAGCAGTATATCCCGCACCTTGGAGAAATAATTCGACACCAGGCTGATGGTCGCCTCCACCCTGAATCCGTTTTTCCACTCGCAGTAGTCCAGCACCTCGAAGTTGATCTCGTCTCCTATGACCTGCTTCGTGCCGTAGAAGACCATCTCAAGGCAGTCGCCCAGAGCGAATACCGCGGTCATGGGCCATTTTTTCAGGTACATTCCATTCTCTTTGCCCCCGATAAGACCGAACAGGAAGAACACCGTCTCGCTCACCCAGATGGAGCCCCGCTGCAGAAGCCACAGGGTCTTGGTCGAAAAGCGTCTGCGGAACTTCGGGACCAAGGCGTAGCTGTAATAGGAGATGGGGCCGCCGGGTATGCCGGCGATGGTCGGCAGCATATTGAAATGCACTATGTCGGAATAATACAGGGTCTCCGGCGTGCCGATGTTGATGCCGTCCACCATCTGCGACAGGGTGTATACAAGCAGCGGACGGTTTCTGAATACCGACAGGAATCCGTGTACGGGATTCGGACGCTTGACCGACTGCGCGACCCTCTCTTTGCTGACTATTATCCAGTACAGGCTCGCAAGAGAAGTAAGGACCCACAGAACAGACTTGAAGGTCACGAACATTTTGACCACGCCGGAAGATATAACTCCCTTATAGATTATATCCAGCAGCAGACTCATTATCTGCTCAGGCGTTTTTTCAAAGAAATTCATGAACCGCGCCATCGTCAGGAGCGACGTCCTCTCGTTCGGGTTGGGCGTGAACACGTTGGCTATATAGCCGCC
>JAILQN010000333.1 GCA_024699005.1 Clostridia bacterium
AAACAGACTGCGAGCTTCCATGGGCGTCGTGCTTCAGGAGGACAAGCTCCTGGAGGGCAATATTCTTGACAATATCCGCGCGTCAAGGCCATGGGCGACGGAGGCGCAGGTCAGGCGGGCAATGGATCTGGCGGGGCTTACTGAAGAGGTGGAAAAGCTGCCGATGGGGCTTATGACCGTTACCGGCCGCGACGGAGGAGGCTTCTCCCACAGCCTTTATCGGCGGATACTGATTGCCCGCGCACTGATTAAAAACCCGCGCATACTCATTTTCGACGAAGCCGACGCTAACCTTGACCGCAGGTCGAAAGATAAGCTGCGGGCGGCGATCGCCTCGATGCCATGCACGAGGATCATCATTACGCACGACCCTGAAAGCATTAAGGATTGTCAGCGAATCATCACGCTGGACGGTGCTGGACATGCGGATTGTAACAAAGAAAGCGGAACCGTGTAATATATATAGAAGCGCGGCAAGCGTTCGCACTTCAAATTATTCACGAAAACGGTATTAAAATGGGTGAAAACGATTTTTTAAAGAGAATGCAGCTTATGTCCGACAGCGAACTGATGCTTGACGAAGACCGTCTTGCAAAGGTCGTAGGCGGTGCGAACGTGTATGCTGCTGACGCGATTGCGGAAGCGGAGAGCAGCCTTTCGCCCGATGCCGGCATGCGCATGAAGACCGCTCTGTTTCGCAAAAAGAGCGGCGCGAAGCGCGTTTAAAACGCGGGAAAGCAAAGACGGCTAATTATCCGATTGCAAAAATTCCGGATCAGTAGTAAAATTAGGTTATGGAGAAGGTTCTCCAGACGGACGGTAGGTTATGAAAAAAAGCGACATCGAGAAAGTGTTATCATTGTTATCTGACTCCAAGGACTTCGCGGATGATGACAGACTTTCCAAACTCATCGGAAAAGCGGGCGAACTTGACGCGGATGAGCTTGATACGATCGTCGCCGCGGCGCATAAGGACCGTATGCGGTTCAGTGCGCTGCTTGACCGTATCGATTCCGAAAAAAATAACGACTGATTTTTACCGCCTGAGCAGCCCGGATACCGCGAGCGTTTTTTGTCTATGAGCAGAAGACATATCAAGAACAATACTCTGGAGCTTCTGGACGGGGAGAACAATGCAGTTCTTTCCGTTTTTGAATTTATGCGCGAAAACGTGATGGTGATGGAGCTTAAAGGGCAGATCAAAAACGAGGTCGCGCACAGCCTCGGCGACGAGATCGATTCGGCTTCGTTTGCGTGTGAGCGCCTCGAGATCGATATGAGCGGCGTTTCGTATATTGCCGGAATGGGGCTCGAGATACTCGGGAAGACGCAGAGCGAGATCGAGGCGGAGGCAGGGCCGGAGATCGTTCTTACGAACGTGCCGGAAGTGCTTGCCGCGAAATTGCGCGAGGCGGGATATGGCGGAAGAATTGAAATAATTGACCGTGACGGCCGGGGGTAGTCGGAGTTGGAGCAGCGGGAGCTTAATCATATAAAGCCGTACGAGGGCAGCGAGAAGTACATCTTCGTCAGCTATTGTCATAAGGACAATGTTGCTGTGGCGGAGCTTCTGCGCCTTCTTGAGGACGCGGGATACCGGTTCTGGTACGACGAAGGAATTGACCCCGGTTCCGACTGGCCTGAAGTTATCGCCGAGCACCTCGATAAGTGCGATTCGTGCATTGCCGTCATTACTCCCAACGCCCTCGAATCCCATAACTGCCGCCGCGAGATTAATTTCGCGCTGCGCCGTAAAAAACCGCTTATTTCCGTGTTCCTGGAGCCCGCGGAACTTTCGCTCGGCATGGAGATGCAATTGTTTTCCAGCCAGGTGATGTTCAAATATGAATATCCGTCCGAAGAGGCGTTCATGGAGAAACTTAAGAGCGCCGAGTGTCTTAAAGATTCGCTGGCTTCTGCAGGTGCCGCTCCCGCCGTGGGCCCCGCTCATTCAAGGGCGTACGTGCCCGATCTGTTTGCGGTGACCGGAGGCGGCGTAAAGAACTTTAGCTTTCTTCCGGCTGCGCGGGCAAAGCGCAGGCGCTGGCTGACCGTTTGTGCGGCGATATGCCTTGTGCTGGTCCTGGCGGTCGTGGCGGTGGCAACGTTCCTCCGGAAGGACAGTGTTTCGGCGCGGTCTGACGTCGGTCCTGAAGGCGCCCCGGACAATAATAAGGGCATCGGCGGCCTGCTTTTAAATGCTGGTGCGACCGGTGATAACGACGCGGCTGATTCTGCTGCGACCGATCTGCCTGATGATCCCGCCGATCCGGCTGCGACCGAAGAAACGGTTCCGACCGAAGAACCTGCGGCTACTCCCGTACCTTTCCAGAACGTGCGCAAACTCGTCGTGCCTGACCTTCGAGACCTTGATCCCGAAGAGGCGGTCCGCGCGATCTACAGCGCCGGATTTTTCCCTGAAGAGGCCGCGCCTTCGTTCGACCGTACGGTCAGGCTCGGCTGCGTTTCCAAACAGTCTCCCGCGGCCTTTTCAAGCGCGTATGCGGGGGATACGGTTTATTATTCTGTTTGTGAGATCGATCCTGCGAATCTTTCCGAAAGCCTAAAAAAAGACGCGAAAGAATATAACGGCCACACGTACGTCGCCGTTAAAACCGATTCCACCTGGTCCTATGCGCAGGAGCTTTGCGCCGCGATGGGAGGACATCTCGCCACGGTAGGCGATGCCGGGGAGCAGGCCTTTTTGGAGCGCCTGGCCGGCGGGCAAGAGCGCTTCTGGCTGGGTGGTTTCCGCGAGCCTTTCGATCCCGACAGCTGGCAATGGGTGACCGGCGAGCCCTGGGCCTACACTAACTGGGGCGAGGACGAGCCCAACGGCTTTGACGGATCTTACGGCGGCGAGGACCGCCTCGCCATCTGGCCGCGCAAATGGAACGACCTGGTCAACGAATCCCTCGAGCAGGGCGGGTTTATATGTGAGTGGGAGACCGTGGTGCTGCCCGAGCCCTGAGCAGGCAGCAATGACTGATTCGCCCAAAAAGAACAAGCACTAGAGCGGGAGCCGGCAGAACGCCGGCTGTTTTTTATGTCCGGGAGAAAAAAACAGTAACAATTACAACTCTGAAGTGTATGAGTTAAAAGTATAGGTATGTTTCCGCGACAGCAAATTGCGGAAGCGGGCCCAAAAATAAAAAAAGCAGGAGCTTAATTATGGCTGATATTTTCAGAAAATCCTCAATTGAAAAGTTGTCAAATCCGGAACAATTAGACAGAGCAATCACTGTTTCATCACCTATGTCGTGGCTTGCGTTATTAGGCGTGCTTGTTGTGATAGTTGCAGTGGTGATCTGGTCAATTTTCGGCAAATTGCCTACCACAGTGTCGGTGAGCGGTGTAATAACATCTGCAAACGATGCATGTGCTGTTTATTCGGACGTCTCAGGTACTGTTTCGAATATAAATAAAAAAGCCGGCGATAAAGTAGCGAAAGGTGACGAACTTGCAACTGTA
>JAILQN010000012.1 GCA_024699005.1 Clostridia bacterium
TCCGGATCCGGTTTCAGCTTTTTCTCCAGTTCGGCGCGTATTTCGGGCGGACATTTGACGGACGGATTATCATGATCCATTTTTCCGATTTCGGCGTTCTGGGCGGAAAGCTCATTTACGCGGTGAATAAAAAAGTCACGACCGAGCCCATGAAGGCCCAGCAGGAGCTGCTCACGATGCTCATGGAGAAGAACAAAGACACAGAGTACGGCAGAAAAAATAATTTTGCCAAGGTTCATTCCATACGTGAATATCAGGATATCGTTCCGCTGACCGATTACGACGACTACGCTCCGTACGTGGACAGGGAGATCGAAAACGGCGAGAAGAACCTGCTCACGAATTTCAAGGTCACGCGCTACTGCGCCTCCTCCGGCTCCGTGGGCAAGCCGAAGCTGGTCCCCAAGAGTTCCAAGGACAACCGCAACACCTATTTTATGGGGCTCGTGGCTCCCGAAGGGCTGCTGGCGGAGTACCTTAAGGAGCGCGGCAAAAAGGTACCGCGGCTTTACGGGCCGCTGGTGCTGATACTCACCGGTCACAAGCTGCAGAACGGCATGATGTCCAACGGCGCGGGGCAGGTCCCGCTGCTTTACCTCAAGCCGTTTTCAAAGTGGTTCACCACTTCGCCTCTCGAGATAATGTATCCCGAGCACGAGGAGCAGATGGATACGGTTTATCTGCAGCTGCGTTTCGCTCTGCCCTGCAGGGACGTGACCTTTATCGGCTCCGTCGTCATCACGCTGCTGTCCAATTTCTTTGAGACGATGGAGGACAGGTGGCAGATGCTCTGCGACGACATAGAGAAGGGCACGATAGATCCGTCCGTCAAATGTCCGCCCGAGATACGCGCAGAACTGGAGAAAAAACTGAAACCCGACCCGGAGCGGGCGGCGGAACTCAGGCGCGAGTTCGAAAAAGGCTTTGAAACGCCCATCTGCCCGCGTATCTGGCCGAAGCTCGTCTGGGGCTACGGTATGTTCGGCTCCACCCTGACCATATACGTGCAGCGCGCCCGCCGCTGGCTGGGGGACGATCTGCCGATGCACAACATGGGCTACGCCGCGGCGGAGGGCTTCTTCGCCATGCCGGTGGAGATGAACGCTTCGGACTACGCGCTTCTGCCGCGCAGCGTCCTGTTCGAGTTCCTGCCCGTAGACGCGCCGGAGGGCATGCGTCCGCTGCTTCTCAACGAACTGGAACAGGGAAAGGAATACGAGCTTATTATCACCAACTGCTCCGGACTTTACAGATACAGGCTTTACGACGTGATCAAGGTCACCGGCATGCACAACAATACTCCGAGGGTGGAGTTCGTTTATCGCCGTAATCTGGATATGAACGTCGCGAACGAGAAGAGCACCACCCAGATGCTCGACTGGGCTGTGGACGAGACCATGCACTCCCTGGGCATAAAGATAGAGGGGCACTCCTATTTCGCCGACACAAGCGTCACTCCCTCCCGCTACGTTCTTCTGTTCGAGCCGATAGGCGACGTGACCGAAGATCAGATCCCCGCGATCAGAGAAGCGCTTGACAAAAACCTTGCCATAGCCAACGAGAAGTACGATAAATACCGACGCTGGAACACCCTGGGCGATCCTAAGATCGTGGTGCTCAGGCACGGAGCGTATCAGGGTTATAAGGAGATGCTGCGTTCCCGCGGAGTCGTGCTCAATCAGGTAAAGCCCGTCGCGGTCATAAACACCAAAGAGAGGGAGGAGTACTTCTTCTCGCAGGAAGAGATCAGCGGGTGAGTGAGCTTGTAGTTTTTAGTGTTTAGTGTTTGGATATGGGGCTGTAAAAAACTCACCGTATACAACGGGTTGTCAATCAAGGTGCGGTTTCAGTGAAGTTTTTTCTGTGAAAAAGTGAAGTTGTTCACAAGCTCACAGTGAAGTTTTTCACCGCAGGGTGAAAAGTGAAGTTAAGTTTGCTTTACTTCACCGTCAGGTGAAACTTCACTCATGAAATGAATTTCACTTTCAAAGAAAACTTCATTTGCCATAGGCAAACTTAGTCAGGGCTGTAAAAAAACGCAGTTTTTTTACAGCCCCTTTCTTTGGGAATACGAAAAACCGCTCTTCCGGGGCGTTTTGTATGTGTCGTTCATCAGCATGAAAAGAATTATAAAAAAATATGTTGTAACTATTGACATTACAACATTGCCGTGCTATACTTTACTCAAGATGAAATCGCGACGGTTACATCAAATAGTTTTTGGAGGAATTACATCATGACAAACAAAGAAAAAGCATTGGCGCTTATCGGCACGTTCGAATCCGGTGATCTGGAGAAAGCAAAGTCTCTTCTCGCCCCTGAGTACAAGCAGCACAACCTCGCTTTCGGCACGGGCGCAGACGCATTTGTCGCGGCGGTCGCCGGTCTGCAGCAGGCGCCCGTAAAAACGACGGTCAACAACGTCCGAGCTTTTGAGGACGGCGAATACGTTTTTCTTCAGACAGTTTACAACTTTGCAGGCGCCGGTGAGCAGGTCGCTTTCGACGTGTTCCGTTTCAATGCCGACGGCAAGATCGACGAGCACTGGGACAATCTGCAAAGCTTGGCGGCTCCGAATCCTTCCGGCCACTCACAGATCGACGGCACGCTTGAGAAGAAATGTGTCGATAAAGAGGAAACCCGCCGCATCGTTGCGGGATTTGTGGGCGACGTGCTTCGCGGAGAGAATCCCGACAAAATGACCTCTTATTACGACGGAGACAAGTACATTCAGCATAATATCTCAATTGCCGACGGACTGTCCGGACTCGGTGCGGCGCTTGCGGCAATGGCGGAACAGGGCATTTCCATGGTTTACGATAAGACGCACATGGTTCTTGCCGACGGCGATTATGCTCTCGCCTGCAGCGAAGGTTCCTTCGGCGGCGTACCTACGACCTATTATGACCTCTTCCGTGTTGAGAACGGCTTTATCGCTGAGCACTGGGACGTAATGGAAACGCTTGCGGCAAAAGAAACCTGGAGGAATCCTAACGGAAAGTTTTAATGTAACCGTTGAATCTGCATGAATTCTGTGATACAATACTCTGCGGAGGAAAGACTTATGCAGATTTCAAGCAGATTCACGATTGCCCTGCACATATTTACCTGCGTTGACGTATTCAAGGATGAACGCAAGGTAACGAGCGACTTCCTTGCCGGAAGCATCAATACAAATCCCGTTATCATCCGCAAGATACTCTCACAGCTGAAAAACGCAGGACTGATAAACGTTGCCAGAGGTACCGGAGGGATCGAACTTGCAAAGGATTTGTCGGAGATCACATTCTACGACGTGTATGAAGCGATAGGAGCAGTAGAAAACGGAGATCTGTTTCACTTTCACGATAGCCCGAATCCCGAATGTCCGGTCGGAAGGAACATTCACGCATTGCTTGACAGCAAGCTGGAATCCATTCAGAACGCGATGGAGGACGAACTGAAAAGATATACGATACTTGATCTGCGCACAGGGATGACAGAACTTCTGGAAGAGGAAAACAAGTGAAATAATGCTCCGGGAACAAAAGTGTTTTCCGGGGCGTTTTTCGGGGAAAAATCATGAACACGTCTGATTATTTTAACTATATCGTGAACGAAATACACACGACCGTTGTCGCAACGGTGGATGACGCGGGGCTTCCCGTGACAGCCGCCATCGATATGATGGACAGCGACGGAGACAGTCTTTATTTCCTGACGGCAAAAGGCAAAAGCTTTTACGACCGTCTTATCAAGCGCGGCTTTATCGCCCTGACTGCTGTTAAGGGCGAAAACACGATGACTTCTGTCGCGGTATCGGTGCGCGGCAAGGTGCGTGAACTTGGATATGACAGGATACCGGAGCTTTTTGAAAAGAACCCGTATATGCGCAAGATCTATCCTGCCGAAGAATCCATGCATGCGCTGACCGTTTTTCAGATCTGTGAAGGCAGCGGCGAATGGTTCGATCTCTCGAAAAAGCCGATAGAACGCGATTCTTTTACCTTTGGCGGTTCGGACCATAAAGAGGACGGTTATTTTATCACGGACGCCTGCGTCGGCTGCGGAAGCTGCGCAGAGGTTTGTCCGCAGAACTGCATCAATACCGAAAGCGTGCCTTTTGTTATTGAACAGGAGCATTGCCTGCACTGCGGAAACTGCTTTGAGACGTGTCCGATGGGGGCTGTGGAAAAGAGGCAATCATGAGCGATAAAATGACGCAGACGGAGCGTCTTGACTTCCTTGTGGAATCGTTCAAGGCGGATTCCGTTCAGTATAAAAACATACAGACGCCCGCCGACGCGGACGGAAAACGCCGTATTCTCCGGTCGCTTATGAATATCCGTATGCCGAAAAGGATAGACGACGCCGTTCTTGCCGTGCAGGATGACTATCTGCGTGAACGCATCCGGGGGAACGGGATCGTGGAGCTTTCAGATATTCCTGTCATCCGCGACGGACTGTCGATCTGGCAGGGAGACATCACCCGGCTTGCCGTCGACGCCATCGGACACGTCTCAAAGCAGTTTCCGCAGTGCAGGCAATGCTCCTGTTCAATAACAAAAGGCACG
>JAILQN010000070.1 GCA_024699005.1 Clostridia bacterium
CAGTGCCGATGACGCGCTGTCGCTTCTGCTCAGGATATTCAAAGCCCTTATCAATATTATAAGAACGATCGTCGAAAGGTTCAGCTGATCTCCGGCGTATAGAAATAACAATATCGGGCGCCTGTCTTATCGGACGGGCGCCCGTTTTCTCGTTCTTGATGCGACCGTATCGCCGGCCCGCTGACGGACAAGTCACGGAAACGATATAAAACAGAAGCGCCACTACCGGGTACGGGTCGGACGTTGCGGTTTTTCACCATTGGATCGTTTTTCGTTGAAAAACAATTTATCATAAAATTGTAGAATTGCTGAAAATGCAAAACTTTGTTGACATTTTATACTTTTTTTTTATATCATAATAAAATGTATTAATGTTATAAATAATTAAACTTATATGCGGCGATAAGATGCGGGGTCTCTTTTGACAAGGTGAATTTTAATGAAACACGATCTGCTGAAAACCACAAAAAAATTGCTGTGCGCATTACTTTCCGTGCTGATCCTGTCCGGCGCCTGGATGATCGCTTTGCCGGCTGTCGTATCGGCGACCCTTTCCAAATCCTCCGCCGCGCCGACTTGCACGTTTTACGTTCCCGAGACAATCTATCTGCTGCCCTCGGACAATAAAACGTTTCAGTATTATGTCGACCGGGATTCAAGCGGTACGCTCAGCACAAGCAACGCCAAAACATCGGGGACCATATACTTTAACTGTTCTGGCGCCACAAAGGTCAAATCCATAACCTGTACCGGAGCCAGCGTTACTTTATCTGCATCTTCTGCAAATTCCGCCACCCTCAATTCAACTATCAGCAGCGGGTCTCTCTCAGACGCCATTTCCATAAACGGCACCACCACCATCACATGGACTGTCACGTTCACTTACGGAGGAACCGATTACTCCGCCACCGCGTATTCTGTCTGTTATGCGCCGAACAGGAACGTGACGGCGATGGGGCTTACGGGATATGACTATAATAGTAAAGAATCGCATGCTTCCGGAATTATATATATTCAAGGCGCTCAGACTACCAATACTGCCGCTGTTAGTTATCAGGATAGCAGTTCCGATCATAGATATAATTACCAGAGAGTATCCGGTTCTGAAAAATACTTGGATCCTCTTGTGCAAGGAATTGCTGACCCAAAGTCAAACGGCAACAATCCTCACGATTATGGTAATAGTAGTTCGTCGACATTTACAGGCGCAACCAAGTCATATTCCTCCTGTTATTGTGTCTCAAAAGATAATTATGATGGTGACGGTGATTGGGTTCTTCATATTGATTGCAACCGTACTCCTGCAGAAATCGTCGCAGACACTTCCAGATACACAAATACAAATCAGATTCCTAATCTCAAGCTTGGTTTTATAGTTACGGATCTTGAGAATACTGACAAAAGGAGAAACTGGTACGTCTCCGACGCCACTTCGACAGTAACGAACCCAAACACAAGTAATCCCTCGCTGAGCTTTACATGGAATTATGACGGCAGTAACTCAACCGTCGATCTTCTGAAGCATTCCCGATGGAGAAAAGACGACTTCTCCAAGAAGGCCTACGGCGAAGGCGGTTACGGTGTCGGCACGGTTCTTGCAAGCAGCGGTAGCGGCAGCAGCACGAGTGGAGATAGCGCCAGACAGAACAACAGATACAGTAATTCGATTAGTTACGAGCTTTCCGGCGGCTCCTGTACCAGGTATTACAGATACGGAATCTGCGGAGCAAAGAGTAGCTCGTGGGCAATGTCCACAGGTTTTGTCCTTCTCAAGGTCACAACTGTGAATAAATCGAGTCTCCGTACGCTTGTAAATACCTGTGTGGGAACATACATCAGTCCCTATTATACGCTTTCAACCACATATAACACTTATCTTAAAAACGCTTATACCGTGTTGGGCAATCCCCAAGCCACAGCTTCGGAGATAACGACCGCATACAACAACCTTAACGGCAGCAAGCCCTCCATCAATACCGGCACAGCCACGGCAACCCATAATAGTTCTACGGGCAAGGTTCTTGCCACGGAAACAAAAACATATAACTACGGCGAAACAGTCACGGCGGCAAAGAATACTTATACAGGGTACAGTTATACAAGCGTTTCGCCGACGACGCTTTCCTATACCAACGTCACGTCCGCAACTCTCAGCTGGACTTTTACCTATACGCCGATAAATTATACGATCAGCTATAATCTCAACGGCGGTTCTGTCGCGACGGCAAACAAGACTTCTTATAACGTAGAAACCGCAAGCTTCACCCTTAACAATCCCACAAAAACAGGTTATACGTTCAAAGGCTGGAGCGGAACGGGGCTGACCGGAGATACGAATACAAGCGTTACGGTATCAACGGGCAGCACCGGCGACAGAAGCTATACTGCAAACTGGACTATAAACAAATATACTGTTACGTTTAAAAATGGCAATACCATTTTGCAGTCCGGCGACTGGAATTATAACACAACACCCACATATTCCGGAAACACGCCCACGAAAGCCTCGGATGACACAAACCATTATACGTTTTCCGGATGGAACCCGGCAATCACAGCAGTGACCGGTGCTGCGACCTATATGGCACAATTCACAACTACTGCCCATTCATACGGCAGCTGGAGCACGGATACCGCAACGTGTACTGCGGGAGGAACCCACTCCCGTACATGTTCGGTTTGTAATTACACACAAACGCAAAGCACTCCCGCCCGCGGACACGATTTCTCCGGCGCTTATCATAACGTAAGCAGCGGAACGCACAACCGCAAGTGTACAAGGTGCAATACCTACGGTATCGGAACGACGGTAAACGGCACAGAGAACTGCTCCGGCGGTACTGCGAACTGCGTCGATAAAGCGGTCTGCTCCAAGTGCTCCACCGCCTACGGCAGTGTAAACGCCTCCAACCATAAGACCACTGAAAACCGCGACGCGGTCGCCGCAACCTGCACCGCCAACGGTTACACCGCGGGCGTATACTGCACCGCCTGCAGCAAGTGGGTGAGCGGACATGCGACAGTTGCGGCTCTTGACCATAACTGGGGTGAATGGACGGAAGGCAATGAGACAAACCACACAAGGACGTGTACCCGCGATTCGTCTCATACCGATTCTGCGGCGCACTCCTGGACAGAAAAGGTCGAGTCAAAATATCTGAAATCGGCAGCGACATGCGAAGTTACTGCGGTTTACTATAAATCCTGTTCCGTCTGCGGCAGAAAGGGAACGGCTACTTTCACAACCGGCAGCGCTCTCGGTCACGATTATACCGGCGCTGCGCATGACCTCGGCGACGGGACCCACAACCGGGCATGTAAAAACGGCTGCGGCACATACGGTACAGCCGAGGGCGGAACACAGGTCAAAAACGGAACGGTTGCCTGTACTTACGGCAATTGGTCTGCCGATACGGCAACCTGCGAAAACGCCGGTTCACAATACCGCGACTGCGGCGTATGCGGTCACAGAGATACCCGGGCGACGTCCGCCCTCGGTCATACCTGGGGCGCGCCGACCTATACCTGGGCGAACGATAATTCGACCGTTACCGCGACCCGCGTCTGCTCAAGGGACGGCTCGCACACTGAAACAGAGACGGTCAATACCGCGTCTGTCGTCAAAACACCCGCGACCTGTACCGTCAACGGCACGAACACCTATACGGGGACATTCGCAAACAGCGCGTTCGCGGCTCAGACGAAGGACGCTGACGATATACCCGCCACGGGTCACGCATACGGCAGCTGGACAAAGGTAGACGACAACTATCATACCCGCGTGTGCGCAAACGATCCCGCCCACGTCGAGACCGTGGCGCACGTCTGGGATTCCGGTACGGTTATCTTTGACGCGACTCCCACCGAAAACGGAACGAAGCGGTTTGTATGCACGTTATGCGGAGCGACAAAAGATGAGGAATTTGAATACGAGGCTGATTATATCGACGTCAGCACCGTTACTCCGACTGTTGCGACGGGACACGGAACGTTTATCAACGATGCGGATTACGTCTCCGAATCCGATTATGCGCAGATATATAAAAATCTGCTTTATGCCGAGCAGGGCGTCGCCTCGCCCAAAGCCGGGCACAACGGCATACTGGTTGACGGCGACACCGGATATCAGGCGGACAAAAACATCTATTATCCGACCGTAGTTATGCTTTATGACGGTATAACGATGCCATCTTTCGGTATTATGTTCGGGATGCACGGAACAGAAAAGCCTTGGAACTGGAACTACAATAATATGCGCGCCTTCGACGTCAGCTTTTCGTCGGGCAACGATCATCTTGTTTTTGACAGCGTCTATTGGCACGGATCCGATGTAAGGCTCAATAACCAGTGGAACTGGCTGGCTCACGTAAATGACAATCAGCCCTGGTGCACATCTACCGGTCCCAATACTAACCAGAACTGGAACGGTATGAACGATCAATACCTTTCCAATATCGTGAAGTATGACTACACCGGCGATCTTGACGCAAGCTGGCTGACGATAACGCCGAACTTTGCGATAACAAGCGGTTGGGATAAGAAAAACGGCACGCAATATACGACCTATTCATCACCGGTATATCTCCTGAACTATAAAAAAGTGCTAAACAAGCTCGGCGAGACGGACGCCTTCCTCAGCACGTTTGTCGAGGGCGACTGGACAGTCGCTTCTGTCAACGCGTTTTATACCGCCGTAAACAACCTTGCGGCGTTCAATCCGGACGGAAATCATTATTACTACGCCAACGACCCGGCTTCCGCGGTGCAGCAGGCGGCTGCCGATATGGACGAGCTTATCGCAGCCGTCGATACCGCAAGGGCGAACCTTAAGCACGCCGTTACCTTCAGGTATTCTGACGGCAGGAACGTCGTCGTTGAAGTACTTCACAACGTCAGGGCGGAAAGCCCGGCAAACACTGCCGAAACCGAAGAAAAAGTTTCCGCGGAGCGTCATATCGTCCACGGATACAGATGGTCCGATTATTCGGCGGCTCAGAAGAATATGACCGTTCGGGAGATCGCGTCCGATACGGAGACGATATGGAATCTGACCGAAGATATCGCCCCCACGTACTCGGCAGACGGGCTCAGGGATTACATGTGCGACCACTGCGGAGACCATAAGGCCGAAACCGTCCCGAAGCTAAAAGATCTTATCGTTCTTGACGATGTCTCCGTTTCACAGGGTTTCAGTGCCGGGGGAGTGTATACGATCGGGGATACCAGGAAGACGAATACCATCGGATATTCTCTTGCTGGACTAGCATCGACGGTGTCATCCGCTCATCCGGTAGCGAAAGCATCAAACGCCATAACGGGTTACGGTGTTGATTCGCTGACTCTTTTGAACGCCGTTGTAACGATACTGAGCGGCAACAGGATCAGGGTCACGCCGATGACCATGACCTTCAATGCGCCGATAGAATTCTACGCCGTGATCGAAGTCACCGGAACGGACAACGAAAAATACGATACGCCTTCCGTATTCTCTTACGAGAAGATATCCTTCAAGCCGACTCAGCTGCTCTATTATGAAGAGACCGAAGGCGGAATGACGTATACAAGCGCAGAGAACGCGAACGGCTACGGCGTGTGGTGGGACGACGTCGACAGCGGCGCATCATCCGCCGACGCGGCTCTTGGCAGCGCCGTGGACGCGGGCATCGGATACAGCGACGATTATGCGGATTTCGTCACCTACAGCGGCGGATCGG
>JAILQN010000087.1 GCA_024699005.1 Clostridia bacterium
TTTTAAAATCAATAGTTTCGGTCTTTTTTTTAATAACCGCTTTACAAGCCCGTTAAAAAATGATATCATTTCTTGAAATCAATAGTATGGAAGGTATAGCGTTATGGAAAATACCGAAAAATCAATGGAAAAAATCGTCGCTTTGTGCAAGGGCAGAGGCTTTATATTCCCGGGCAGCGATATCTATGGCGGTCTTGCGAACACCTGGGACTACGGTCCTCTCGGCGCGAGGCTCAAGAATACCGTAAAAGACACCTGGCGCAAGCGCTTTATCCAGGAGCGCAAGAACAGCTACGAGGTGGACGCGGATATCCTTATGCACCCCAGAGTCTGGGAAGCAAGCGGTCACGTGGCGAGCTTCTCCGATCCGCTTCTTGACTGCAAGGAGTGCAAGATGCGTTTCCGCGCGGACAATCTTATCGACGACTTCGATCCCGAGGCTCACGCCGACGGCATGACCAAGGAGGAGATGTTCGAGTACATCAAGGCTCATCACATCCCGTGCCCCAACTGCGGTAAGCACGACTTTACCGGCATCAGGGAATTCAACCTTATGTTCCAGACCTTCCGCGGGGTCACGAACGACGCGAAGAGCGTTATATACTTAAGGCCAGAGAACGCCCAGGGCGAGTACGTCAATTTCCTGAACGTACAGCGCACCATGCGCGCAAGGCTTCCGTTCTCCATCGGACAGATAGGCAAGGCGTTCCGCAACGAGATCACCCCCGGAAACTTCACCTTCCGCACCATAGAGTTCGAGCAGATGGAATTCCAGACATTCTGCCGTCAGGGTACGGATATGGAACTGTACGAGTATTTCAAGGCCTACGGCAAAAAGTACTACGAGGACCTCGGAATCCCTGCGGAGCATCTTCGTTATCACGATCACGAAAAGCTGGCGCACTACGCAAAGGCGGCGTGCGACATAGAATTTCTGTTCCCCTTCGGCTGGGGCGAGATCAACGGCACGCATAACCGCACCGATTTCGACCTTACCCGCCACCAGGAATACAGCGGGCAGAAGATGGAATATACCGATCCCGACACGAACGAGAAATTCATCCCGTATATCATAGAGTCCACCTACGGTCTGGACAGGACCGTCCTCGCCCTGCTCTGCGAGGCTTACGACGAAGAAGTAGTTCCGACAGCTGACGGCAAAGAGGACGTCCGCGTGGTGCTGAGGCTCAGCCCGAAGGTCGCTCCCTATAAGGCAGCCGTGCTTCCGCTTTCCAAGAAGCTGGCGGAGGCTGCGGAGGAGAAGGTCTATAACGCCCTCGCCGGTGAATTTATGACCGACTTCGACGTGACAGGTTCCATAGGCAAGCGTTACCGCCGCGAGGACGAGATCGGCACCCCGTTTTGCGTTACATACGATTTTGACTCCGAGGAGGACGGCTGCGTCACAGTGCGTGAGCGCGACTCCATGGAGCAGGTCAGGATGCCTATAAGCGAGGTCGGCGCATACGTTAGGAGAGCGGTTGAGTTTTAATTGATTTGCAATTTGCAGTGTGCAATCGCGCCAAACCGTTACGTAAATGCTGACTATTTCACCGCCCGGTAAGGTTCTGAACATCTCGCTGTGTGGAAGGAATTAAGCTTTTATCCGGCATGAATCGCAATTGCACTTTTCAGATTTCACGTTTGTTTTTTACCATTTATTTCATTTCAGGAAAGGAATACTACTGACTATGAATCCTGTGATCATTCTTCCCGGTATAGGACAATCCAAAGTAAACATAGCAGATGCGAACGGCAATAAAGTGCAGAGCGCGTTTCCTCCTTCGATAGACGCCAAGGCGATAATCAGCGACCTTAAGGGCGATCTTCTCAAGATGATGCTGTTCCGAAAGGACAAGGGCTTTTCGGACAAGATCGCGAAGATCGCGCGCGAGGCAGTTGCGCCGCTGTCCACAGGACCGGACGGCAAGCCCGCCATGAACGCCCGCGCAGTGACCTATAACAGGCCGGTTTCCGAGTGCACACCGGATGAAAAACGCCACATTTACAGGATGATACCCATGGAAGAGCTGGGCGAAGAAGCAGGGGAGGACAATCTCTTTTTCTTCGCGTATAATCCCTTCGGCAATCTGTTCGATACGGTCGAGGAGCTGCATGCCTATATCGCGATGGTCAGGGAACGTACCGGAGCTGAAAAGGTCAACCTGATAGTCGTTTCCCTGAGCGGCGTGCTTCTGCGCGGATATATGCTTAAATACGGCGCTTCGGAGCTGGATAAGGTCGTCAACGTGGTTTCCGCGCTGGACGGCACCGCCGTGGTCGCGGACGCTTACGAAAAGAAGCTCAAGACAGACGATCCCGTAGGCATGCTCAAAAGCATGGGCGGCAAGTTCGCGAAGGTTGCGGAACTTGCGAATATGGTGCCTGCCGAGGTCATGCGCAACTGCATAGACAAGGGCTACGCCGTCGGCGCGGAGTCGCTGCTGCATAACTGCACGATAATGTGGGGCGCGATCCCGCGCGATCGCTTTGAACCGATATACAACGCGTATCTCAGGGGCAAGGGCAAGCCGGAGCTTGAGGCTGAGGTCAGTGAATTCAACGAATACAATCAGGATTTCGCCGCGCATGCAAAAGAGGCGGAGGAACAGTACGGCGTCAAGTTCTGGCAGCTCTGCGGTTTTGACAGGGAGCTGGTCCCGGTGGTGGATTCCGTAAAACTCTCATCCGACGGCATGATCAACCTCGGTTCCGCTTCGTTCGGAACGACCGAACCGGAAGCCGGTTCAGGCAGCTGTGAATCCGGCTGTGTTTTCCCGGACAGGACATGGTTCTTCAAAAACCAGCAGCATGATGATATCGCCTGGAACGACGCCGCTCTCAGCCTTGTCAGGGCGATACTGACCGAAGAAGTCACAGACGTGGATTCTTCGGAAAAATTCCCGAGGATAAACGGCGTCAGAAACACAAGAAAGCTCAAATACACGCTTGTGCCTCAGGCAAAGACCTTCCTTGCCAAAACCGATTTGCCGGAAGATATACGTTCGGAGCTCAGCGCGTGCGTTGAATCCTATGAAGAGCTTCTTAAGGCTACCGCGGCGGTTTCTCAGGAACCCGTCCGCACGCTTGAAGCAAGATTCAACGCGGCGTTTGAAAAAATGAAGAGCGGGGAATGAGTTCTGAGTTCCAAGTTCTCAGTTCCAAGTTCTAAGCTCCAAGTTCACAACATTTTTGATCGCAACACTCAAAACGCAATACTGAAAAAATGGAAAATGCTCTCAGTGTCAGAAATCTGACAAAATCCTATGTAAGGCGCCATACGGTGCTCGACGACATATCGTTCGACGTGCCTGCGGGCAGGATAGTGGGTCTCTTGGGGCCTAACGGCTGCGGCAAGACGACTCTTCTGAAAATACTTGCCGGAGTGATCCACAATTACTCCGGAGAGGTGCTTGTGAGCGGCGATGCGCCGGGACCGGTATCCAAGTCCACTACGGCTTATCTGCCCGATACCACCTACATTTCCGACAGGTTCAGGACGATAGACGCAATCAATTATTTCAACGACTTTTTCTATGATTTTGACAAGGAAAAGGCGATCGACTTCACAAAGCGGTTCGACCTTGACCCGAGGCAGAAGATCAAGACCATGTCCAAAGGTATGCAGGAAAAGGTCCAGCTTTTGCTGGTCATGTCCCGCGCGGCGAAGGTTTATCTCCTGGACGAGCCTTTGGGCGGAGTGGATCCGGCGGCGCGCGAGAGCATCCTGAACACCATAATGGAGAATTACGCCGAGCATTCCACTGTGGTCATATCCACACATATGGTCAACGATCTTGAAACCTCTTTTAATCACGTTCTGATCCTGGGACACGGAAAGGTGCTGGTGAATACTTCTGTCGAAAACGTCCGGGCAAGCGGCAAGTCGCTTGAGCAGATCTTTAAGGAAGTCATCGGCGGAAATGACTGGGAAATGGGGGGAGTATGATATGACAGGCAAGCTTCTGAAGCATGACCTCCGCGACGGCGCCCTTGTCATGGGGCATATCTATCTTGCCGCCGCCATAGCGATAGCCGCCATGATCGGCGCGGCGCTGACCAAACCTTCGGATCTGGTGAAATTTCTGCTTTCGCTGGTGATAGTCGTCATCACATTCGTTGCCGTTGTAGTTACGTTTGTTTCCGTGGTATTCGGCGCGAATAAAAAGCTTTTCGGCCGAGAAGGGTATCTGACCCTTACTCTGCCGGTGCGCACTTCCTCGCTCATATTTTCAAAATGGCTCGCCGCCACCGTGTGGGTGGTCATAAGCTACGCTCTTGTCGCCATGTCTTTCGTGGGCGTTTACATTTTCTGGACCAGCGAGAACGAACACGGCGCGCAGATCTACGATATGCTCACGCAGTTCGCTCAGTCGTTCGGCTTCGGGGCAGAGAAGGTATATACCCAGTTTTTTATAGTCAATGCGATCATAGGTCTGTTCAACGCCTGCATCTTTGTGATGTTCGTGCTGTTCGCAATAACACTGTCCAATATCCGCCCGTTTTCGTCTCTCGGGACGTTCGGCGTGATACTGTTCCTTGCGCTGACCATCATCGGAGTTCAGGTCGCCGGCAACGCCCTTGCCAATCTGTGCGATATCACCATGGTGATACAGGAGAGCGGCATTTCAATGGCTGTTGATACGGAGTATATAAACGAAGCTGTCTTTAACGGCGGTCTGACAATCGGTTTTACGACCGTTTACTTCAAGGCGATCATTACTGTTTTCATTTATATCCTCACCGTCCAGCTTGTGGACAGCAAGGTGAATCTTAAATGATCATCGATATCTCCCGCGACATAACCGCCTGTCCGGTCTATCCCGGAGACCCCGGCTGTGAGGTTACCGGCGTTCAGTCCTTGAAGAACGGCGACGGCTGCAACCTGAGCAAGATCGACACGGGGCTTCACAACGGCACCCATGCCGACGCGCCTCTGCATTTTATTGACGGCGGAGTCAGCATAGACAATGTATCGCCTGATCATTTTATCGGCGAGTGTGTTGTCTGCGAGACAGCAGGCGGTGCCATTGACGAGGAGAGAGCGAAAGATCTGCCGGTTGCGGAGCGATTGCTTATAAAAAGCGGCGGAAAAGCGTATTTTACTGGGGACGGCGCGGCGTATCTTGCCGGAAACGGCGTTAAGCTCATCGGTACGGACTCCAATTCCGTGGGTATCCACGGCGACCAGGTCGCTCCGCACAGAGCTTTTTTGTCGGTTGGCGTCGATATAGTCGAAAATCTCGAACTTTCCGAAGTCCGGCCGGGCAGGTATTTCTTATCCGCCCTTCCGATAAAAATAGGCGGCGCGGAAGCTGCGCCTGTCAGAGCCGTACTTGTTGATAATGATATCTGATCTGAGTATTAAAAACTAAACACTAAAAACTATATACTTAAACAAGGGGAATTGCTATGTATAACGTGTTTGATTACGCCAGGGAATACGGCGACAAGTCCTTCTCCGAGCTTCCGTTCAACGACGTGGACGCCGTGCTTCTGTGCAACGCCATGTATATGTGGGTGGAATGGGTCGTTTCGAGGGATCTTCAGCCCATCGACGAGGCTATGACCATCGCCGAATCCAACCGTCTGCTTATGGAGATGTTCCACGGCGAGTACGTGGGCTTCGGCCTTGCCATGAACGCTCAGGTCCCGAAGGGCTATGACGAGATCGCCCAGACGAAGCGCTTCGGCAATATTAAAATTACCGGAGCTCGCAACGAATATGATATTGACGAACATCTGCAGTATTTCGCTGTCACCCTGTTCATCGACGACGAGCAGCTTATGGTGGTCTATCGCGGCACCGACGATTCCATGGCGGGCTGGATAGAAGACGCGGATATATTCGTGAAACAGGAGATACCGTCCTATCCTCTTGCGCTCAGCTATATACACGAGGTCGCGGACACCTATCCCGATAAAAAGATCATCGTCGGCGGCCACTCCAAGGGCGGAAACGTGGCTCTCTACGCAGCGCTCAGCTGCCGCGAGGACGTCAGGGCAAGATTCTCCCGCGTGTATAACAACGACGGCCCCGGCTTTGCGAATTACGATATCTTCAAGACCGGCGCATACGATCAGATCAAACCCGTTTACAGGCACATAATACCGTTCAATTCCATGGTCGGCATGATGCTCTGCCACGACAAGGATTACCTTATTGTGAACTCCACCGCTCCCGTCGGCGCGATGCAGCATTCGAGCGAGACCTGGCAGTTCAAGGGACCGGAGCTCGATCTTCGCGACGAGCTGGGCACGGAAGGCAAGATCAACGAGCGCGCCTTCGAGATGCTCGGCGAGAACGTGGATCTGGATAACCTCCACGCGATCTACGGTCTGCTGCTCGCCATGGACGAGGGCATGTCCCAGCCCGGTCTTATCGGTATTGCGAAGAATCTTCCGTCGTCGGTCATCGCCGCGGTCAAAGCGTATCGTCAGGCTGAACCCGAAGAAAAGGAGCTTATCAAAAAAGGTCTGCTTAAATTCGGCGGCATATTAAAGACCTCCGTTCAGTCCGTAAGGCAGGAGAATAAAGAGAAGAAACAGTGATCAGGCAACAGGGGCGGCGAGTCCGTCCCTGTTGTTTTACGTATTGAGAGCGCGATTTTTATGCAAATCTAAAGTGTCAGTTTTGATTTGCATAAAATTGAGGTGATCGGATGTTTTACGAAAGAACCGTTTCAAAAACGACAGCGAACGTCAACGAGACTTTTCCGGTGCTGCTGGTAACGGGACCGAGGCAGGTAGGAAAGTCCACACTGCTGGAAAAAATGGCTGGATCGGAGCGCAGGAGGGTTTCACTGGACAATCCCACGCTGCGGGCGCTGGCGAGAACCGCCCCAGAGCTCTTTCTGCAGCGCTATTATCCGCCCGTACTGATCGAAATAAAAATCGGTACCGGCGCCGTGATCTGCATGGCTTCCGATCTTATACCGATTGATAAGAATAACTGGTTTGTTCCCGCATGGATAATATAAATCGTTCTTCACGGATTTCCGTGTAAAAGAGACCATATGCCGGTACCGCGCGTGCCCACACGCGCGTTGTGCCCGCTGACTGAACACCGTATCATTTTTTTGCTTTGCTGAAATTGCGCTATTATATAGCAGGATCGACGCGCGTGTGGGCACGCGCGGTACCGGTACGGCCGATGTTTTATCAGGCAATCTTATCAGCAATCATCGCATTTAGATGGACACATTACACGGAAATCCGTGAAGATCCATATAAATTGATAAAGCCAAAAAACCTGCCTGCCGGAGCCCGGCAGGCAGTACGCTGTGTGCTTATCACGTGCTTTCGGCGTTGCTGACGTATCTTACCTCATCAACGGAGAACGTCGGCTCGACGTAGTTTTCAAGGTAATCGGCGCACTCTTCCGGATCGGTAATGAATTCGAGAAGGCGTATAGTCGCCTTGGGCATGAATTTCTGTTCCACGCTGTAATCAAGCAGAGCCCTGAACGGCTTGAAATAGCCGTTGATATCGTATACGACGAGAGGCCGTCTGGTCTGGCAGAGCTGTTTTAAAGTGAGTATCTCGAAAAGCTCCTCGTAGGTGCCGATGCCTCCGGGGCAGGCGATGAACGCATCGGAGAGATCGTCCATCTTCTGTTTGCGTTCGCGCATGGTCTTCGTGCGGATCAGCTCGGTGCAGTCGGGAAACAGGATACCGTCGACGTTGAAGAACTCGGGAACGACGCCGTATATTTTCCTTCCGTTCGCATAAAAGCCGCGGGCCGCCGCGCCCATAAGCCCGTTGGTGCCCGCGCCGAACACAAGGTCGTGTCCTCTCGCGGCAAGTACGGACGCGAGACGTTCGGTTCCGTTTATATATATATCGTCGATTTCCGCGCTCGCCGCACCGTAGATACAGATATTCATAGTTTTTAGTGTTTGGTGTTTAGTGTTTGGTGTTTAGTGTAGGGGCGGGCCTGTGTGCCCGCCCGTGAGCGGTTTAGTTATCTTGCGGGCGACCACACAGGGTCGCCCCTACGTATTACTGCCGTCCCTTATTCGCCAGCCTCTGGAACGCCTTGACGATCTCAACGATCGGGATGACGGAGACCGCGAGAGCGAGTGCCGTCAGATAATGCTCAAGGTCAAGATTGACAAAGTCGAACGCTTTTGCGAAGAAGGGTATCTCGATAACGAGAGTAGTAAGGATAAGCGCGACGATCATGGAACCCACGAGGAACCAGTTGTGGCTGCCCCTGAATATCATGGCTATCGCCGAATGTCTCTGGGAACGCATATTGTAGCTGTGGAAGATCTCCGCCATGCTCATGGTAAGGAACGCCATGGTGGTGCCGTTCATTCCCGCGACGGAATTGACATCGATATGAGTCCACGTCCACTGGGCGAAAGGAACGCCCCAGTTCGCGCCGATAAGGAAAGCGCAGAGGGTCAGGACCGTGCACATGATTCCCTGATAGACGCAGTCGACGCCCAGGCCGCCGGAGAAGATATTGTCCTTCGTGCTTCTGGGCTTGCGGCGCATGATGTCCGCTTCCGCTCTTTCAACGCCCAGCGCGAGAGCCGGGAAGCAGTCCGTGATAAGGTTGATCCACAGAAGGTGGGTGGGCTTGAGTATTGTG
>JAILQN010000132.1 GCA_024699005.1 Clostridia bacterium
CGTCGTGACCGGTGTGATAAACCAGGAGAATACGCCGGTGGACGATTCAAGGCGCTCGCCTGAGGTATACATCTGGTAATCGCCCAGCCTTACGCCCATATCCGCGCCTGCCACGCCGCTGACCTGCCCCAGGGCGACGGTCACAAATTCTATCGCGAAGATCATCATTCCGCACAGCGTCTGTCTGTCCCGCAGGAAAAATATCGCGGCTACGCACGAAACGCATCTTGTGATCTCGCAGATCTGTTTGAAGATGCGGAGCGTCCTGTAGGAGTATTTCCGTATGAAATGAGGCGCCAGAAAGCTCGTGGGCGTGGACCTGAAATCCCAGAGGAGCTTGATCAGGCCGTACACGACGCACTGCGTGTAAAGACGCATCGAGAAGAAGAATATCACGTTCATCATCGTCAGCGCGCCGTTGCCCAGCGAGTCGATAAGCGAGGAACACATATCCAGCCAGCGGTATTTGTTCTTCATTACCTGCGATATGCCGTACCAGAAGGATACTTTCTGCTTCTTTTCGAGCGGCGGCTGCGGGATCCTCTCTTTGATGCCTTTCGTCGCCAGAAGCGTCAGACCGCCGAGCGGGATGAAAACAGCGGGTATGACGTATTTATAAAGACGGATATCGGCAAAACCTATGCCGATAAGCGGGATGATCACCTCAAAAAGGTTCTCCAGCAGGTGCGAGATCTTGACAGGCCACGTCCTGACCCACAGTCTCTCCTGCGGGTTCGGGCTGATGGTCTGAGTACAGTTCTCGATAACGTTGGAGAAATCGAACATGTTGTACAGACTGAACAGAAGGTAAGCGATCCACAGCCTGCGGTTGGCGTCAGGCATGCTTCCGATGGGCAGCCAGCCGATCAGGATTATCACGACGCATTTCTGAACGTAATTGGCGAAGAGAGAATACTTATACCTGCCCAGTTTCGGAACGAGTTTCTTCTTCCAGATTATGTTCCTTCCGCCGCTGAATGCGTTGACGAACAGCTGTACGCCGATGATCTTGAAAAAGCACATGGCGTTTATACCCGGGATCCGGTCCAGTTTCATGACGATCCCGGCGGGCAGGAATGCGGATACGTCGAGCAGCAGAAGGAGCAGCCCCGCCGCAGCTATCGAGCCGTAGGTGAGCATGTATTTGCGTTCGACCTTTTTGTCCAGGATACCGAGATTGTCGTTCACTACCCAACCGAGGATGCTCCACAGATACGAGAAGGGGAGGCCTATCAGCGCGATGATCGAAAACGCGAGATACGGCAGGTTGTAGTGATACATGATCAGGTAGCAGGACGCCGCAAACGAGAGATATTTCAAAGGCGCCTGCACGCCGTAATTCATCGCTACGCCAACGAAGATCGTGCCGTATTCCTTATAGGGAACGTATCTGCCCTTGGACGTGTCGGGGACTGACCAGTGCTGTTTTACATCCGCGAAAAATGATTTGATCTTTGACATATCAGCCATCTCTCCTTTCGGCGCCGTAAACGACGGGCACGTTCTTCATGGACCTTACGTTCTGCTTCGGGAGCCAGCCTTCGCCGGTCTCCACCATGCTATTGTCCGCCGCGCCGAGATATATCTCCCCGATTCCGAGGCAGCCGTAAAACGCGTGGTGGCCGATCTCTTTCACCGACGAGGGGACGAAAATGTAATCCAGTTTTTCGCAGTAGGAAAGCCCGTCCGGGCCTATGCTCTCGAGTCCGTCCGGAAGATGTATCGTTTCGAGAGACAGGCATTTGAAAAATCCCATCTGACCGATGGTTTTCAGTCCGTCGGGGAGATCGACGCGCGTCAGTTTGTCGCAGTAGTTAAAACAGAACGGAGCGACGGATGTCACGGTATCGGGAATCGTATAGATCGCGCCGTTTTCAGACATGGCTTTTTCGGCAGCCGCACTCAGTTTTTCTTCGTCCTCCGGGAACAGCCGGTCCATTTCGTCAAGGAAAGTGGGACATGCAGTTTCGTATTCGGGCGCGGTCAGACCGAGGGCGAGGACTGCGCGGTATTCGCTGTTCTTGATAGGATGGTTGATGATCTCCGTCATATCTTTGTTGTACAGGACTCCGTCAACGGAAGTATAGGCGGGGTTTTCTTCATCGACGAAAATCGCTTTCAGATTCGTGCAATAATAAAAACAGTTGTATTCGAGTTCGGTGACTTCTTTGCCGATGAAAATGAAGTCAAGGGTCTCGTTGCAGCATATCGCGTAATTGCGTACGGACGTGACGGGCCTGGACGGATCTTCAGTCCCGTCTTCGTTTATTACAAAAGCGATGGTCAGGACGTTATCGCGGTCCGTACCGTTGAACTCGCTCAGGCGATAGCCGTTGTCCGTGCTGTCGTAGCTGAATTTTTTCTTGCTCAGCGATCTGAAGCTTAAAAGCAGGGACAGGCTGATAGCGAGGACAAGAAAGATAATGAATATCGCTTTCTTTGTGGCGGCTTTTCCGAAAAAACCGCCTTTCTCGTTGTCCTCCCAGCCCTCGGGAGGTTTTTTTGCGAATATCGGGTCATACAGTAATAACTCGTTTTCGATGTTGTCGTCCATACGTTTGCCCCTCTCGGTATTGTTTGAATAATACTGTATTTTAGTTTATAATAAAATTGTATATTTTGCAAGTAAAAGAATACGTAGAAATAATAATACCTGCTCCTGAAAACGGAGCAGGTTTTTGACCTGGTTTTATTCCTGTGTTTTCTTCACCCATTCATCCCAGCGCGGATCGGCTTTGATCTCTTTTTCTACTTCGCTGTAATTCGGGTCCAGCCAGAACGGCCATTCTTCCGGCAGCTTCTTTACAACCTCTTTGCGCACGTCATCGTCCGTTGTCGTTTCCACAAAGCACACCAGCGGCGCGGTCATAAGGTGTGTTTGTTCGTTGCGCACCTTTTCCGTTTGCTTTGCGTGGTACAGCGCAAGGTCCAGCGATTCAAACGCCTCGTCGTGATGGCCGCGTTCCCACTGTACCCGGGAAAGATAAAGATATAAATACTGGAGATTCCCGTGGCAGGGACCGTAATTTCCGTCGTCGCACACAAGGCCGAACAGCCTGATCAGGCCCTTGATCTTGAGGATCGGCATGTCGCTGTCAAAGTGCCGCTCGTTGGCCACAAGGCCGTACATCAGCTGCTCGGAGAATTGCTGCGCAGCCTTCAAAAGAAATTCGCCGATGTAGCGGGACCGTTCCCTTCCGTCCGCCGCCTGTGTCAGCAGTATTTCCCGGCAGGAGTCGAGAGCTGGCATTTTGTTCGCCCAGCCGACCGCTTTGCCTGTTTCACCGACGTTTCGGTACATCGGAACAAGCAGCAAGATGGCCTGCGTTCTGACGGCGGCGTCCGCCGCACTTCCGGCAAGCCGCTCACATATTTGAATGGATTCATCCCAATACGGATTTTTCCGCTGCTCGTCTACGGTCAGCTGAAGATAACCCTCGTTGCTGTAGCCCGGCCAATCTCCATGACGCCGCCAACCAGCCTCGTACAAGGTGTCCGCCAGCCGGATCGTCAGCCGTTCGTTTCCCGGAAACTCGGCAAGCCCTTCACGGAGAATAGCAAGACAATCGTCCACCCAATCGTCGTCGCCGTGATATTTGAGGCTGAATGCGTCGATTTTAGCAAGGATCCCGTCGATTTTCTTGTTCCTGTCGTATTGGCATCCAAAAAGTTCGTCGATGGAAACACCGAAATAGTTTGCGATGGAGGGGAGCAGTTCCATATCCGGATAACAGACGTCGTTTTCCCAGCGGGAAACGGATTGGGGACTGACGCCAAACAGTTCTGCGAAATCCTCCTGCGTTACGTCTTTTTCTTTACGTAACCGTTTAATCGTATTACCGATTTTCAATTCCATAGTTTTATCCTCTTTCAGAAATGTAAAAGCGCGCTTTTCACAAGAATAATAACATGCAGGAAAAGAAAACGGAATATCAAGTAAAGTGAGATAAAATCACTTATTGCGTAATAAATCCTTCTTTATATCGTCCGTCATCTGATTTCCGCAGCGGGCGAGCTCTCCGAGGACACGGTCAACGCCGTCTTCGGACGTGAACCAGTTTTCCTTTGCGATCCCGTTAGTAATGACGGGATATACGTAAAACTCCGTTTCCGGATAGGCTAACTGCCAGTATGTCAGGCACCGCCGCGCATGGAACGCCCTGCAGACGATGATCGCCTTTTTCACGTCCAGTCCGTTCGAGTCCGTGACCTCCCGCGAGAAAAACGCGTTCTGCTGCGTATACCGCGATCTGTCTTCTTTCAGGATGGCGGTTTCCGGTACGCCGTTCTTAATAAGAACGTCCGCCATGAAATCATATTCGGTCGGGTACGGTCCGGGATAAATATCGCCTTTTGTCCATGCGCCTAAAAACGCGCCGTATTTCACGCTGCATTTGCCCGAGGGCAGAACAATCTGAGCATACCCCCGGTCATACAGTCCGGCCGCGCATTCCGGCACTTCGGGATAAGCGCTGCCGGGTATGAAAATTATATCGGCTTTTTCCGGAGGATCGGAGACGAATATAAAGTCCGAAATATCCTGTATGTAATTATGTTTCATTTACTGTTTCAACTCCGATATTATGTCGTTGTCGATAAGAATACGTTCTTTCCCGGCGTTGCCGAACGCTGCAAGATAAGCGTTGTTCTCTCTGATCGCGGTTTCCATATCAAATTCAGAATCGTCGACGCGCTGTTCTGTCACGGAAGCGTGATTTTTTATTTCGTCGAAGTGATCGCGGATGTACGGCTCGGTCATTACAAGACAGCGGAACGTGATCTGGCGCAGGTATTCCGGTGCAAAATCCCGTTCCCAATCGGCTGGAACGTAGCAGCCCTCCACGATCAGGTTCTGCCCGTTTTCTACAGCGGTCTTTATGATCTCGCGTATGACCGGCCAGAGATAAGCCGTCATCTCTTCGTCATCATAGGGAGTGAGGGCGGTATTGCCGCTTCGAATCAGTCCCATCTTGACGTGATCTATCGAGAGATAAGGGTAATGATATTTCTCCAGCAGCTTTTGGGCAAGCAGTGTTTTTCCGGTATGCGAAGCTCCGGTGATAAGGATTATCATGATTTCGTTAAGGGTGGTCGTTGTCCGTTCCTGCCGAACTCTATAAAAAGTCCCGGTAGTGCAGGATACTTCAAACGTCCTGATTTTTGAGCAGTTCTTCGAAAAGCTGTATTTCCGTGGGGATCGGATCGACCGGAACAAAGCTTACGCCGTCGCCGTCTGTAACAGTCAGATAATTGCGGTATAACTCGTTTTCGGGTAATGTCTCCCCGT
>JAILQN010000133.1 GCA_024699005.1 Clostridia bacterium
CGGCAGCGCCCTCAGGCTGCTGCTAAAACAGTCTTATTGCTGTCGTTTATTTTTAAGGTTGCGATGTTTAAGGAGTGACCGCATCTCCGCTCGCTTACCACGTCTCAGAATCCCCGTCGAAATCCTTTCGTCCCCGTGGGAAACCGATTATAACATATACCGACCGATTTTGCAACATCTATTTTCGCGCCAGTTTTTCAAGCTCCAGCGTATTCTGGGTGACTCTGCCCATGTCCTTTTTCTTCGGTTCAAAGCCGTGTCTGCAAAGCGTGTCGTACAGCGAATCCGCAAGGGTCATATCGTCGCTTTTCTGCGTGACCTGTATTATAAGCGAATCCTTGTGGGCGTATACGACGATCGCTCTCTCCACGGCGAGCATCCCGGGGCTTACGCCGTCCAGCACCGCGCGGGAAATGGGGTTCGCGGCTATCCTGCCCGGATATGTCAGGAAGATCGTACTGGTCTGGGAGAGCTGAACGACGCCATCCGCGGCGTTCAGCGTCTTATTCACTGCGACGATATCGCCCATGGCGTCCACCTGATCGCATTGACCGAGGATGAAATTGAAGTTCGCCTGAGCGTTCTCACGCGTCAGCTGCCGGTGCATATCGGAACGCAGACGGGCGCACAGCTCCCTGAGCGGCAGTTCAAGATCGGCTTTCGTTATGGGCAGCGGCAGATTGTATGACATATTGCCGAAAGAATTCGTGCCGAGCTGACGTCTGGGATCGACAGTCAGATTGACGGCTATGGTTTTGTCGCCGACATCATAGGCGTCGGCGATCGCCTCGGCAGCGAACACGGACAGCAGCGGCGCGAAGGACGTGCCGAGCTCTTTTGTCATTTTCAGAAAACGCTTATTCGATATTTCAAGATTGATAAGTCGGCAGCTCAGGTCATCGGGCGAGAAGACCTCCTTCGGCAGACGGAACATCCTGTCGGGATCGATAAGCCTTATCGGCTCGATATCGGCGGCGAACTCCGACAACGGGTCAAATCTTTCGCGTCCGGACATTTTATAGTAATCCGAAGAATCAACGCGTATACCGTGTTTCGTGAACATATCCGGTTTTACAAAGCGCATGATTCTGTGAGTTGCGCGCATATAAAGCCACATCAGCGTGATAATATACGCGATCATTCCGTGCGCGTCGGTCATTCCGTGAAAAAGCGACAGAGTAACGTGTCTTTTTCCGTAAAGGAACACAAAAAGATAACCGTTCGTGCCGTTCACGCCGTCTGTGCCGAAAAGCAGCCTCTGTCCGTTGTCCGGATACAGACGCACGGGGCGTAAATTCTGTTCGTAACAGATCTTACCCCCGTGTATCACAGGCCTTACGGCAAACTCCGGATAACATTTAAGCGCTTCATCTGCGGCTCTTTGAAACAGGTCAATGTCCAGATCGCTTTTAAGATCCAGCCTGACCCTTATATCAAAAGTAGAGCCGCCTCCGGAGAAGCAGCCGAAAAAAATCGAATCGTACCTGGCTCCCCGGCGCAGGCCGTTGTTAAGATCATATGATATATCCGTTTTCATTTTGAGACTCTAATCTTCCAATGCTTTTATCAGCCGGGAGAGATCTTCCTTGTCAAAATATTCTATCTCTATTACTCCGCCTCTGGCCCTGTTCTTTACAACGACCTTGCGACCGAGCGCCGCTTTCGCGGCAAGTTCCGCCTCGTCAAAGAACGGGTCGCGTTTTTTGCGCACCGGGACCTTCGGAGCCTCGTTATACCGTTTGACCAGCTTCTCCGTCTCCCTGACGGACAATCCGCCGTCGATCACCTCGCGGGCGGCGTCGGCTATGCGGGAGTTTTCCCTTATGCCCAGAAGCGCCCTCGCATGGCCGGCAGAGAGCTTGTCCTCCGCCACAAGCTCGCGCACTTCCTCCGGCAGGTTCATAAGCCGCAGGGTATTCGTGACCGCGCTGCGGGACTTGCCCAGTTTATCCGCTGCCTGCTCCTGAGTGAAGCCGTAAACGTCGATAAGCCTCGATATGCCCTGAGCCGCTTCGATGGCGTTCAGATCCTCGCGCTGGAGATTCTCGATAAGCGCGATAACGGCGGTCTCTTCCTCTGAAAACGCCCTTACGATAACCGGCAGTTCGCGGAGTCCAGCCATCCTCGCGGCGCGGAAACGCCGTTCGCCCGCCACGATGCGGTAGCCCCCGCCTGCCGATGGAGTGACGATGAGCGGCTGGATCACGCCGTGCTCACGGATGCTCTCGGCAAGCTCGGCAAGACGCGCCTCGTCGAATCTGCGGCGCGGCTGCGTCCTGTCCGGTTCAATATCGCCGATGGGTACAAGTACTATCTTATTTTCATCCGACAGCTCCCCCGCCGTATTGTCGGCGAAGAGAGCGTCGAACCCGCGGCCCAGGCCGCCCTTCTGTTTAGCCATGTCAGAGTGAGTTTTGTGTGTTGGGTGTTGTATGTTTTAAATAACGATATTCTTTCCTATATAGATCGGATACGTCTCTGCGCCGGAGATCGTCTTTCCGGATTTGACTATGACTCCTTTATCAAGGATCACGCAGTTTACAGTGGCGTTGTCGTCGATATAAGCGCCCGGCATCAGTATGGAATTGGTTACGACCGCGCCTTTGCCGATATGCACCCCGCGGGAAATTATGCTGTTCTCGGCTCTGCCCTCGATAAGGCAGCCGTCCGCGTCAAAGCAGTTCGTGACCTTCGCCTGCATACCGTAGGTGGAGGGCATATCGTCCTTGACTTTGGTATAAACGGGATTGTCCTTGTTGAACAGCGCGCGCCTGACCTCGGGCCTGAGCAGGTCCATGCTGGTCTCAAAATATCTGTTGACGGAATCGATGACTGAACAGTAGGTTTCTATATCATATGCGAATACGTTGATCTTATCCACGCTCGCCTGCAGACAGTCACGCTCAAAATCGACCGCGCCGCCGTTCTCCGCCTCAAAGATGAAGCGTTCGACGGTCGCCTTGCGCATGACTATTATATTGACGCCGTAAAGCCCCTCGCCGGATTCGCAGACCGAAGGTACGGTCAGCTTCGTCACCCTGCCGTCGGCATCGGTCTCCGGAAGCAGGACGTTGTCGATCTTCGGGATCCTGCCGCGCTTTGTGCAGATGGTGATATCGGCGCCTTTGGCGACGTGATAATCCACCAGAGCGGCAAAATCCAGCGTGCAGATGATATTCGTGTCGCAGAGCACGACGATATCCTGATCGCTGCGGAGGAAAAAGCTCGCGCGGTTTTTAAGCGCTTCCAGCTTGGAGCCGGAACGTTCGCTGTTGCCGGCGGTAAAGGGCGGCAGAAGGAACAGACCGTCGGTCTTTCTGGACAGGTCCCACGGATTGCCGGTGCCCAGGTGGTCCATAAGAGAGCGATAATTGCTGCTCGTGAACACGCCGACCTTGGAAATGCCCGCGTTGACCATATTGGACAGCATGAAGTCGATAAAACGGTATTTGCCGCCGAAAGGCACGGATGCTATCGTGCGAACGGAGGTCAACCTGTTGATTCTTTCCGAATTGGCGTCCGAAAACAGCACGCCTAAAACATTGTTTGCTCTCATACTGTTTCACCGTCCTTTACATCGGTTTCCGTCATAACGTCCTCGCGCACAACGGCGCCTTCGCCCACTGTCAGGCCGGGACCGATGACCGTAAGGCCCCACTGCCTGTCGCCCGTGCAGTTCTGCGGGTCCTCGCCGACGACCGCGCCTTTTTTGATAACGGCGCCCTCGGCAACCATGGCGTACTGCACGACTGCGCCTTCTTCGATAACGGCGCCCGGCATAACTACGGAGTACGCCACCCTTGCGCCCTGCCTGACTTCAACGTTGTCAAACAGTACGGAATAATCTATATTACCTTCCACAGAGGAGCCGCCGGCAATGATGGAGCGTTCGACTTTGGCTGTCGAAGCGATATAATGCGGCGGAATGACCGGATTGTTCGCATAGATCTTCCACTGGCTGTCCGAAAGGTTGAAATCCACGGAAGGATTGAGCAGATCGAGATTCGCCTCCCAGAGAGAACCCAGCGTGCCCACGTCTTTCCAGTATCCGTCAAAGGCGTAGGCAAACATCCTCTCGCCCGCTGAGTGCATGGCGGGGATGACGTCCTTGCCGAAATCGTTGGAGGACGCTTCGTTGTTCTCGTCCTCTATAAGGTACTTCCTAAGCTTCGACCAGGTGAACATATATACGCCCATCGACGCCTTGTTGGAAGTGGGATTCTTCGGTTTTTCCTCGAAGGCCGTGATCGCCCCCGTTTCATCCGTGATCATCAGTCCGAAGCGGGACGCCTCTTCCCACGGCACC
>JAILQN010000091.1 GCA_024699005.1 Clostridia bacterium
CATCCCTTGGAATTCATATTCGGCGGTTCTGGTTAGACACCGGGCACTATCCCTTCCGGTTGCACGACGTTTCGTTTCGACCCTCCGTGCAACCACGAAGTCTGATAAACCAAATAACTGGTGGATTATTGAGGGTAAAAACGAAGGTTTTAATAGCGAAAAGCACTCAAAACCGGGCAAAATAGCCCGGCGGTAAAGAGTGGGAATAGTAGAAACCGGATCATAGGAGCCCGGGAACCATTGAAAAATACACAGTTTTCAGGCTCCTTTTTTGTGTTACTGAGATTTGCAACACACGGAGAGCAAAAATCATTAAACAATTTCAAGAAAAAATTGATTTTGTTTAATAGGTTTGCTTTTGCAGATTGGCTGATCAGTGATTAATATGGATGTTTCGCAATGATGGAATTGTAATCTTCTGTATTAAAAAAGCAAGATTCGATAATATGGGGAATCAAGGAGCCCCAAACGATGGCTTTTTATGATCATGTCGTTCCGCCGACGGAGGGATTTCGGCGGCATGATAATACTGAGTGTGTAGATTATTCGGATAATTCAACAGTTAACCGCGTCCCGGTCTATCCCATTCAGCTAAAAAGGGCCTTGCGCTGTCGCGGCGCAAGGCTTTTTTGATATCGGCGAAAAAACAAAGTCGTAAAACGGCGATGATACGGCCGATCGGGGCCGTCTTTGGCAAAACGCTCAGGCGCGTTCGGCAGAGCCCCGTTCGCGGGCACTTGTATTCCCGTTCTCTCTTTGATATAATAAAATATCAGAGACGATACGCGAGGACGGGAGGTGACGGGAATGGAAAAAGCCGACCGGTCGGCGAAGACCGCGGCGGAAGGTAATCTATACGGAAATTACAGCTACGTAGGAACAAAAGAGACAGTTGCGTATCTGTTCAACGACTGGTCGAACGCGTTCAATATCAACGGCTTCAAGGACCGGTTCGTCTGGGACGTGGTGAAGATCGATTTCGGCGTCCAGGCCGTCGTGGGTCTGTTCACCGGCATCTGGGACGTGATCAACGACGTTTTCATTTCCGCTCTCGTGGACAATACGCGCACGCGGCTGGGCAAATTCCGGCCTTATCTGATCCTGACGCAGATCCCGCTGACGCTGGTCGGCATGATCTACTGGTTCCTGCCCTATCTGTTTCCGAATACCGCGGGCACCTACGTGCCGAAACTCATTTTCTATTTCCTGTTCGGCGTGATCACCGAAACGGCAGGCACTTTTACCGACGTAGCGAGGGCGGGCTACATGAGCACCGTGACGCCCAATCCGAACGAGCGCGTGCGCCTTATCACCCTCGCGGAGCTGCTTACCGGGTATATGGGCGAGGATATGCCGAGCTTTATCCTCGGCATCCTGTACGATTTTGTTTCGACCGGACGGTGGAAGGCGCCGTTGCGTGCCATATTCGTGACGATGGGCGCCGGCTGCGCCGCGATCTCCTGCGCGTTCACGTTCTGGTTTTTCGTCGTATCAAAGGAACGCGTGCCGCAGACGGTCGAGCGCCCGGACCTTAAGCGGGGCTTTCTCGCGATCGTAAGGAATTACCCGGTGCTGCTGATGACGCTCTCGGATTTTTTCGGGCATTTCGCGGTAGGCATGAACGAACGCGATTACTGGATCGACGTACACGGCGCCGACACGATGATCAACTCCGCCCTGGCGGTGGCGGGACTTGTTTCGGGCCCGGTGGGCAGCGTCTCCTACGCTTTCGTGCAGCCGCTGAGAAAGCGGTTTTCATCCAAATTCCTGTGGGTCGGCGCGGATATCTGGGGCGACGCGCTCTGTTTTCTGTTTTTTGCCGTGGGCATGATCGGCAACAATTACCGTAAGCTCAAGCCGATGCTGATCGTTTACGGCTTCCGCGAGATTTTCGCGAAACTCCTGTTCGGCGTGAACAAGGTCATCAACGCGGACCTCTGGAACGAAGCGATGGACTATTGCGAGTGGAAGAGCGGATGCCGCATGGAGGCGACCACGGGCGTGGCTAAGAGCCTGGTCCTGAAGCTGCAGAACGTGGTCAGGACTTCCGTTTTCAACGTCATCATGAAAAAAATCGGCTACGTGCAGGGCCTGAAGATCGGCACTCAGAGCGAGAAGACCAAACGGTGGGAATTCATCCTGTGCGCCATCATGCCCACGGTCACCGGCGCGCTGGGCATCGTCCCCAAGCTCTTCTGGCCGATCACGAAAAGCAAACGCGAGCAGATGTACGGCGAGCTTGCCGAAAGCAGGAGCCGCATGGTATCGGATTACGTCGGCGGCCTCGAATGAGTTCGGGCGGGTCCGCAAGCGGCGGGCGATAGCATCACGGATCATAAAGCGCGATCATGCGGCGCCCGCGGCGGCGCGAAAAGGAGGAACAAGCGTGAGAGGAGAATATATCAAAGGCCTTCGGGAGCGAAGAAAACGCTCCTTTTGGAAAATACTGATTCCGTTCGTCATTTTTATCGTTCTCGCGACCGTTCTCGCGGTCCGCTTCCGGCCCGGACCGTCCTCCGTCGCCGGGCTGACCCTTGACGACGTGAAGCGTCTTGCCGGGAAGGGCGACGCGCTCACGTGGGAGGATTTCGAAGGGTACGAAAATGAAGACGTCGGTTCGGGGATCTTCGTTTACCGTTATCCGATCGACGGCCGTTACGATCTTCTGATCGGGTCGCCGCAAGAAAGAGGCGAGATAATGTATATCTATCTCCGGGATCTTGACACGGGAGCCTCGATAGATATCCGGACGGAAGACACGGAGGCCTTTCTCCGCGGCGATCCGTCCGCGAACGCCCCGGCCGCCCCCTTATCGGAATTGAGATCGGCGGTCGCGTACGTGAACTGGACTCAGGGCGAGATGATACCCGGTTGCCTGAACATGGACAAGATGATGATCAGCTCCGTCCGCCATCTCCCGGTGTATAAGCTCGATACGAAGGAGGACCTCGACCGGTTCAAAGCGAACTACGGGGATAAGCTCACGCTTGATCACGGCTATAATGAAGCGCCTTCCTTCAATGAGGTCGTTTCCTCATACGACGAGAGTTTCTTCGCCGGTCACACCGTGATCCTCGCCTACGTATCGGCAAGCAGCGGATCGTTCCGATACGCGCCGAAAGGCGTTTGCGCCGACGGCTCCGCGCTGTGCCTGGACGTGATACAGACGAACGACCCCGAGGGGTACACCGCCGATATGGCGGGCTGGTTCGTCATGGCGGAGCTTTCGGACACTGACGTCGCGGGGTATTCCGAATTCGACGCGAGGCTTGTCGGAAAAGAATGAAGGCCGCGATCCGCGCGTCTGTTCGGTTGTGATCGCCCGCGGCCGCCGCTTTGCGGCGGTTATGATGCGCTTCGCGCGGTTATGAGCGGCTGCCGCCGCGCTGACCTTGCCGGGCGATCATATCATGGTTTTCGACAAAGCCGAAATCATAGCCGTAAACTCCAAACTGAAAAAGAGCCGTCCGTCCTCCGGTCGGCTCTTTTTCTGCGTCCGCTGACTCCGTCAGTCCGGCATGTCGATTATCGCTTTGAATTCCGGTTTCGATCTGAAGCTGTCGGACAGCGGATAATGTTCCGTCATGAAGG
>JAILQN010000154.1 GCA_024699005.1 Clostridia bacterium
TCCGTGACGGCGGTATCCATGCCCTCTTCGTCTCCGGTGGAGTTGGAAATGATAGCCGCGACAAGGTTGTGATTGGTGGTGACCGCGCCTATCATCGCGCTGAGAAGCCCGCCGTAATCATCCAGGTCCTTCATCATGGACACGGGCAGCGCGGCGTATTCCGTTTTGGTGAAACCGGGGTTGACGCGTTTTATGTCCATCAGAGAGACGTTTACGAGCTCCGCGACGGCGGCAGCCTCTTCCGGATCAAGGACGGTGGTGTCGTCGACGATGACCGTCGGACTGCCGTTGCCCTTGCGGAAGTTGTCTATTATCGTATCCATCGTCGATTTCTCGTTTATAACGCCGCTCAGCCAGTCGGAGAATTCCTTCGAGACGTTGACGTTGCCGGCGTCGCCGCTCAGGAAACCGGCAAGCGCCGAAACGACGTCTTCCTGGGATGCGGCGAGCGCACCCACGGTCCCGGCCGCAAGCAGCACCAGAGCCGATATCACCGCTGTGATCCTTTTTAAATGTTTCATATATAAACCTCGATTCTTCGCCTGTGCACAGGTGTTGTGACAGAATACAAAGATACATATATTTTTATACCATAACAATCTTCGGCTGTCAAGCTCGGCGTCAGATGCGGATAACCCGGGTATAAAAATGTTAACAATTTAATGTTATTTTTGTTCAAAATTTATTCAAATATTTATTAACAAAAGGATATAAATATTTTATAATGTAGTAAATATATAATAGCGTAATAAGGTCAGTCTATTTTATATTGCTTAAATGAATACAAGGATATGATAAAGATGAAAAAGCAAATGAAATCTTCATACTTTAACTCCGTATCCGGCCGCGGGGTAAGGGCTGTTTCAGCACTGATTCTTGCCGCGCTGCTTGTCTGTCAGGTCATTCTGCCCTGTTCGTTCGTATTCGCGACGGACGGCGGCTCCGTCATCCTGACAGAGTATTGCTATGACGACGCAGGGACAAGATACAAGGTCACGGCGGAATACGACGAAGACGCGGAGATACCCGAAGACGCGGTTCTGAAAGTCGAGGCTTTGTCTGCGAGCGATACGGCTTATGACGACTACGTCGAAATGGCGGCGGACGCTCTTGACTGCAGGATCAAAGACGAAAACGACGTTCACCTCTTCGATATTTCGCTTGCCAGCGCCGCTGATCCTTCCGTGACGTACCAGCCGGCTTATGGCTCCTCGGTAAGCGTTACCGTCCGGCTAGCGTCCTCCGTATAGAACGAGTTGGGCGTGGTCCATTTCGGGAGTGAGCCGGAGGTCATTGACAGCACGGTTTCCGGCAAACTGGTGTCCTTTGAGGCGACCGGTTTCTCGGTTTACGCTCTTGTGGACATCAACGAGCTTATCCTGAGCGAAGGCGCAGTGACGGATGAGACGGCGTTTGACGAGAGTATGCTCTTTCTGTGCGTAGCCAACGGAAGCAATCTGTATTATTTCACTTCACAGATAATCAATTCAGGGAACGCCAATCACGGATACGTCATCAAAAAGACCGCCGCCAACGACACGACCGCCGCAGCGCAGTACGGTTTTGAAAAGGTTGCGGGGACGACCAATCAATATAAAATGTATCTTCCCGGTGCCGGAGGAGCGAAGCAATATCTAAGATTTTCAGGGACAACAAACGTTGAGTTCATCGATTCGGTATCCGACGCGACCGTACTGACGGTCGAGCGCGTCGCGAATACGGAAAATAAATTCTGGATCACGTTCCAGAACGGTTCCACTACTTATTATCTCAACATGAGAGGCTCTACAAACGGCAAGGGCTTCAACGGCTCCACCTACGGAAAACCCACAAATGATTCCGGAAGCCAGATCATGGCTAAGCCTTTGCTTGAGATCGTCGGCGATCCGTACGATCTCGACGGCAGAGAATTCGGTTTGTCTTTACTCGATACGAAAAATGCCAAAGCGTATTCCATGACTTCCGTCGCCAAGGACGCCAAATCACTTAAGGCGGATGAACTGACGATCCGTAAAAACACACTGTATCAGAACGAGAGCGTCATCCAGAAGCTTGACGGCGATATAGAGCTCTTCACCTTCCACTATATCGAGGGGGAGAAAAAATACTATATTACCCAAAGCATCGGCGGCAACACAAAATATCTCAGCCTCAGCAAGTCCGGAAATACATATACGCTTTCATTTGTCAATCAGCCGACGGAAAACTCAAAATTCACCATTTCCGTAGGTACATCCGGCAAGATAAAGATCTCGAACTCCGCCGGGTGGATTACTTATTCGGGAGGCGGTTTTGTCGGAGCTTCTTCGGGATCGTTCCTTTACCTTACAGAGCCGTCCTATCTTACGGACGACGATTTCGTCCATTATTCCGCCGTCAAGGTAAGCGTTTCGGACGACAGATACGTCTACAACGGCGCGAAGGTGGTCGTATATACCCGCGTATGGAACGATACGACCAAGGAATATGAGTTTTATGCGATAGGTCACGACGGTTCGCTGGTCTCCGTATACGACGCGGGCAGTACCATCCGCTGGGAGGGCACCCAGTTCAACACCCTGCTGTGGGACCTGACCGAGTATTACTACGCCGGGACGACCACGCCGAACTATTACTATGAGCTTCAGAACGAGTATTCCGGCATGTATATAGCGCCCCAGGCGTTCTCCGGTCAGATCATTTCCGGCGGCACCATCGGTATCAACCTCAACGGCAGACGCTGGGGTGAATACAGCACGACGATAGTCGCCTGGGACGACGCACGGTACGATTACGCCGGTCTCAGCGGCGAAAACGGCGAGCTCAATGCCGTGCCCTATTCGCAGGCGCAGGAATTCTATTTCGCCGTTATGGATGAGCTTGACGAAATCGGTCTTTCCACCGTGGAGACTCTCGACAACGCCGATTACGGAATAAACATGCGCATGGTCCTGTATCCGCGAAACAAGATATACAATAACGGCGGCAAAAGGAACTCACTCCAGACGGGAACGCTTTATACGAATCCCACCCAATCTACCGGCTCGGCTATCTCCGGCAATTTCGACGTGCCGGATCTGAATCTTGTTTCGAACGATATGAGACCTGTCGATCCCGCTGTGACCGGAACGGACACTCCTGTTGACGAGTATTATCCTGTCGCCGTCAAAACGGGGAAATCGCTTTACGCTCTTTTCGGACAGGCGACGGAAGTCGACAATATTTTCGCCGAGAATATCCACAACGAGAGCGGATATTTCCAGTATGACTCCTCGCAGAATTTCGCGACTCTCGTAAAAGACGGCGAGATCACGGATACCTTTACCGTATATAACCAGCTGGGAACGATCAACATATCCGGTCTGAGTCAGGGGCACGGGCAGTTTATGCCTTATAACCCGATAGGCGCGCCGGTTGCAAGTGATTACGTCTATCATACGAACCTCTTTAAGGAAGAGATTCCGGTCGATAATCCGAGGCGCGGTGAAGTCTTATACAAAACCACGGAAAGCCAGATGAACTACTTTTTCGGCATGGTTCTGGAGGCAAACTTCATGCAGCCCGAAGGCGGACTTGATCAATACGGTCACGATATCATCTATGAGTTCGCCGGCGACGACGATATGTGGCTCTATCTTGACAATGAGCTTGTCCTTGATATCGGCGGCATCCATTCCTCCCTGATGGGAACCATAAATTTCAGCACAGGCGTAGTCCAGCTTCCCAATCCGACTTTTGATGCGAAGGTTGCCGGTTCCGAGCGATATATATACACGACCCTCAGACAGATATTTACGGATAACTATAACTCCCGCGAAGGCGCGACCGCCGAGGGGCTGGCGGAGTATATCGAAAAATATTTCGGCGACGGCGATACCTTCAGGGATTTCACGTCCCACACCATGACGATGTACTATATGGAACGCGGCGCCAGCATGTCGAACCAGCATATGCGCTTCAACCTCGTCACGGTCCCGAAGGGCGAGCTGATCCTCAAAAAAACCATCAGCGGCACCGACAAACAGAATTATTCCGCTCTCGAGTTCCCCTTCCAGATCTGGTATAAGGATACGGACGACAACGACACATGGAAGACCGTCAGCCGCGCAGAGGATGAATTGGGCGGATACCACTACAGCGGAGCCAATTACGTATACTATGACGGAACGGAGAGGCCGGTGGATTACGCGGCGAATTATCAGGGCTATGAGAACGTCTTCTTCCTGAAACCCAGAGAATCGTTGCGCGTACAGTTCCCGGACGAAGACGTGGAATACTTCATACGCGAGTGCTTCATAGACACGGTCATTTATGATTCCGTCAAAGCGAACAGTGCTCAGCTGACGGGGACCCCCTCCGACTTTGATCAGGATCAGACGAAAGCCGATTATTCCACCGAGCCGGAAGTAATCGGCTTCCGCAAGTCCGTCACCTTCGACAACCACGTGAGCGAGAACAGCCTGAAGAACCTCTCGGTGACGAAACGTCTGTATGATGAAAAGGGAAACAGGCTCTCGGTCGCGGACGACCCGACCGGCTTCCGTTTCCGCGTCTACATGGGCGAGGGGCTCGATTACTACCGTATGGATTCATACTACATCAGGGATCCCGACGGATATTACTGCAAATACGATCCGGATACCCAGCAGTTCATCTCGCTCGGGATCAGCGATTTTGCCGTGCTGAGCGCCGCCGGAAACGAGGATCTGCTTGACAGGGCGACCTTTACCACCTCGCCCTCCGGCGCCATCGACAAGATCCCGGCGGATTACACCTTCGAAATCAGAAATATCCTGGTCGGCACAGAATTCAAGATAGAAGAGCGAAAGAGCGATATTCCCAAGGGCTACAGCCTGATACAGTATCTGCGGGAGGACAATTCCTATCTTCCCAACGATGGGAACCAGATCAATTCCGGTATCGTACGGGACAGGCAGAGCCCGCACGTCATCGTGGAGAACGTCCGCGGCTTCGGTCTTACCGTCGAAAAGTTCTGGTCGGACGACAACTTCATGGATTCCCATGACAACATCTGGTTCGCGGTTTATTACAACGGCGGTCTTATCCCCGGCACACTCCGTCAGATGAAGACGGAGATCACAGAGACCAACACCTCTGCCGAGAGCTCGGTCTACTACTATTTCGAGACGCTAATCGACGGCGCGGAGTTTTCCGATTACGTCGTAAAGGAGATACAGCTCACGGAGCCTCATGCTGATCCGGTGGTGGATGAAGAGGGCTACGTGACCAACGAAAACGATCTGCTCGGCTGCATGAGGATCGTCGGCGGCGACGTGAAGCTGGAGAACGGCGGCGTATCGTCCGACACCGGGGAATACAGCCTTTTCCGCTACTCTGTTTCTTACCTCCAGGGCGAGCCGACCGGCTACGCCAGGAACGTCAGGACCGATAACGTTTCCAACGTCCGTCCCGGCGTGCGTATAGTCAAGATCGACTACAACGGCGCGCCGCTCAGTGGCGTTAAATTCACCCTGACGGACGCGCAGGGCAACGACGTCAGCGAATCGGTCTACACTTCAGGCGCGGACGGTCTGGTTCTTTACGCTTATCCGTTGGAAGACGTGCCCTACACGCTGACTGAAACGCAGACTCCCGCAGGCTATACGTCGAACATCGGGCCGATAACCTTTACCCTCAGCGGCGGAGTACTGACCGTCGAAGGCGACAATAACGGGGCAGTCTCGGTCGAATATGATGATGAGACCGGGGAGATCAGCCTCTACGTAAAGAACTATAAATCAAGCTTCACCGCCGTCAAGGTCGACTCCGTAAGCGGCAATCCGCTCAAGGGCGCGCATTTTGCCCTGTACCGCAGGATCGCCGGCGTAAACGGGCTTATCAAGGACTTCTTCCCGATAAACGGATACGATAACATCGTAACCAACTCCGCCGGCGTACTGCCGGGCATCAACGAGACGTTTCCTGTAGGCGGATATTATCTTGTTGAGACCGATGCGCCCGCGGGCTACAGCCGGATCGACCATGATATAATATTCACGGTAGATAAGACCGGCAAGGTGGAGATCGTCTCCGAACAGGACAGGGGATTGTTCACAAGTACCGTGGATCCGGATACGAATGAGCTCGTTTATGCTCTTACGATCCCCGACCAGAGGAGCTTCGTGACAGTCGATCTTTCGCCGCAGACCTTTGTCGCCGATTTCGGGCTTGATATCGAATACAACGTAAAAGATAACAACTATATGGTCCCGGCGGGATCGGTCTACAGCTATATCGGCGTCTATTCCGCGGAGGCGTTCGACGCCTACGGCTCTCTGACTCCGCCCAAAGAGGCGCTCAGGCTTGCCGCCCCCGGAGAACCCTGCGAAGGCGACTTCGGAACGCTGACGCTTTCGGCGGACGGCGCCACGAATTACAAGATCGGCTCCATGGAGTTCACCGGAGAGGACGTATATTGCCTTGCAGCCGAGGTCACAAATATCGGCGGAAAGGCGCTTAAGGACGGCGAGCACGTTTACGTGTTCGAGAAGATCACCTATCTCCCCGCGACCACGATCTATTACGAGGATGATTTTGTGGACGATACCCACTATATAGACGGCGTGGAGTCCACGGTCACCGGCTACAACTTCGGCAAATGGTCCACGGTCACCGGTACAAGCGAGAAAAAGAGTACTCAGGCAGCCGATTTCGCCGGGCTCGATACCGCGAACATTTTCGGCTATGATCCGAATTATACCGAATTCGCGACCTACTCCAACAATTCCGCCCACAAGGTGTCGGTGAGCACCGTCAACAGCGGCAACAAGAATAAAAACTGGCCTTATGTCGAATACACCTTTGCCGGAACGGGCTTCGACGTCATCAGCGTGACCAGCGGCGATACCGGCATTTTCACCGTCAGGGTCTACGACGCGGAAACCGGCGCGCAGGTGATCCCGAACCAGGTCATCGACACCTATTACGGATACGACTACGGCAGCCTCTATCTTGACTCAACCGGCAATCCGACGCTGCAGGAAACGGACAGTCCGCTCTACAGCGCGACCGAGGAGATCATAAAGACCGCGTCCTCAAACAGCAACGTGGTAGCGATCAGCGGTATGTTCGTGACTCCGACAACGACCTATATCGATACTGACGGCAGCGTGACCGAGACGCCGTATTACCGCGGAGCTGACGACAGAGTCACCGATAAGGCGTGGTATAAGGACATCGATACCGGAGACGTCATTTCGGAAGCGACCCTTGCCGAACGAAAAGCCGGGGGAGACGATCCGGACAGATACGTTCCGAATTACTCTTACGCGCATGCCGAAGGCTGGGTGATCAACCCGAACGCCGCCGAAGCGCTGTATCAGATACCGGTCATCAAGGTAAGAGGACTGGAATACGGCGCGTACAGGGCAAGGATCGAGCCGCGTTTCGGCTCTTCCTACAAACATTACAAGACTCTGGGAGGATATAACTACTTCGATCTGTACGTTGACGCGTTCAGGGTCTATGATCCTGCGGGCGTGGACGGCAGCGGCGCCGTCAGCTCCGCCGTGATACAGGATGCGTACAATCTCTCCGACGAGGCTTACGCGAAGTATACCTCGCTCAAGAACGTGGTCATCGGCTCCGACACCATGGGCAGTTATTTCGACGAGGACAAACAGTCCCGCGAGGGCTCGGTCATCGTTGACGGCAACGTTGTGCTCAGCACCGAGCGCCTTGAGGATTACAAGAAGTTCGGACCGCTCAACGAGCTTTACCTCAGTCACGGGATGTCGGTCGCGTTTGAGATCTGCGCCAGCGAGATACCTGCCGACGTCCAGATCAGGATGAAGAAGATAAGCGCCGCCGACCCGACGTTCAGGATCACATACGTGACGTCCGGGGGTGCCGTGTTTACAAATGAGGTGGAGATACACACGTCGACGGACCTCAGTTACTCGATCATGGATATGATCGGCAAGAAAAACATCACATGGTCCAATGTGAAAGGCACGCAGGACGTCACTTCCGGTCTGGTCATCATTTCCAATACCGGAACGGAGGAAAGCATTATTTCCGTAACGGATCTTAAATGGACCTTCGCCGACGATCGCGGTCAGATCAAGGTCCATAACGGGGATTCCACTGTACTGATCTCCAACGGCAGCCTGAGCAGACTGAAGAGGGTACTGTCGTTCTCGAAACACAATCTTGCGGCGGCGGATAACTCGTCCGCGCAGGGTACTTACGAGGACGGCGTCATCACCATGACGGTCACCACCGGCGCCGACGCCAGGAGCCTGGTCGTCAGGGATCAGGTGGGCGGCGTTATCGACGAGAGCCTGCTGGACGTGACATTCGAGGACCTGGACGACGAACAGAGACTGTGGACCGTGACAGTCGCCGAACAGGACGTGGACAGCTACACCTTCCTGATCGCGGCGGAGCGGGACGGCCTCGTCACGGGCGAGGAGATAAGTCTGACCGTGGACGTGGAAACCGCTCAGACCGAAGAACCGGAAGACGGTTCGGACGGCGGCGAAGATACGCCTGCAACCGGTTTCGCGGCGTTTGCCGAAAAGCTGCGCGGCTTCTGGTTCAGACTGATCGAACTGATCAAACGGATCCTCGCCTTCTTCAATATCGTCTGGGGATAAGAAATCAGAAACAACGATACAGACGCAGCGGTGACCCGGTCGCCGCTGCGTTTGTATCGTTGCGTTCATTCAAACAATAAAAAATGCCGCCTCTATTGAAGCGACACTTTCTTTTAATGCAGATTATCAGCCCATAAGATCACCGAGACCGCCTACGCCGCCGATAGCAGACAGCGCCTCTTCCTTGAGGTTGACGGAATCCATCTGGCTGTAAGCATCTGCAAGATCATCTACCGGGATGTTGAGCCCGAGCTTGTTGAGACCGCGAACGATCGAAAGAATCAAGCGAAGAATATGTTTTGCAAAATCAAATATCGATAACATTGTATTGCCCTCTCTTTTGTATTGTTTTTACTTTATGCGGCGGAAGAACTCTCTTCTTCCTCTGCCTGTTTGAAGTATCCGAAAAAGCCCTTAAAAACATCAAAGATGTCCATGAACTTGTCGATGACTATATAGGCTATAGCCAAAAACTTATCCAAAAAATCCATACGATGCGCCTCCCTGTTTCTGCGCCTTATTGTCCGGGCGCGGGACGCCCGTCTGGTTGATTATTTCTTTAATGATGCAAACAGTTCCTTAAGCTGAGCGATAATTTCAGCGATACCGTCAAGGAAGCTGTGTATAGCCTCAGACAGAGACTGCCAATCGGATTTTGACATGAAATTCACCCCTTTCGTTATTACAACGATTGTAAACCTTACTCTATCAAAAGTCAATGATAAGATACAATATATGTTTGTATTTTATGTTGCGCATATATGAACAAAATGTAAATATTTTTAAAACTTACGAACTAAGCTCAAGATCTCTTCGATAGGACTTATCAAACGCGCGATTGATGATTTCCGCAAGATCGTCCGATCTGAGCGAATTGACGCCCTCTATCGTGGTGCCGCCGGGGGAGCAGACTTTTTTGACCCATTCGTCAAGATCGCCGCCCATTTCGGATATCAGTTTGGCGGAGCCCAGGACCACGCCGACCGCCGCGCGGCTCGCGGCGTCTTCCGGCAGACCGTGGGCGAGTCCGGCGCGGTAAAGCGAATCGATATACATGAAAGTATAGGCGGGAGCGCAGCCGCCCAGGACGCCGAAAGCGGAGAAGTCCGCTTCGTCAAGGGCGATGGCTTCGCCGAAGCTGCCGGCGAGAGCGCCGGTGAACTCCGCATCGTCCGCCGACGCGTATCTGCCGCCGGTGTAGGCGGACACGGCGGCTCCGACGTTGGCGTTAAGATTGGGGAATATCCTGCACACGCGCGCGGGTTTTTCGAAAAATCCCTCTATGTATCCTGTGGTTTTGCCTGCGGCTATAGAGATG
>JAILQN010000201.1 GCA_024699005.1 Clostridia bacterium
AACTCCCTTATAGATTATATCCAGCAGCAGACTCATTATCTGCTCAGGCGTTTTTTCAAAGAAATTCATGAACCGCGCCATCGTCAGGAGCGACGTCCTCTCGTTCGGGTTGGGCGTGAACACGTTGGCTATATAGCCGCCTCCCCCGCCTGTCAGCGCGCCTATCGTTTCGCTGGCGTAAAGCGCGCCCATATAGGTCCACAGCTTCCGGGTCTCGCCCCAGCCTAAGCGGACGGACAGCAGCGGCAGCAGCAGCATGAACAGGGCGAGCAGGGTGTTCGGGAGGTAAGCCAGCCACTGCATGGGCTTGAATTTGCCCCACCTTGTACGCACGTTGTCCGCGATGATGGCCGTGAGCGGGTCGTTTATCATATCATAAATGCCCAGGGTCGCGGTCGCGCGGGAAAGTCTGACGGGAGAGAGACCGTAGATCTTGTAAAGGAAAATATCCGAATCCGTATCGTATTTACCGATCTTCAGTCTGGCGACGTCGTTGGCAAGGATATAGCCTATTCTCTCCTTCGTGGAGCAGAAAAGCCTGTCCATAAATGCGGAGTTTTCCACCTCGTCTGCCGATATGAAGCGCTGTTCGTTGTCCTTGTCACTCATGAGACTCACTCCCCTCTTCATCCGCCGCTTTGAGCGCGGCTTCTTTTTCTGCCCGCAGCGCAGTAAGGCGTCTGTACATCTCCGCGCGGATCTCCTCCTGCGGCACGCTTTTATCGACCATACCGAAATATTCCTCCGCCGGTATGCCACCGACGAAGCACGGAGCGTGCTTCACCTCTATGCCCTTTGTGAAGCAGAGGATATCCACTACGAGGCATGCCAGCGCGGTCGCTATCCACAGAAACCAGCCGATCCCCGCTTTGCCGGCGGCGAGGCTGTTTTCGGGCATGGCGGCGAATACGACGCCCGCCCCGACGATCAGCAGCAGAAGCAGTATATCCTCGGTATAATTCCTTACTTTGCCCTTCGGTGAACATGCGAGGGAATTCAGCGCGAAGCGCACTATGGTCAGCACCAGCGCCAGTGCGATAAGCAGGACCGCGGCGGCAAGGAACGTCGCCGCCGTCTTCTGCTCCCCCGAGAACATCGACGACAATCCCGAGGCGTCATACTCCTTGGAAACCACCTGATAGACCGACAAAAGCGAGATATTCCCCTCCACCGCCGGCAGCGGCGGAGACAGTTTCCCCTGCCGGATGAGCGGCAGCAGCGGCGGTATCAGCGGCAGGATCGATATAAATATCCTCGCTATCGCGAGCTTCGAGCCGATGAACGCCGCCTTTACACGGTCGATCTTCTTCTGAAAATAAAAATGCTGGACCTCGGCAACGTCCGCTTCCTTCATCAGGCGCTCCTGCCGGTCGAACAGGATCAGATTGACCCCGCAGTCCGGGCAGGTCTGCCGCCAGTCCTTAAGACCCAGCTTCCGCCCGCAATTCGGACATTCAGCCATATAATCACCTCGTTTTAAAGTTTTTAGTTATGAGTTACAAGTAACGAGTCATTTATTGAATAAAGTATACAATAAAGCAAATAAAAACGCAATATATTTATACGATATTTTTCAAATGCGTAAAATCACGCTGAATATTCCGCGCGGAATTGAACAGTGAGACCGCGCAAGTTGAACACCCTGACCGGCGAAATTGAACAGTGCGACCGCCGAGACTGTACAGCGGTATAATCATACGGTAGACTGATGTTACACGCTTTGGCGTGAATAACATGAAGGAGGTCATCGTATGACCAATTACCGTGAGATCCTGAGGCTTGACAGTCTCGGGCTCAACAAAACCCAGATTGCCGAAAGCCTCGGCTGTTCAAGAACGACAGTCATTCAGGTGCTTCGGCAGGCAGACGCAAACTGCATCAGTTATCCGCTGCCGGAAGGAATGTCCGACAAAGAGCTGGCGCAAAAACTGTATCCCGCATCAGATACCAAGCCCGTGTTCCGGATGCCGGACTATGAGTATGTCCACCGGGAATTACAGCGCAACGGCGTTACACTGAAATTGCTTTGGCTGGAATACTGCGAGCAGTGCCGGCTCACCGGAGAACTGCCGTACCAGTCCACACAGTTCAACAAATACTACAACGATTACGTCGTAAAGACAAACGCCACGATGCATCTGGAGCACAAGCCCGGAGATATCATGCAGGTGGACTGGGCCGGGGATAACGCCTCCGTCATTGACACGGATACAGGAGAAGCGATTCCGGCATACGTCTTTGTTGCCGTACTGCCCTGCAGCGGATACGCCTATGTGGAAGCCTTTTTCTCCATGAATCAGGAATGTTGGATCGCAGCGCACGTTAACGCGTTCCGATATTTCGGCGGCGTCACACGGATTTTGCAATGTGATAACCTGAAAACAGGTGTGCTCTCCCACGGGAAGTCCGAAATTGTGCTGAACAAGGCGTACAATGAAATGGCGGAGCACTATGGCGTCGCGATCCTGCCGTGCCGCGTTCGAGCGCCAAAGGACAAGGCTATGGTGGAAGGCACAGTTGGCGTTGTCTCAAACTTTATCCTTGCCGCGCTTCGGAACAGACAGTTTCTCTCACTGAATGAGCTGAATGAAGCGATTTCACAGCGGCTGTATGACTTTAATCACAAGCCGTTCCAGAAACGAGACGGGAGCCGGGCGTCCGCGTTTGCCGAAGAAAGACCGTTTCTTCACCCACTGCCGGAACGTCCGTTTGAGCTTGCGGAATGGAAGGTAGCGACTGTCGCACCGAACTACCATATTTCCGTCGACAAAATGAATTACTCTGTTCCGTATGAGTACATCAAACAGAAAGTCGACGTGCGTATTACAAGGGCAACGGTGGAAGTTTTCTTTTCCGGAAACCGGATTTGTCCCGCAACTACGGGAAACACTTGCTTGTTGTAAGCAATATCATCAACTTTAAAAAAACATGACGAGAACCATCTAAAAAGTATTTAATCAACGGCTCGCTTCCTCGAATGCTATTCGCATACGGTTTCAAATCAATTGAAGAAACATGCTTAACCGTTTCAGCCGTGTCCTGCCACTTCATAACTTTATCGGATTCGTCATCATAATCAATTGACGGAATACCAATAGAATCATAACTGTATTTATATGTATGGTAACTTTTGCCCTTTGTTTCCTTTTCTATTATTTCCATAATTTTAGGCATCTTTTTCTCCTCCAATCAACTGTTTGCGATAAAAACAGCAGCTTCCATGTCACGATTCAGACGGTATTAATCTCATTTTCGAGGTTACGAATACTGACAAGTATTGTATCAAAACTCGGCTTTTCGCCAAAGATCATATTCTGCATATGCTCATAGTCGTCCCGGAGCTTGGCGATATTGTACTCCGGCGGCATAAGCCGCATTGCGCCACGTTTGGCAAGATCGTATCGAGCCCATGGACAACGGTAAAACTTGTCCTTGAAGGCAACGACGCGGGCAAGCAAAGCATTATCTGCGAGAGCGCGGTCTTTAACCGGCGATTTTGCCATACAGTACAGATCATAATAGTGCCTTGAATACCGGTTGGGAAGAGTACTGTTCTCACTCCTGAAAGCCTCGCGGTGAAGTATAGTCACCTTTTCCCAGAACGTGCGCTCCGGCAAAACCGTCAGAATCTGCGTTGAGGGCTGTTCAAAAACGCTACCATAGTATTCAGCAGAGTAAGGTATAATCGTTTGCTCTGCGGCAGGCGTCCACGCGGCGAGCGCACCGATCTCCAGACGGATCTCCTGAAGAATTGCCGTGTCGGAGAAGCCGTTCGGATAAGAAAACTTCACCGTCTGTCCGTCACGCGGATCGATCTCGCATGTGACCGGAAGCGTCAGTTCTTCGGTAAGATCTTTTTTAATTGCCGGCAGAAACACATCACGAAGGAACGCCTCCACACGTTCGTTTGCCTCTTTATTGAACGCATCCTGCTTGGTGTTACTGCGCTGCTCCCAAGGTTCGTCTATGCCGTATCCAAGTACACGCCAATCAAGAATAAGGTCAATGTCTTCAGAAAAGCGTTTTATCAAATCATAAGCTTTTGACAGGCTGGTACCGCCTTTAAAAGCAAGATTATCTTTCCACGCGCAGCGATGAAAAAGGTAGTCGAGCATATAGCACACCCAGAAATCCTTTTCAATAACCGCTTCGCTTATCCTCATTTTGGCGGCGGTATTGCGAAAAAGCGCCTCTCGCTCATTCGCCTCGATCACAGCTATTTTTCTCATATTATCACCTGCAGATCGTTTTTATAATCTCATAGATCCACGCCGTTGCATACTGAGCTTCTGTCAGCATTGTCCTGCGCTCTTCGGGCGTAGTTTCTTTCTTTATTCTTTCTATCACGTCGTTCCGGACGTTGTCTTTCCCAAGCGTCTTCAACGCCTGAATGACCAACGCTGTTTTCGGAGACAGACCGGATACTTCCTTATTTGTCGTGTGTTTATACTTTATCGTTGCATTATCATAAGTGTATTCCTTGTAAGGACCGTCGCTGACGTATGACCAGACGACAGGGACCTGCGTTGATAACCCGAGAAGATTCAGCGCAGTATCTCCACAGGGAAATATCGTCCAACCGTAATTGCGCGCCAATGCATGTGCGACGGCGTCGGGAGCGGGAGCAACATACTCCCCAAGCAACTTGCTGTATTCGGGCTTATAAAATACTCCGCGCATGACACATTTTACTGTGTTGTCGACAGACAGTCTCACCAGATACTCGCTGATACGCTTTGTTTCTGTTATGTCCGCAAAATCTGAGGCAACAAAAACAGAGCCGGTTTTGGCGGCTTCAATTCTGCTTCTTATTTCCTGCATATAATTTGGTCTGTTCATCACGCACCTCGCAGAAAAAAATATATATTATTTTCTGCATTTTGTCAAGTCGTTGTTTGAAAGAGTTCAAATAAATAAATACAATGAAAATCCATAAAATCACCCCGCAGGTTTTGTCCTGCGAGGTGTTTTATATTATTATTTAATTACGCGTTCTTGGCGTTGATGGCAGCCTGAGCCGCGGCGAGCCTCGCGATCGGTACGCGGAACGGCGAGCAGGAAACGTAATCCAGCCCTATGCTGTTGCAGAACTCGACGGAGGTCGGGTCGCCGCCGTGCTCTCCGCAGATACCGCAGTGCAGCTTCGGATTGACCGGTCTGCCCATCTCCACAGCCAGCTTCATCAGCTTGCCAACGCCCACGGTGTCCAGCTTGGCGAAGGGATCGTTCTCGAAGATCTTATTATCATAATAAGCGTCCAGGAACTTGCCCGCGTCGTCGCGGCTGAAGCCGAAGGTCATCTGAGTAAGGTCGTTGGTGCCGAAGCAGAAGAAATCAGCCTCCTTCGCGATCTCGTCCGCGGTAAGAGCGGCCCTCGGGATCTCGATCATGGTGCCTACCTCGTACTTGAGATCGGCTCCGGCGGCGGCGATGACTTCGTCCGCGGTCTTCACGACGAACTTCTTGACGAAGGTGAACTCCTTGACCTCACCGACCAGCGGGATCATGATCTCGGGAACGACCTTCCAGTCGGGATGCCTGCCCTGAACGGCGATGGCCGCCTTGATGACAGCCCTGGTCTGCATGACGGCGATCTCGGGATAAGTGACCGTCAGACGGCAGCCGCGGTGACCCATCATGGGGTTGAACTCGTGGAGGCCGGCGATGACCTGCTTGATGTAAGCGACGGACTTGCCCTGAGCCGCGGCGAGAGCCTCGACGTCCGCCTCCTCGGTGGGAACGAACTCATGGAGAGGCGGATCCAGGAAACGGATGGTTACCGGGTCGCCCTCAAGAGCCTCGAACAGGCCCTCGAAATCCTTCTGCTGCATGGGCTCGATCT
>JAILQN010000225.1 GCA_024699005.1 Clostridia bacterium
CTGCCTTCCTCATACGCAAGAGGATCGATATAATACTGTATTCCGGTCTCGATCATCGTCTCGGCGGTCAGATAAACCTCATCTTCCGGTGTCCCTGGATAGAGAGCAGCAACTGCGCCGGGGATATCGATATAGAATCCGAAATCGTCGACGTCGGCTTTATCGTACCAGATAAGCTCATATCCTTCCGGAATCTCCGGCCTCGCGTAGGGATCTGCCTCTCCGACCTGGTGCAGAGCCCTGAAAACGATATCAGCTCCGTCGTCACCTCTCGTATAACGCTGAATCTGTTCGGTTCCGTTCACGTCATATTGAAGAATGATAGAATTTAAATCATCGCTTAAAGCCGCTCGTACCAATTCAAAACCTATATCATAATCTTCTGTATTGAACCAATATGCGCCGTTTTCCAATCCGACGGGAGAAAACGGCAGATCATTATAACCTGCAAATGGGTCTAAAGGATCTCCGGGAACCTGTTTCAAGCACATGAATAAAAGCCCATCATCCTCCTGTTTTTCTTCAGAGCTTATTTCCGTACCGATCAGCGTGATTACTGAATGATCCTGTTTAAGATAGATGTGCAGGATCTCCCCGTACGTGTTTTCAATGTAACTTTCGCCCATGTAATTCGTGATGATATTCGTGAAAGCTTCCAGATCGAAATAATAATCTCCCGGATTAACTCCGTCTGCGTTAAACTGCAGATCGATCCAACCCGAGTACGGATCGGTCTCTCCGACCTGATGAAGAGGAGCAAAATATGACTCAGAATTCTGATCTCCTCTTGAATACTGCACCGTCATTGGTGATCCTTCGTAATCCATCACGACCTTGATCGAGTTATGATCGGCACTCAGATAAACCTGCTGGACAGGATAATCATCCTGTAACGAAAACTCATTCACGTTGTACCAATACGAGCCGTCTGCAAGACCATCCGGGGAAAACGGAATTTCATTCCATACAGTAACCTGCTCACCGACCTGATGCAGCGGCGCAAAGTAAGTGCCGGCATTTGATCTTTGTTCACTCATCTCAAGCGTATGATCTTCGTAAAGGATCCCGACCTATATAGTATTCAGGTCATTGCTGAGATAAACATACTGGACCGGGTAAGTTTGCTGCAAAGAAAACTCCTCCACATTGTACCAATACGCGCCGTCTGCAAGGCCGACCGGCGACAGCGGCACGTTAAAATAGCCCTCCGGCACTTCCGCCGAAACAGCTATGGCAAAAACTGACATCGCCATCAGCACGGACAGTAAAACTGCCAAAGATTTTCTGATCGTTTTCAAGATAATACCTCCGAAATTATTATTTTGATCTTATTATACATTTCAGAATAAAAAACCGCATGGTCACAAGTGACTATACGGAACACATTTTTAACTGTTTTTGCATAAAAAATCAGCTATATTTTTTGTACATTTTGCTGCTTTTGTCGAAAATCATTTCTTTTCCGTTTTGAGCGCCAGTCCGATCACTCTCGCCTGAATGGCAAGTTCTGTTCTGCTGGACAGTTCTGTTTTCTGAAGCAGATTACGCATATGGGTCTTTACCGTGTATTCGGAAATATCCAGAGCCTGAGCTATCTCCGGATTGCTTTTACCGGTGGTCAGCTCGCGCAGTATCTCCAGTTCCCGGTTTGTAAAGTCTTCGCGGACCGCTTTGCCGAGTCTTGCAGGCGGGGCGTATTCGGGATAAACGGATTCCCCCGCCATGGTACGGTCCATGACGTCAAGTATGGATACGTTGTCCACCTCTTTATACCAGAAGCTCTCGATACCTATCCGGCGCGCACGTTCCATCCAGGAATACTCGGGCATACTTGTTACAGCGATTATCTTAATGGAAGAATCGATCGATTTGAGCTTTTCGGCAGCATCAAGTCCGTTCGATCCGTCATTCATCAGGATATCCATCAGCACAAGATCAACTCTTTCATTAAGCACGTAAACGTCCGCCGCAAACGCGGAAGATATGGAATACATCACCTCATAACGGTCAGAACTGTTCACCGTCAATTCAAAGAAGTGACGGGATATAGCCTGGTCGTCGATGATCATTACTTTATATTTTTTCATAGCAACCTCATTTCTGAAAACTCAAAACCAATCGAAATACAGGATCCCCTAAAACCGTCATCTCTCCGCCTTGTCCTTCCACAAGCGCCCTCAGATTTTTAAGTCCTCCGGTCTCGTTGATCTTTCCCGTCGGCGGTTTGCCGTCGTTTGTCAGTTCGACCTTAACGCAGTTCTCCTCATTTCGGATAACGACGTCCAGAACGTGCCCTCCGGCGTGTTTGACGGTATTGGTCAGGCACTCGTGAATTGCGACTTCAACAGTTTCTTTATATTCTTCCGGTATCTCTCCCTGAAGCCGAATCTCCACGCCCACCGCCTTTGCCGCTTCATACAGCGCGTAAAGGCGGTCTTCGGTATGTTCGTCAACAGTATTGTTTCTGAGCAGCGAAACGGTATTGATCAGTTCTTTCGTAACTGTATCACGGTTCTGTTCATTGCCGGTAAGATACTCCTGTATCGCAAGAAAGCATTGTCCCAGATTCCCGTGAAGACGTATTTTCGCTGCAAGTATCTCTTTTTCACGGATGATCCGGTCCATACTGCGGTCATATTCCCTTATCTGGCGGTTGACTTCTTCCAGCCTTTTGTTTCGCTGTTCCAGTTCAATCAGATCATGATAACGCTGCGTCACGCCATAGGCGATGGTTTCGTCGAGTTCACGTTTATCGACCGTGACCGTCTGTTTTTTCATCCGCCAGACGCTGCCGTCGGACAGACGCAGAAACGTATTACCGCCTCTCTCGTCCACCGAACAACCGGGCATAAGCTCTTGTTTCATCTGCTGTTCCCGAAGCTTTTTCGCATCCAGCACGCCGACTCCGAACGCAGCGTTGCTTATCTGCTGCATCCGGTCGTTCACAAGTCTCGGAAAGCCGTCCTGCATACTGTAACATACTCCGTCCGGAAGCTGATCAAGTCCGTCGCATACCGACTGGGGAGTCAGCTCACCCTTTATAACGTGCCTGATGCGTATATAGACCACAACAGACGCCGCTAAAGACGCTGCCGCGATAACCGCGAATACCCATATCGGCAGCGAGAGTATTAAGATACAAATGGGAGCAGTGTCATTACTTTTAGTGATGGTACGGGCGAAATAAAGCGAAATCGCGGAAGACGGCACATGATTTATCAGAGCAATAAAAACACTTAAAAAGAAAACTTTTTTCAGCGAAGGAAAACCGAAAGCGCGCACCGCACAGAAAAGAGCAAAAATGCAATTAAGTAAAATGACAAATCCAATCGCGCACAAAACGTCAAGGGGAAGATCGAGCATTGTCATAGCGATACCCCCTTTTTATCATTCTTATAAACAAAAGTATCGTCATTCAGAGTCAGTGTCATCAAAAAGTCGTTTTCTTCTGATTCGGAAATTTTAACGCGAATATATCGTAATCCCGGAAGCGAGCGCTCTACGGCAGTCTCGAATTCTTCGTAAAGCCGGTCTGCGTCCCGAGCAAAAAAGTTCGCTTCTTTGTCTATACAGAGTTCGCAGGAGATATCCGCCATTCGCAGCGCTTTGACGGATTCCTCAAAACAAAGAGCAAGTTCCGTCCCTGTAAATACCGGTTTTATATCCGCCTGTATCAGCAGGTTGCTGCGGCGTTTTATGTATGCGACAAGTATCCCCGCCGTTTTAAGCGAATCCCGGAAGGCCTCTTCATCCTCAGGTTTGTTTTTCAGCAGTTCATCCAGTTTTTCCAGCTGAGGACGCAGTGCCTCCGTAACGCGGTCGTACAGCTTTGTCTGCTCCTCGGTCTGCCTCCGCCCTTCCTCTATCTGCGCGGAGACCCTCAGCATCGCGTTCTCCTCCTCAAGATAATCTGCCGAGTCTGCAAGCTTTTCGCTCAGCCTACGCAGTTCTTTTACGTCTTCCGTCCAGTAAAACAAGCCTCCTGATACGGTGCGGGATTTAAGCAGCGTGTCCCCGTCCGGCAAAAGCGCTTCTCCGTTCTGAGCAGCTCTGAGCTGTTCAGGAAGAGGACGAACTCCGCGCGCAGAGACCTGCCTTACCTGAAGATCCGTGTTCGCCAGTCCGGCGTTAAGCGAAGATGCGGCAAAGATATCGGAATAATCGCTGTTGGAAACGACGATTTTTGAGATCACAAAGCTCTCCCAGAGCAAGATACAACTTATACAGATAAAATCATTCATTGCAAAAAACTTCTGAATGAATAATCTGTTGTCGTAGTCGTTTGTATATAATAAAGGATATGATGCGATCATCACCAGTATCAACAGAGGCAGCCACGCTGTTTTGAATAGACGGCGGCTGAACGTGGATCTTACAGCCAGAATGATCACACCGAGCATCCCCAGACCGCTCCAGATAAAGGCTATATAATAGAATATACCGTGGGTATAACCGTGTTCCCAGTCCGCAAAGCCGTTCGGGAAACCGAATGCCAGCTGATGCAGATCGTTGGTAAGTATTGCAGCCGAGATAAGCGCAGCCGGCAAAAAAGCCCAATACCATTTTCGGGATATCCTGTAATTGTCCGGTTTCCCGAAATGCAGGGAGGCAAACAGCATAAAAACCGGCGCAAAAGTCAGAGGAAAATAATAAGCGTACCATAAATACCGGGCAATCGCGCTTCCGGGAATCACAAAATAATATTTTATAATACTTAAAATCTTAAGCAGAATGAACATCGCCGAGAAAAACGCGACGTTATTACGCAGCTGCTTTTGAGGAAAGCTTCTGCGAACGTTGAAATACCAGTACATAATAACACAAACGAAGATAACAGACGACGTTTCGCCGAAATGAATAAAAATCAGCGGAATAATCTTAACCGGCAAAATTACAGTACGAAGAAACCCCACAAATACGATAGGCAAAATAAACGAGATCAGTCTCCGCAGCGATTTTTTATTTATGTCCACGCCGTCACCCCCTCTTCAATGTGCAATGTGCAATTATTATCTATCCACTTACACAGTACATTTTTAACAATTTATTATAACATATAATTTACATTTGCATATAGTCACTTGTGACTATTTTTTCATTTATATATCTGCGATGTCAATTGATATGAACCATATCGTTCAAAAAAAGAAAAGGGCTTGGTATGGGTTGCGAATAGTGGGCATCCGAGCCGGAGCCCGTAGGGCGGAGGAGAGGATGCCCACTATTCGAGGCGACTCCCGCCTTAC
>JAILQN010000260.1 GCA_024699005.1 Clostridia bacterium
TCTGACGGTGATCTTCCTGTAAGAATATACCGTATTCGTATCATATTTTTCCGCCTGCGTTCCGGTCACTGCCACTACCGCGTAGAACACTATCGGCGAACTGAAATTCATGCTCGTCGGCGTGATCCTGATCTTATTACCGGACAGGATGGTTACGGAAGCGTTGGAAAGCGTCAGAGTATTTACGTTGTATCCCGTTATTGCGCCCGAAGATTTTGCCACCGGATGAGCGGTTGCTGCCGTTGCGGAAAGTCCGGCCAGAGAATATCCTATGCCGGATTTCTTCGCAGTTGCGCTGAACGTATACACTCCGCCCGCGGTGAATCCCTGCGCCACCGGCGGCGCGTCGTCAAGATCGATCAGGCTGTAAAGAGAAGGAACGGCTGCGGTTTTCTGCGACGTATAATCTGTGCTGTTCTTTGTGAACTTCGCCGTGTAAGTCCGCACTCCGTCGTCCGTGTAGCTTGGATCGGTGGTCACAGCGCTTGTGACGGAAGTGTTCTCCGTTTCGGTGTGGGTCGTATTATTGGAACATCTCACCGTCGCCGTCGTGCAGGCGTAATCGTTCCAGTTGAACGTGGCGCCGGCGTAGTTATAGTTATGGTTATTGGCGTTGACCGTACCATACGATTTATTACAAGTCGAACATGTTGCCGCCGCTGTACATGTAGCCGTACCTCCGCTGTGGTTTGTTTTTGTGGAAGTGATATAGCCGCAGACTGTACAAGCCTTCCAGTGCTGTGTGTCACTTGTTATCCATTCGCCCGAAGTGTGGGCGGTGGAAGTGAACTGAGCTGTCATTGTGGTGGCACCGGTAACCGTTGCGGGACCTGACCACGAGCTGAACGTATAGTGATAATCCGCATCTGTAGCCTTAGTGGGCTCATTTCCGTCATAGCTTGGAGTTGCTCCGTATTCTACGTTATTGTCTGTCTCAAGAACAGTGCCGTCAGCATTTTCCCATATTACCGTATACTTGTTGATAGTCCATTTGGCATAAAGCGTCGTGTCGGAATGTATCGCGCTGTACGGGTTGTTTACAAAAGCGCCGTTTTCATTGATATACTGAGTTCCACCTCCGTTGGTTTGAGTATAATATCCACCGAACGTGTATCCCGTCTTTTCCGGTTTGGTGATCGAGGTAATCGCGCCGCTGAGGGTTCCGCTGTCATTGGCCGTGTAATATGCGTTCGTATTATATTTATAGTAAGCGTGCGACGTTCCTGCCGCAGTCGCGTTCTGATTATCCAATGTCAGGTCAATGACCTTCGGTTTCCATTTAGCGGTCAACGTCGCGTTACCGTTTCCGATACTGTACGTGGAGCCGGATACGGATCCGCATCCGGAAGGAGAAATATCCCATCCGTCCTGCAAATAACCGTTTTTGGTCAGTGAAGGCAGTGCGACCGTATTTGTTTTTCCGTCCGATGTTGTTGTGGAATTTTTTGTGTAGCCCACCGCAGTAGAGGGACCCGGACCGTTTGACGCGTCTTTTCCGCCTCCGTAATTGATCGTAATATCATGAGGCACGTAAACGGTCGTAGATTTCGTCGCGGTACCTTTCGGATGCTGTGCAGACACCGTACCCGTATAGTCTTTGGAATCAGAGCTGTCGGCATAAGACACAGCATTTGTTTTGGTATAAGTGCTGTAAGTATTGCCTGCGGTATTTATCGTTCCGTTGGTTGCCGACCATATCGGGTAGATGGCTGTACCGTACTGATCCGTATGATTGGAGAACGTATAATTGCCGGTTGCCGCCGTTCCGTTTGTGCCGACATAAACACGGTCATCACCGGAAACCGATGCCGTTCCGTCGAACGTGGGGTAATTGCTCGTAGTTGAAGCCGTACCGGAAAAATAACCTGTTCCGCTTATAGAAGCGTTTCCTGTATACAATCCTTTTTTATAGCTGTCGTTAATGGATCCATTATTAGTCGCCGTCCCGCCATAATCAGACCATCCGTTTGATTTATAAACCTGAACATATATGTCAAATTTTCCATCAGTATTCCAAAACCAACCGTTCGATGTCTTTTTCATTCTAACAGAAACACTTGTCGGGAAACCATCCAGCCATACGCCTGCATTACTTGGGAAATAACCGAAATTTGCGCTGCCGCCGTTAAAAATATTAGTTTGAGAATCTACACTGTTTCCGACTGCATGGGAATATGTCCCATCGCTGCCCACTTTATTATTACGGTAATATGTTATCGTCATCGAACCGTCTTCCATATCATAATCATTGGTTGCGACAAGCAAAACACGAACCAGATACTGTCCGCCTGCGGCTGACGCCACGGCTTTCGGCGCGAACACAAACCCTATGGAAACCGCCGAAAGCACCATAAGGAAAGACAGCAGCATGCTGAGCGCTCTGTTTTTAAAACTGTGAACCTGAACCAATGAACCGTTTTTCATGATCCAATCTCCCTGAAAATTCATCTCTGACAATAATTATTAAACAAGTGTATATTTTCCTCAAATCCCATATTGCCTGCAGAATTAAAGAAAACAATTCCCAAATATACAACATATTGTTATTCAATTATATCTTAACAGATTGGCAGCATGATTTCAAGTTGTTTTTTGCAAAAAAAGAACGCCTGTCTTAAAAGGCAAGCGCTCTCTTTTGTAATTCCTGTCTGCCTGAGATCAGCCGAACCTTTCGATAAGAGTCCTGATAATATCGGAAAGTGCCATGAATATACTGAGCACGAACGACAGAGCGTCATATGCGCTGCTGTCGGAGTCCTCTGATTCTGTATCAGTATCGGTTTCCGGCTCGGGTTCCGGGAAGGTGACGGTCACGGTTACAGTCGTCGGTTCTTCGGGAGCGTAGCCGTTCTCATACTCCGCCTGAAGAGTGTATGTATATTCCCCGCTGCTCTCCTCGGACAGAACCACTGTCCAGTTCTTTACTCCCGTCTCGTCCACAGTGAACTCTATAGAGTCGGGATCGATAACGGTGCCTTCAGAGGCGCGGACGACTATCGTCTGCGCGTCTTCGCCTGTCCTGAGCGTTACCGTCACCATGCCGTCGTCCGAGGCGGACGTTTCAATCGCCCCGGCGTCTATAGTCAGATCGGCGTTCTGCATTTCAATAAGCTCCCGGGCGTTGGACAGCGTCATCGGCGTTACCGCCAGCAGTCTCTTCGGCGCGTTTGACGACGATGACGAAGGAGGCGTGACAGACATCACCTTTGTAAGAGACAGGATACCGCTGCCGTTGTTGGTCACCGTCAGCGTGCCTTCTCCCGTTCCCACAAGATCTTTAAGCGAATAATACATCTCCGTTGCAGTGGATACGGTCAGCGGTTTTGTGCTGTTGCCGTACGCAATCTGTACTGAGCAGGAGCTGCCGTCCGCAGATTTCATTCCGAGACGGAAGTCTGCACAGCCCCCCGCATCTATCTCGAATGCCGCCGTGCCGCCGGATTTAAGATATATCTCGTTATTGGGAGCCATCCCGATATAGTTGCTGAATTGAGTCTGATCGAGACTGGCGCCGCCATCCAGGAGTATCATACTGCTCGAGCTGTTCACTTCTTCCCAGATACTTGTGAAATCCACAAGATTCCCGCCGTCCGCGTACACCGAAGCGTTTTCTTTCGCAGGTTCGTATACCCTGATGCCGTCTACGGTCAGATCAAAGTATTTTACGCCGTTCGCATCCGTATTGTAATGCCTGAACGTATCGGCGAAACGGGCTTCGACCGTCACATCGTAAGTTCCGTACTCAAGATCGGTCACAGAAATCACGGGGATCTGATAAAGCACGTCGTCAGAGCCGGTCATAGCCCAGCCGTAAGCCTGTTCGGCCGACGAGGCGTATGCGGTATCGGTCGTGTACGTGATGTTGTTCATCATGCCGTCGTATACGAGTTTTTCAGATGGGATATCGCCGTTTGCAAGCATGGTCTCATCCGCGAAATAAAGCGGCACAACGTAATCGACGCCCTTCCTGTTGTTGGGCAGTATCCGCTGTGTGTGCAGATTATAGAACAGCGGAGTGTATGTCGAGCCGTAATAAGTATCGACCATCCTGTATTCCACTCTCTTGCCGTCCTGTCTCCGATACACGGAGACCACGAAGATACCGCTTTCACTGTCCGTAACGGAAATAAGATCGAATCCGGTCCCGGTAAAACTGAAGCTGACCTTCGGCCACTGACCGTTCACTTTGGACGCGACGCTGACTTTTTTTGCGGCCCCTCCGCTGTAGGTGGCAAATGAAGAATAATCGCTGCTGAAACCGATGCCGGCCTGGGCGGCGCTCTCAAGGGCGATCTCCGCGGTCGAAGCGGTGCCGACGGTCGTCCACTCTCCGTAACCGTTGGAATCGATCGCGTTTACAAAAGTCATCCCGCCTTCCGTTTCCTCATAATAGAGCAGCTGGGTCGGCCTGACGGTGATCTTCTTGTAGGAATACACCGTATTCGTATCGTATTTTTCCGCCTGTGTTCCGGTCACTGCCACTACCGCGTAGAACACGATAGGCGAACTGAAAGTCATATCTGTCGGCGTGATCCTGATCTTATTACCGGACTGGATAGTTACGGAAGCGTTTGGAAGCGTCAGAGTATTGACGTTGTATCCCGTTATTGCGCCCGAAGATTTTGCCACCGGATGAGCGGTTGCAGCAGTTGCGGAAAGTCCCGCCAGAGAATATCCTATGCCGGATTTCTTAGTAGTTGCGCTGAACGTATATACTCCGCCCGCGGTGAATCCCTGCGCAACCGCCGGCGCGTCGTCAAGATCGATAAGACTGTAAAGCGAGGGAACGTCTTCCGTTTTCTGCGACGTATACTCTGTGCCGCCAACCGAGAATTTCGCCGTATAAGTCCACTCACCGTCGTCCTCGTAGGTCGGATCATTCAGAGCGCTCGTGACAACGGTATCCTTTGTGATCGAATGATGTTCACTCGGGACGCTTGTACAGCTTACCGTAGCGTTTGCGCATGTATAGCCGGACCAGTTAAAAACGGCATGACTGTAGTCGTAGCTGTGAGCCGTAGTCGAATATCCCGCATAAAGAGTTGTTGCAGCGGTCGGCGTGTATTGTGAGCCGGCGTCTCCGGCTTTGCTTCCGCCGGACTGTGCGTCATACCAGCCCGTAAATGGATAATGATAATCATCGTCATATGCTTTCGACGCAGAAGGCAGCGTTACCCCTCCGAGAGTCCAGTTTGCGTACAGATCAACGGTCGCGCCGTTTGCAGACGCAAGGTTCGTTACGCTCTGACTGTTGTTATATACCTTCGCTCCGCCCGCGCTCGTCGCCCAGCCGTTGAAAGTCGCCGTCGCGGTATTGTTCGCCAATGTCGGAGTTCCGCCGTTGCCGTTGTAGCTCACGGTATAACTGCGGTTAAAGCCGTTTGCGGTCAGATTCTTCGCGACGTCATAGGTATGCGAGGAAGAAGCCGTGGAGCCGCCCGTATTGCCGTTGCCGTTATATGCCACGGTGTACGTATTGGCGGTCCACTTTGCATAAAGTGTAGTATCTGCGGTAACGGTGCTGTACGCGTTATTGACAAAACTGCCGCTCGCGTTGATATACTGGGTTCCGCCGCCGGTTGAGGTATAATAACCGCCGAAGGTATAACCGGTTTTCTGCGGAACGGTGATCGCGCTTACAACGCCCGTC
>JAILQN010000276.1 GCA_024699005.1 Clostridia bacterium
CTTCTGTTACGGCTTGATTCGCTTTACGCCGAAACCCGAAAAACAGGGACTTTCTGTCTAAAAATTAATATTGTTGATTTCCTCGGATTATTCTGGGGATGTTTTTCTGTCCGAATGATAATTGTGAGGTGTTGCCATAAATTTCCCTGCTCCGCTGCTGTTCTTCTCGCTGGCGACCTTTGCATGCACCGTGGGCATTGCGGGGAACATCGCCATGGCGGTCAACTGCAAGGAGCGCAACATGCTGCAGCCCAAGCCCGCGCCAATCCAGAAGACCCTGTTCTATATCCTGAAAAACAAATACGCAATGCGCAACTTCGCGGCGGGCTTCGCCACCAGCTGGTGGAGCTCCGGCGGCTATTCCTGGGACGTGGTGACCCAGCAGGAGATCTTCGGCGGTTCCATTCCGTCCTTTATTTCCTATCTGCCTTACAACGTTTTCAATATCGTCAGCGTCACCTTTATCCCGAAATTCCAGAGGTTCTTCAAAAACAACCGGACCGCGCTCATCACCCTGCGTTTCTGGGATCTTCTGTGCCAGATCGGCATGGCGACTCTCGGCTGGTTCTTCGTGGACAGGCGGCTGATCGTCTGCATCATATATGCGGTGTTCTACGGCATCAACGCCCTGAACAACGGTCCTGCCAATGTGTTCGAGGCGGAGGTGGGGCGCGAGATCTCCGATTATACGGAATACGTCACGGGCGAGAGGCCCGACGGCACCTTCGGGCTGCTGACGGAGCTTATCACCAAGATCACAGCGCCGCTCAACTCCATGCTCACCATCTTCCTGTTCAAGTGGTCGGGCTATGATTCCACGATCACAATGCTGCCCTGGTCTCAGGGGAGCAAAACGGTCTATCAGCGGGTGTGGTTCCTGTTCACCGGGATCAATATAATACCGACGCTGGTGCATATCATACCGTATTTCTTCTACGACCTTGTGGGGGAGAAACGCGAAAATATGTATATCGCCCTGAACGAGCGCCGCGCGCTGCTTGCGAAGGAACAGCAGTACGCCGCGCTGGAGGAGATCATCAGCGCTATGGAAACAGAAGAATAGTAGGGACAGTAAAAAGACTGCGTTTTTTACAGCCCCGGTTAAGTTTGCCGGTGGCAAGTGAAGTTTTCCTTGAAAGTGAAGTTCATTGCATGAGTGAAGTTTCACCTGACGGTGAAGTAAGGCAAACTTTACTTCACTTTTCACCCCACGGTGAAAAACTTCACTGTGAACTTCTGTATATCGACCAGAAGACGGCTGAGGGAGATACAGTGGAATTCACCTACAGCGCGGAGGCGGGAACGGAGCTGTTCTTCGGTGAATTTGCCGGCGAAGAGCCCGCGGACGATTATACCCCCGGCGACGTGAACGGCGACGGCGACGTCCTCGCGAACGACGCCCGCCTCGCTCTGCGCGCCTCGGCGCAGCTTGAGACGCTTGAGGGCAGCGCGTTTCTCGCGGCTGACGTCAATGAGGACGGCAAAATCCTTGCCGACGACGCGAGGCAGATACTCCGGTTCTCCGCGCATCTGGTGACGGAATTTGTTAAAAAGACAGTTTAAGGGATTAATATGACCGCAGTGTTGCAGTTCAAGGAATGATAAAAAGTGAAATCCGCTTCGCGGGTGAAATCGCTGCGCGGTGAAATCTGTTTTAAACGGGTGAAATCCGCCTGCGGCGGGTTATGGGTCGCATACGCGACGGGGTCTGTATATGACGCGATACAAAAAGCTTCAAAAACAATGATTTCCGCCGCGAAAGCCGAACGTCGCATAAAATATAAGACCCAACGCGGAGCGTTCCTCAACCCGCCGCAGGCGGATTTCACCGCGAAGCGATTTCACCCATCCCGGATGGATTTCACCCGCCGTCGGCGGATATCACTTAAACTCTTGAATTGACAGCTTTGGATATGACCGGAGGGGTCGGGTCGCGCTCTCCGTAAAGATTTTTTGATGAATAAAAAAGATAAGAGCCGGGGCGCGCTGCCCCGGCTCCGATACGTTTCTGCGGACGTCTCTTTATCTTCTGCCGAACAGGTGGGCGAAGAACCAGAGTATGCTGTGGAAGAAGCCCAGGATCTTTCCGAAGAAGCCCTCGTGCGGCTTGCCGCACCATTTGCAGAGGTCGCCGTCCTGCAGTTCGCCCTTCTCCGTCCGGTGTTTTGATTCGAAAGATCCTGGCAGAACGGCCCGGTCCGTATCGACGCCTGCCGCCTTGAACATGAGCGTGCAAGGCTGCGTTTTTCCGTCCGATTCGCGGCCTTTATAATACTTAACTCCCGCGAATGCCGCGACGTCCCCGTCGCCCGTACCGTCCACCGTGATTTTCGATAGAAAGCCCCTTCTGCCCGACTTGCTTTCCGTGACCACCCCGACAACACGGTCGCCTTCCGTTACAACACCGCAGACGAAGGTGTACAGCAGAACGGTCACACCGGCGTCCCGGAGCATTTCGATCCAGACTGTTTTGAGGATCTCCGGATCGATCCACGGAACTATCCTGCCGCGGTCATCGCCTTCACAGTAAGCGGCGCACCGGCTGAGGATCTCCGAATACAGCGGCGAACTTACCGTACCTGTCCAGTGGCTCATGAGCCCCGAGGTGGACATGCCGCTGACCGAATTATTCCACTCGATAATCAGGACCTTTGCTTCGAGCCTCCCGGCCATAACAGCGGCGGAAGCTCCGGCTGGCCCGGAACCGGCGACAATAACGTCGAATTCTCCTTCAACAGGCAATTGCCGGGCGGATTCGGTGTAATATTTCATATTGATCTCCCGTTTGTCAGTAGGACTGCTGTCTGCACGGATATTCCGGCGCCGTTTTAACGTCGGAAAAGAACCCCGGACTCTACGCGATAATAAACCAATTTCATATTATCACAACTGCCGGGGAATGTACAGAGATTTATTACACTGACGGCCTTTTGTTCAGACTATCTTTTGATCTCATTACTTATAAACGTGAGTTTTCCACATATTGCAGACAGGACAACAGTGTTTACAGAAAAACCACTCGGCAGAATTTTATTTATCTGCTTGACTAAAAACTGAGAAAGAGTTATTATATAGATAAAGGATTATTGTTTATTAACTGTCTTTTTTTTTATCGATAATCCCTTTACGCAACAGTCAAGGCAATTATCTGCCCGGCAAATTTAATTCAATTTCGGTCCATGGAGGAAAAAATGTTAAACAAGATTTACGCATTTATAATGGCGATTATTGCCTTTTTCTCATCACTTTTCGGCATAGGAAACTATGGAAAAGTCAACACCTACTATGATGTCCCATACGGCAGCGGAGCCCGCGAAGTCTACGATCTGGTCATACCGAAGGGAGCTAAGGGCGAGACAAATCTTATTCTTCTGATACACGGCGGCGCCTGGATCGGAGGGGATAAGAAAGATTCCAGAGACTCGCTTGTCAGCCAGGCGGCAAACGGATACTGCGCAGCAGCTATTAATTATACTTTTATCTCGGACAAAACGGACATCAGCTTCATTCTGGACGAGATCACCATGGCGCTGAAAGCCATTAAAGGAAAAGGCAGTGAAATAGGGATTTCGATAAACAAAGCGATGCTTTACGGTCACTCCGCCGGCGGCAATCTTTCGCTTCTTTACGCCTATTCAAGAGCAGAAGAAGCGCCGGTAAAGCCCGTAGCAGTGTTCGGCATGAGCGCGCCGACCGATCTTACGGACGTTCAGTCGTATATTGACGGTGATTTTGAAGAAGATTCTGCATGCAGCCTGTTTTCCATGGCGTGCGGTTTCAGATTCACAAAAGAAAACCTTGAGGAAGCAAAACCTTATCTCGCAAAAGTTTCGCCGGTCACTTACGTCAGTTCTTCATGCGTTCCAACCGTCCTCGCTCACGGACAAAGAGATACAACTGTAAGTTTTTCACAGTCCGAAAAGCTCGACGCCCTGCTTACGCAGTACGGCGTAAAACACGAATTCGTTGTGTTCCCGAATTCCGGGCACGATCTTGCCGATGATCCCGGGCAATCAGACCGGGTCTACAGTCTTATATCGGAATATGCAAATGAATATCTGAAATAATACTTCAGCAGTTTCGCTCCCATATGATCGATACACACCTTGTCAGTTGTGCCTTTGACGCGCGAATTGCGCTGCCGCACATTTTGCGAATTCACATCAAAAGGGGCTGTAAAAAAAGTCCGCCGAAAAAAAACAACTGCATTCTCACAGAAAAGAGTGGGAATGCAGTCATTTTTGTGTTATAATTATGTTGCAATGAAAACCATAACACAAGAGTATTTTAACACACACCAATTAAAAACGCCACTGGAAATTTCAAAAATAATAGAAATTTCTGACCCGGTTTACACGTTCAGCGACGTCTTGAATCATATAGACCTGAAGAAGTATCTTGTGCAGGAAGGACACAAGAGATCAGGCCGCCCTGAATATGATCCGGAAAAGCTGCTTCGTATTATACTGTTTGCGTTCATGGAGAACGGATATGTATCCATAAGACAGATAGAGAAACTATGCAAAACAGATATACGTTTTATGTGGCTGCTTGACGGCAGTCCGGCGCCGAGCTTCATGACGATAGATAATTACATGAACCGGAAGCTGCTCACGACGATTGACAAGATCTTTCTGGAAATCAATAAGTATATATTCTCAGATGCGGAAATGGACCTGAATCACGTATATATCGACGGAACGAAGATATCCGCAAACGCAAACAAATAAAGCTGGGTATGGAAAAAGAGCAGTGTAAGGTACCGTCAGAAAACCTTCTTAAAAGTCACATCTGTACTTGAAGAGATGAACGAGCTGATCGTTATCCACGGTGTGAAGTTCATTGCATGAGTGAAGTTTCACCTGACGGTGAAGTAAGGCAAACTTTACTTCACTTTTCACCCCACGGTGAAAAACTTCACTGTGAACTTGTGAACAACTTCACTTTTTTATAAAAAACTTCACCTTAACCGTCTATAAAAGAAATCAAAATATGAAGTCACCCAAGCATCAACAGAATTGGGTGACTTACTTGTTGACTTCTTTGACAGCCACGCGGACGAAGGAGCGGTTCCGGACTTCTGGTCGTCGGAAGAATTTCCGACGGCATTTTTTTTGTTCGAAAAATCTATACAAAACTCTTGCTTTTATACACAACATATGTTAAAATCAGAAGAAAAAAAATGAATTATCATCCCTTATCTTGTATTTCTCCGGATTTCAGAAGGAGTGAACGGCTATCGCGTCCATACTGAGCGTCGGTATAGATATCGGCACGTCGACAACTCAGGTGATTTTCAGCAGGATCACGCTGGACAATACCGCAGGGTACTTTTCCGCTCCGCGGATATCGATAGTCGATAAGGAGATTGTCTATAAGGGCGGTATCTTTTTCACCCCGCTCAAAAGCCGGTCGATAATCGACGGCGACAAAGTCAGGGATATAGTCGCTTCCGAGTTCGGCAAAGCCGGATTTACTCCGAGGGACGTGGACACCGGCGCGGTAATTATCACAGGCGAGAGCGCCCGGAAGGAGAACGCCGCCGCCGTGCTGCAGAAGCTGAGCGACTTTGCCGGGGAATTCGTGGTCTCCACCGCGGGACCGGACCTTGAGTCCATAATCGCGGGCAAGGGCAGCGGTGCTTATCAGTACAGCATGGAGAACGAATGCCGCGTCGTCAATATAGACGTGGGCGGCGGCACCAGCAATATCGCGCTTTTCGACTGCGGAGAAGCTGTGGACAAGGCGTGCCTCGATATAGGCGGCAGGCTGATCCGCGTAGACAGGGAGGGGAATATCTCCTACGTCAGTCCGGCGGCTTACGAGGTCGCGGAGAGCCTGGGGATACTCATTGACGTCGGCGCGAAAGCCGATCCTGCGGTGCTTTCCGGGATTACGGACGAAATGGCGTGTCTGCTGGCTCAGGCCGTGGGGCTGCTTCCCAGAACGCCGCTGCTGGAGCGTCTTCGCACTCCGAACAGCGCAAGGATCGGCGATCTGAGCGCAAAGTATATTTGCTTCTCGGGCGGCGTGGCGGACTGTTATTATAACGATAAGGAGAGGGACGTCTTTGAGTTCGGCGATATCGGCGTGCTGCTGGCACGGTCGATAAGGCGTTGCGAAGCGTTTTCGAAAATAAGAGTCATCGGCGCCGGGGAGACCATCCGCGCGACGGTCGTCGGCGCGGGCACGTATACCACTTCGCTCTCCGGAAGCACGATATTCTATACTCCGGGGATATTTCCCGTGAAAAACGTGCCGGCGCTGAAGCTCGGTGAAGAGGAACAGGCGGACTGCCTGAAGGAATCCGGGCGCGCGCTCTACGACCGCTGCCGCTGGTTCCTGGATCAGAGCGATTTGCCGCATATGGTGCTGTCTCTGCCCGGGCTTGACAATCCGACTTATCAGGAGATCAAGACCCTCGCGCGGAGCATAACGGACGCCATGGACAGGGTTCTGCCGGAGCATGAGCCAATCATCGTAGTCACGGAGACTGATACCGCGAAGGCGCTGGGCATAGCCATGAGGAGCTTTATCGGAGACAAAAGAAGGATCGCCGCCATCGACAGCATAAAGATCGACGTGGGCGATTTCGTGGACATAGGCAAACCGCTGATGGACGGACTGGTTGTGCCTGTTATAGTCAAGACGCTGCTGTTCGGATAAAATATGATATTGAAAACAACTCTCGCAGGAAAGGTGTTCTCCTTCCGCTCGGTAAAAGAGGTGCTCGCGAAAGCGAACGAAGAGAAATCCGGCGACAATCTCGCCGGGGTAGCGGCTTCGTCCGCGCTCGAGCGCGTCGCTGCGAAGGAAGTGCTCAGCAACCTGCTCGTGCGGGATATCCGCGAGAATCCCGTAGTGCCGTATGAGGAGGACGAGGTCACCCGCATCAATCAGGACGGGCTCGACTCCTCGGTCTACGAGCGCATCAAGGGCTGGACCATGGCTCAGCTGCGCGAATACATCCTTGCGTTTTCCACTACAGAGGAAGATATAAAAACACTCGGCAAAGGACTTACGGCGGAGGTCGTCGCCGGCGTATGCAAGCTGATGAGCAATCTCGACCTCATCTACGCCGCGAACAAGGTGCGCATAACAGCCACCTGCAACACGACTATAGGCAGGCGCGGCTGTCTTTCCACCCGTCTGCAGCCGAACCACTCGACGGACAACGTGGAGGGCATAACGGCGTCCCTGTTCGAGGGCCTCAGCTACGGCTGCGGTGACGCCCTTCTGGGTCTCAACCCCGTGAACGACACCGTCTCCAGTCTTTCGGAAGTTCTGAAGCGCTTCGACGAGGTCAAAAACAAATTTGAGATACCTACACAGATATGCGTTCTGGGGCATATAACCACTCAGATCGAGGCGGTCCGGCGCGGCGCTCCCTGCGATATGATATTCCAGTCCATTGCCGGCAGTCAGAAGGGCAACAGCGCTTTCGGCTTCAGCGCGGACACGGTCAGGGAAGCGCAGGCTCTCCTGCGCGAAAAAGGCACCGCCAAGGGACCGAACGTGCTTTATTTCGAAACCGGTCAGGGCAGCGAGCTCTCCTCGGACGCCCACTTCGGCGCGGATCAGGTCACTATGGAATCGCGGTGTTACGCTTTTGCCCGCGAGTTCGGACCGTTCATGGTCAACACTGTCGTCGGCTTCATCGGTCCCGAATACCTGTACAACAGCAAGCAGGTCATAAGAGCGGGCCTCGAGGACCATTTCATGGGCAAGCTCTCCGGCATACCGATGGGCTGCGACTGCTGCTATACCAACCATATGATGGCGGATCAGAACGATATAGAGGATCTTGCGCTGCTGCTCGGCTCCTGCGGAGTCAACTATATTCTCGGAGTCCCCACGAGCGACGACGTAATGCTCAATTACCAGACCAACGCCTATCACGACGTTTCCACGATACGCGAGATACTTGATCTGCATCCCATAGACGAATTCGAGCGCTGGCTTGAAAAGATGGGCATAATGGCAAACGGCAGACTGACGGAGATCGCAGGAGATCCGACGATTTTTACGAGGTAATAAGTTCCAAGTTCTTAGTTCTAAGTAAGTGCTGAATAATTCGGTGTATGCAGATTGCCGAGATATTTTTTCGGCAGCTGAAACAAAAAGCGCAGGCAATACTTTGTGTATTAACGAGCATTTTTGTGACAGATGCCGGAAAAAGAGCCGGCAAGATGTATGCA
>JAILQN010000278.1 GCA_024699005.1 Clostridia bacterium
AAGGAGATGACGGCCATGACGCTGACGGAGATCCCGGGGATCGGCAAAAAGACCGCGACCGACCTTCTGAAGCATTTTAAAACGCTCAAAGCCGTCCGCGAGGCGACCGTTGAGGAGCTGAAAGCCGTGGAAGGTATAGGCGCGAAGACTGCGGAGAGCATTTATAATTATTACAGGCAATGATAAAAAACATAGTATTCGACCTTGACGGGACGCTGCTTGACACGCTGGAAGACCTGCGGGACAGCGTGAATCATATTCTCGGCCAATACGGATATCCCGGGCGGACTCTTGAGGAAACGCGGCGTTTTGTCGGCAACGGCATACCGAAGCTCTGCGAGAGGGCGGCTCCGGACGGTATCGCAAAAGACGAGCTTGCCGTGATCGTTTCGGAGGTCAGGGCGTGGTATACCGAGCATTCGAAGATAAAGACCCGCCCTTACGACGGGATGATCGACAATGTAAACAAGCTTCGTCTCCGCGGGGTCAGGACCGCTGTGGTCACCAATAAAGCGGAGCCGGCGGCGCAGAAGCTCTGCAGCGAAATATTCGGAGATATTTTCGACGCGGTCATAGGAGATGACGGCGGACCGCTGAAACCCGATCCCGCCAACGTGCGCCGCGCCATGTCGGCTATGGGCGCGATACAGGCTCAGACCGTTTACGTCGGGGATTCCGAAGTGGACGTCCGGACTGCGAAGAACGCCGGGCTGAAGTGCGTCGGCGTGCTGTGGGGATTCAGGGACAGACGGACGCTCGAGATCGCCGGAGCCGACGTGATCATCGAGCGTCCGGAAGAACTCATCCCGGTATTGGAAACGCTTTAAACACTTGACAATCCCGACCGTTTGCATTATACTTTTAAAGTTAATATCTTTATAAATAAGCTCAATCACTGTGAGGTAACACATTATGGCAGAAAACGTATTCCAATTTACGCTTGACGAGTATAACTCCCTGAACGAACGTCTTGTCAAACTCAGGACGGAGGAGATGCCCAAAGTCATCGCCGACATCGAAGAGGCGCGTTCACACGGCGACTTGTCCGAAAACGCCGAGTATGACGCCGCCAGGGAGCGTCAGGGCAAACTGGCCGCTGAAATAGAGGAGCTGACCAATCAGCTCAACCACGCCGATATCATAAACGAGTCGCTGCTTGATCCCTCGCAGGTCAACATCGGTTCTCTTGTGGATATCGAGTTCAACGGAGTCGGCAGCAAGGTGGAGCTTGCCAACGACGCCAACATGGACTTTATGGCCGATCCGCCCAAGATCTCCGACCTGTCTCCCATCGGCGCCGCCATCAAGGGCAAGCATATAGGCGAGACGATAGATACGGAAACTCTTGACGGAAAGAAACTGCAGATAATAATCGTCGGCGTCACCAGGAAGGGCAGAAGGAAGGCTTGAGATGGCTGAACAGAGGAACGAAAACACACAGGAAGTAAAGGAAGTCAACCTCGGCGAACTTCGTAAGATCCGTATAGACAAGCTGCGCGACCTTCAGGCGCGCGGCATGGATCCTTTTACCGTTACGACAGCCGAACAGACCCACCACGCGACGGACATCCTTGAGAATTTCGACGAACTGGAAAACAAGGACGTCTCGGTCTGCGGCAGGATCACCGCAAAGCGCGTCATGGGCAAGGCGAGCTTCATCCATATAGACGACCGCTCCGGCAGGATCCAGTCCTACGTGCGCCGCGACGATATAGGCACCGAGGAATACGCCGATTTCAAAAAACTGGATATCGGCGATATAGTTGAGATAAAGGGCTTTGTATTCAAAACCGGTACGGGGGAGATATCCGTTCACGCGAAGTCTGTAAGACTGCTTTCAAAGTCCCTGCTTCCCCTCCCGGAGAAGTTCCACGGACTTACGAACCTCGAGACCAGGTACCGTCAGCGTTATCTTGATCTTATCGTCAATCCTGACGTCAAAAAGACTTTTATCATCCGTTCGCAGATCATCCGCGCTATCAGGAACTATCTTGACGCGGAGGGCTTTATCGAGGTGGAGACCCCGATGCTGGTGGAGAACGCCGGCGGCGCCGCCGCAAGGCCCTTTTTCACACATTTCAACGCCCTCGATTATGACCTGAAGCTGCGTATTTCCCTCGAGCTTTATCTCAAAAGGCTGATCGTCGGCGGACTGGAGAGAGTATACGAGATAGGCAGGGTCTTCCGCAACGAGGGTATGGACACCCGCCATAATCCGGAATTCACCCTGATGGAGCTGTATCAGTCCTATACCGATTATCACGGTATGATGGATCTGACGGAGAACCTCTACCGTCATATCGCGAAGACGGTCCTCGGCACCACCACCATCGTTTACAACGGAGTGGAGATGGACCTGGGCAAGCCTTTCGAGCGCATCACCATGGTCGACGCGGTGAAGAAATACGCCGGCGTAGATTTCGATGAGGTGGAGACGCTGGAGCAGGCGCGCGCCCTCGCGGACGAGCGGGATCTGCATTACGAGCCGTTCCACAAAAAGGGCGATATCCTCAATCTGTTCTTCGAAGAGTACGTCGAACATAATCTCGTCCAGCCGACTTTCCTGATGGATCACCCGGTGGAGATCTCTCCGCTCACGAAGCGCAAGCCGGACAAACCGGATTACGTCGAGAGGTTCGAGTTCTTCATGAACGGCTGGGAAATGGCGAACGCCTATTCCGAGCTCAACGACCCCATAGACCAGCGCGAACGGTTCAAAGCGGAAGAGGAGATGCTGGCGAACGGCAACGACGAGGCCAACACCACCGACGAGGACTTCATGACCGCTCTTGAATACGGCATGACCCCCACCGGCGGCATCGGCTACGGCATCGACCGTATGGTGATGCTGTTCACGAACTCCGCGAGTATAAGGGACGTGCTGCTCTTCCCGACAATGAAACCGCAGAAGACCGGCGACGAACAGAACGCGTAAGCTTCCGCCCAACATTTCCGGAGCTGCTCCTGCTGCGGAGGAAAAGATCAACTTTTCAGACGTAGTGATCGGGTCTCTGTTTGAGGAATCCGTATGTAATGTGCTTTTTTCCGGAAGAACAGTATGTATTTCATTTCCGGTTTTCGGTCAGAATTTACACAAATACTCCATAAGTACACCAATTCGGCTATGAATAGCCTAAGGTAGCTCATATCGCACATTTTTACCAGGAGTTCTGATCAAAATCGGGGCTCCTGGCAATTTGTTGACTTTTCGATAATGGCAAGGATAGGATGATTGCAGTATGAATAAAACGACAAACCGATATTTGTAAGGGCGATATATGGTCAAGGGAGTTGTATTACGAATGAGTCTGCGATGTCAATTGATATGAACCATATCGTTCAAAAAAAGAAAAGGGCTTGGTATGGGTTGCGAATAGTGGGCATCCGAGCCGGAGCCCGTAGGGCGGAGGAGAGGATGCCCACTATTCGAGGCGACTCCCGCCTTA
>JAILQN010000279.1 GCA_024699005.1 Clostridia bacterium
CTTCTGTTACGGCTTGATTCGCTTTACGCCGAAACCCGAAAAACAGGGACTTTCTGTCTAAAAATTAATATTGTTGATTTCCTCGGATTATTCTGGGGATGTTTTTCTGTCCGAATGATAATTGTGAGGTGTTGCCATAAAATAAATAATAAAGGAGAGTGTTTTTTATGAAACTGAAAACAATTGCTTTTCTTCTTTGTTTTGTCTTGCTCCTTTCGGTTTTCGCGCCCGCTATGATCGCCGCGGACGCCGGAACGATCACCTTCGATGCGAACGGCGGTTACTTTGACGGGCAAAAATCGGTCACCGTCAAAAAAGTCCCTCTGGACGAAGAAGGCTATCCTACGGATCAGCCCGACGCGGAGCGGGAGGGCTGGATTTTCAACGGCTGGCGGACGGAACCGGATGGCGGCACCGAGATCTGGAACATCGAAAAATTCACCCCGGATATGACTTTTTACGCGGCGTGGAGTGGGATAATACCTGTCGCCACGCCTGACGAATTCAAAACAAATTACGCCGAGGTACCCGGAGAACAGCACCCCGCCGTGACCCTGACCGCGGATATGACCGTTGACTTCGTTTGTTCCAGCTGGGGGAACGTATTCGTTCCCGGGGACGTCACCCTGACGATCGGAGACGGCGGCCTGGTTGAGGGCGCTGTCGAGAACAAAGGCACGATACTTGTTAAAAAAGGCGGCATTCTGGCTACCACAATGGGCGGAAATATCGATAATTTCGGGATAATCATCGTGGAAGAAGGCGGCACGGTCCGCAGCCAGATGGGCGGAAATCTTGTCAACAAAGCGGAAGGTTCCATCACTCTGAACGGAGTTTTCGACTGCGGAGCGTTTGACGGTCCCTGGTTCCGTAACGAAGGAAAGATCGACGGGACCGGCAAGATCAAAGTCAGGGTATTATCCCCGTCCGATGATGATCATCCCGGCAAGGAAGCAGTCTATGAACAGACGAAAGCCATGATCGGAGACGCCGAAGTGGACGTATCCGTCGAAGATCAGGTCGATTACATGATATCCTTCGACACTGACGGCGGCAATGAGATCGACCCCGTCATGGATGACAGGATCCCGTCGGAGCTTCCCGTCCCGACGAAAGACGGCTCGGTATTCGCCGGCTGGTATACGGACAAGGAGCTGACCGATCCTGCCGAGAGTTCCGTCCCGATAGACCGCGAAGTGACATTATACGCAAAATGGGCCGAGCCGGAGCCTTTCTGCGCGTTTGTGAAGGGGGCGGAAGCGACCCAATATAAGGACGGCGAAACGCTCACCCTGAACCCCGGCGATAAAGTGCTCATAGGCTTTGAAGGAAACACATATAACGGACAGCTGATCGTCGGCTGGAATTCCGGAGCACTGAACGACAGCGGGCTTATCTGCGCCGAAGCGCCGGTTTTCGAGAACGATCACAGCTACCTTGACCTGACAGTGCCCGAAGACTTCGCAGGCAAAACGGCGGACCTTCAATATTACACGGTTCTGGCCTCCGACGTTTTCGGAGAAAACGCCGTGGGCTGGGTGGGCGCAAAACATCTGACGGATTGCGTGGTGCACATCACGGTACCGGCGTCAGGCGCCGTCGCGACCATGCCGGGCGACGTCGATCTTGACGGCAAGGTCCTTGCGAATGACGCGAGACTTGCGCTCAGGTATTCCGCGAAGCTCGAAACGAATCTGACTCCGGAACAGATCGCCAACGCCGCCGTAATAGAAAAAGACGGCAAAACAGTCACCGCCGCAGATGCCAGAAAGATCCTGCGCTATTCCGCAAGTCTTGAAAAGAGCTTTTAAAACCTCACCGTTCTTCAGAACATCATAAAAACAGCGCCGTTCCGGGCAAAAACGCGTCCGGAACGGCGATTTTTTCAGTATACGTTGCCCTGTGTTTTTTATCCTTTGAATGCGGTATCACACAGATATTTCACAGTCCTGTATCTGTCCGTTTTGTCCGCACAGCCCATTACTACCGTTATCAGCAGCCGTTCGCCCTGCTTCGTCTTTTTCACTGCAGCCACGGCAAGACACTGACCTATGCCCGAATGCCAGCCTGTTTTTATTCCGCGGACGTAATCGATATAATGATCTCCCCCGGGGATGACCAGGTCGTTGGTATTAGTGAACGTTCTGAAAACCGAACCGTCGGAGTTATATACCGTCGCTTCAGCCGCTGCGACAACGCGCTTTATAATGGGAAGTCTGTACAGCGCGTTTGCCAGAAGAGTCATATCATAAGCGCTCGTATAATGCCCCTCCGTGGGGAATCCGTCCGGACATGCGAAATGTGAATCTTTCATGCCGAGGCTTTTCGCGGCGTTGTTCATACCGTTGACGAAAGCGGCTATTTCCGTCCCGATGCTCAGATCGTTTCTGTCCAAAGCTTTCCGTACGCTGTTCACGGCGAGCGTATACGCCGCGTCGCAGCCGGACGGCAGGAACAGACAGTACAGCATGTTTTCAAAGGTCATTTTCTGACCTTTATAGATCTCCGCCTTCGATGTATTGCTCTCGACGTAATCAAGCTCGTTTCCGACCCTGATGATATCGTCCGCTTTGAAATACGACGCCGCGACGTAGGCGGTCATCATCTTCGTCATGCTGGCGGGCTCAAGCTTTTTATGGGCATTGTTTTCATAAATAAACCTGCCGGCTGTCGCGTCATAAACTACCGCCGCTTTGGAGAGGACCCTGGAATCGTCAAAGCTGTATACCGGGGGATCGTTCTTGGGCGTATCCTCTTCGGGAGATTTTGTGTTTTCCTCAGGCTGCCGGGAACTATGTTCCTCCTCTCCCGTCCCTGCCGGCAGCGGAGTGACCTGTATCAGTATATAGGACGGAGCATCAAGCTTCGCCGATACTCTGAGTATGGTCCTTGCGTCTTCGGCCAGTACGACGCCGTTGCGGTCAAAATCTGCGGCGTTCTGCTGATCGGCTCCGGCGTTATACAGGCTGGCCGATATCCTGAGCGCCAGTCTGGCGTCGGCGGCAGTAACATTATGATCGAAATCCACGTCGCCGACGTAAACATATATTTTATCCCCGGATGCTTCCTCATCCTGCCCGGCGTATTCGATATCCTCATCCCCGGGAAGCGGAACGTCATCCAAAGCATATGCGAATGCAGACGGGAATAAAAAGATAAAGGAAAGAATAACTGAAAAAATGATCTGGATACTTTTTTTCACGGTTGCCTCCGATGTAAATGTCTTCCTTTGTATTGTACTCCTGCCGGACAAACTATGCAAGGGACAGTTCGCATCATATAAAAAAAGCGGGGCCGTAAAAAACCCGGTTTTTTACAGCCCCGCTTTTCAGATTTCCAGAACTTATTCTCCGCGCATACCGATCAGCTCCTGCGTACCCTGGAAAGCGGCGACGGAGAGCCTGACGGAATCGAAGATGGCGGATTTGATATCGTCGTCCGTCACGCCGTACTCCTTGCAGTACTTGGCGTCGATCCAGGTGTTCATACACATGATATCGGCAAGCCCGACAGGATCGATACCGCTCTCTATCCCTTTCGCTGCGTAATCCTTGCGCATCTTGATACCGAAGAGCTGGAAGGACGGCTTGTGTATATTGATGATCGGCCTCTTGGGAACGCCCATGGCCGCGTGAACGATGTGCAGGAACTCGTTCCATGTGAGGTTGTAATAACCCACCGGCAGAGCGACCGCGCCTTTGACCTTTTCCGCAGCGCCGCAGATGACCTCGGCTACCTGACGCACGGTGACCATCGTGGTGCCCCCCTTGGGGTACATCGTGACGGGCCCCATCCCTGCCAGCTGCTCGATCAGGATGACCCAGACGGGCTTCCTGCCGGGCTGTGTGCCGAAGATATAGGGCAGCTCCAGCACGCAGACGTCCATACTTTCATCCGCGAAGGAAAGAGCTGTGTTTTCCTGATCGATCCTGGAGCGGATATATGGGTGCTTTTCCGTCAGGCGCATCTCGGGGAACTCTTTTGCGAAGTAAGAAAAATAGGACCCGAGGATGACTGACTTTTTAATGCCGACTTCTTTGGCAAGAGTCAGAAAACGGCGGACGGGATCGATATTGTACTTTTTGTATGCCTCGTATACCGGAGCCGGGAACTCAACGCGTTCGTCAACGCCTGCGGCAAAAACGAAGGTGTCGCAGCCTGTCATGAGCTCTTTAAGCTCATCGTCGGTTTTTTCAAGATAGTTAGCGAAGACTATCTTCATTTCCTCGGGGATGGGTGCGCCCTGCGGAAGCGGCGGCAAAGCCATGGTAACCACTTCTGCTCCCCTGTCGATGAACATCTGTGCCGCTGCAGAGCCCAGAAGCCCCGTTCCTCCGATCATAAATACTTTCATAATAACTCCTTTAAAATGTTGTTTATAAACCGGGGGACGGTTCCGTGATCCGGGTCAGCCGTCCCCTGACCGATATCAGAGATTTATATTGCCGTGATCCTTGAAGAGCAGGCCTATCGCTCTGAAAATACTGCGCAGGAACTCCAGGAATTTGAACAGGAAGCCGCGGGACGGATCGGTCGCGGGATCCCCGTCGTTGGTAAAGGTCTTCCTGGCTTTCTTTTCGACTATCTCGTACGTGAAGCTCGCGGAAGCATAAGGATGGTCGGAGAGCATGCGCTCGGCGTCATCCTCGGAATAGATCCTGCCGTAGCCGAAGCTCGTCAGATGAAGATCCAGACCGTTGCCGCTGGCGTACATGATCCTCTCCACGGAATCATAGAAGCCCTCGCGGTACAGATATTCGTCTACCCCAGCAGGTACGGAGTCGCGCCTGGCGTATTCGTAATAGAGCCCGTAATCGAAATCCGGATCGCTTACATTCTCGGTGATCTCCGCCCTGTCCCTGACGGCCCAGGCGTCGTTGAGGTGCGCCTTCTCTATAAGGTTTTCAATAAGCCTGGAGTTGCCGGGGGTATCCTCGGACGAAATATAGGTGTTGAAGTCGCCGCCTACGATGACCGCGTGATCGTAAACGCCCTTGTCCGGATCATAAACGGAGTGAGCCATGATATACTGCGCAAGCTGATCGAACTGGGCGGCTCTCGCTGCCACGTCCGCCGCTGAACCGCCGGCGTCGGCGTGCAGATTGTAAACGTCGAGATAATAACCTTCCTCAAGTTCGACCGTTGTGACGGAAAAGCCTTTGGGGGTCAGCTCGTCGTTAAGATCATCAGCTATACCGTTAGCCTCGTTCCATGCGACCCTGGAGGTGTTGTAAAGGCTGTAAGCGCCGGAGAAAGTGTTGAGACCGTCGCCCATGGGCACGCCGCCCTTGTGCTCCGTGCCGTGACGGTGCGCAAGAGAATTGGTATAATCGATGACTATATTTTCTATCTCCTTGCCGCAGTCCGGGCAGATTATGCTGTTCGTCTCAATGGTCGCTTCGTTGGTCGCGATGTTGACCGTATCGCAGTAGGGGCAGATAACGGCGGGATCGCGCAGGTCGACGACAGTGTCCCTGTCGACGGGCATAAGCACGCCGCATGCGTCGCAGAACTCGCCGTTCTCATCTATAGCGTCGTCGTCGGCAAAATAGTTTTTGACTCCGCAGCCCGGGCACTCGATATAAGCTTCACAGACAAGACCGTCCTCAAAATAAACTCTCTTGCCGCAGCCGTCGCCGGCGCAGATCAGACTCTCCCTGGAGGCAAGATCGGCGGCGGTGAACTCCACGGTCGCTTCGCAGCTCTCACATTCGACCTTATGAACGTCTGCGTAGAACTCCATTTCCTGACGCAGATACTGATCGTAGTTAAAATCCTCCTGTAAAAGCAGGAACTCGGACTGAAGGGGATAGCTCGCATCCTTATAGGCGTCGTCGATATCCAGCTTGTCGATCAGATCGGCCTTCGCGCTGCGGCGGGCGGCTATTTTGTCCTCATCGGAACGGATATGCGCGTCCATGACAGCGATCTGCTCCGCATTGGCGGTGAACTGAGCGTTCAGCTCCGCTATCTCGGCGTCCAGCTGAGCAAGTACGGCCTCGTCCTCCACGCCCTCTTTCTGGGCGACCTTTCCGTCGATATTACCGAGCAGAGCCGCCTGCATGAGACGCATCTCCTCTATATCCCCGTTGACCGAAACTATATCCGCCTCATAAGCGGCGATCTTCGCGTCGATACGTTCTATGCGGGTGTTGATCTCGGCGATCTCCTCATCGGAAAGGCCCACGTAGCCCAGACGTCTGCCCATCTGTATGGCGTCCGTCAGGGGGTCGCCTTCGGCATCATCCCCGCCGTACCCCTCGGGTATGGGAAGACCGGCAACGTTCTGGACCAAAACGCTGAAAGCGCCGCTGTCGCCGATATCCGCAGCTGATGCCGCAACGCTTACCGCACAGAGCGTCATCAGCGCAGCCAGGAAAACGGCAAGTGATTTTCTGATGGTTTTGTAATACATATAGCTCGCCCTTTCTTTCTGTTCATGAATGAATAAACTTCTACGGAATGAGTATAACATCAAAACTTTAAACTGTCAATATTTTTGTTAAAGAAAATTCACAAATTATTCAAATTTAATAATTATCAATGGGCAAGACCGTAAGCTGTAATATTGTTCTGATGCTCCTCCAGGCTCTTCGCTGTGCGAAGCTGACCGTTCGCGTCGTGCATGAAATAATAATTGTCTGTCTTCGACGCGTACAGCACCGCATTTATGGACTCGACGCCGGGATTGCAGATCGGCCCCACGGGAAGTGCGCGCTTGTAGGTATCGTAAAGTTCGGCGTAACGGGCTATCTCGTTCTCCGCCTTGCCGATCGTGACCTTTGAGATATAGTCGCTTGTGGAGTCGCAGTTCAGCAGCATACCGGAATTGATACGGTTCAGAAGGATCCCGGCGATCTGATCGCGCTCACCCTGGGCCGCCTCTCTCTCTACTATGGAGGCGAAAATAATGACCTTATCTATGGAGAGGTTTTTCTTCTCGGCAGCTTCGGTAAAGCCGTCGTTCCATTTGGAAGCAAAGTTATCCAGGAACTTCGCAATAACGCTGTCTGCGGATTCTCCCAGATAAAAATCGTAGGTATCGGGATAGAAATATCCCTCCAGAGAGTAGAAGCGGCTCGATTTATCGGTAACGGTTTTAAGGAATTTATAGGAACTGCTATAATCGTTTGTACGCATGGCGGACTCGATCGACTCCCGTGAGCAGACGCCGTTGGATTCCAGGCTGGCCAGTATCCTGTCGAGAGTATAACCTTCCGGGAATGTCAGAGTGACAACATTCTCCGCAGTCTGCTCGGTGTCCTTTATGCGGTCAAGCATCTTTTCCAGCCCCTGTGATCTCTGGAAGCTGTAATCGCCGGGGATATAACCCGTATCGGAATAACCGGCCACCTGAGCCGCAAGTTTGCAGAACCACACGTTTTTAATGACTCCCGCTTCTTTCAGCTTGCGGATAACCGCCTCGGTGTCCATACCCTCGGTTATGGTGACCGTTCTGGCGGTGTTTGCCTCCGGGCTGACATGTATCGCGAGCACGTCGTTCATGCAGGAGAGAGCGACATACGAAAGCAGCGCCGAAGTACCCAGGACGATGACCGTAACAAGTATCAGCTTCAGAAAAGACTTGCCGGATTCAACGCGTTTGCGGTGACGGCGGACGCGCGCCTTTTCCGCTTCGATCCTGGCGCGCTGCTCCGGAGTAAGCTGGCGGGGACGGTTCTGCGCCTGCCGCCTGCGCTCAAGTTCCGCTTTGCGCTGCTCATAAGCGCTGCCCGTACCCTGCCCGGTACGGGTGTTGTTTTTGTTGTTCGAATTTATACGATACTCGACGTTGTCGTTATCTTTTCCCGGAATTCTGTTATCCATAATATTATATTATTCAGTATTGCATCTGAGCAAGTATCTTATCCGCCGTTTCTCTGTCCTTAACGGCGGCGATTATCTCCGCGCCGAATTCAAACGCGGCGCCGGCGCCTCTCGCCGTGACGATATTTCCGTCGGTAACGGCTTTTGCTTCGGTGACGACCGCGCCGTAAAGCTCCTTTTCCCAGCCCGGGAAACAAACCGCGCGCCTGCCGGAAAGCAGATTCCTGTGTCCGAGTACGGACGGGGCGGCGCAGATGGCGGCGACTATCCCGCCCGCGCTGTTGACCTTATCGATCATCGCCTGCACACCGGCGCTTGCCTCAAGGTTTTTTGTTCCCGGCATGCCGCCGGGCAGTATCACCGCTTCGGGGATACCGACAGCCTTGTCGACAGTCATATCGGCAACTATCCCGACCCCGTGAGAGGAAGTAACAGTGCCGCCAGTCACGCCGACGGTCCGCACGTCCAGACCGGCCCGTCTCATCATATCCAGGGGGATTATCGCCTCGGACTCCTCAAAACCGTCCGCCAAAAACAGATAAATCATTTTTTATCACCCTTTTTTCGCATCATGAACACCGCGGCAATTGCAGACACCGCCGCGACCGCCGCGACCGCCGCGATGCAGATAACAAGAATGCCCTTCTTTGTGCCTCCGGATTCCGTCTGTTCAGTTGATTCTTCTGCGGCCGAAACGCTGATCTCGTATGTCATGTCGCGGTCTGTGATAGTCCCGCTGAGTTCCGTCGGCTGCACATCCACCCTCGTTGTGTCCGGATCCATGGCGCAGGAATCGGTATAAGCCCTTAAACTGAAACTGTCCGCTCCGTCCCTTACGTTGAACGTGACCGTCGCGACCACGCAGGATCCGTCCTCGGGCAGCACGTCGGCGGGAGCGTAATACAGATCAATGAAAGTTATATTCACCCTGTCGCCGGTCTCTTCATCCAGTCCGGCAATAAAGTTCTCAGTCGATCCCAGCTGCGGGGTCCTGCAGCTGACGAATTCAAGTTCGTCCGGGTCGAACTGTATGCGGTAATCGGCGCTCTCGGTGCCTACGAAGTTGTTGACTGTCAGATATACGGTCAGGATGCTTCCGTCGGCGGAATACTCTGCGGAAAGCGCAAGCTCGGGGACATCCCACGCCGAGGCGGACGCCGCGGCTGCAAAAAGAAGCGCTGCAACGCATAATACGGATAAAACTGTTCTTTTCATAATAATCATCTCACGTGTCAGGTTATCTGTTGACAAATACAGGCTTTCATATCCCGTATTCTTTAACTGTCAGTTATTCCAGAATATTCGTGGTTATATAATCAACGCCCCAGGATACGAGCTTCTCGGCGTATTCGGGATCGTCGCAGGTCCAGACATTGATCTTTATACCGGCGTCGTGCAGAGCTTTGACGCGTTCTTCGGTAAGAAGGATATACTCCGCATCAAGATCCAGGTGATTTGCGGTCAGCACGCTGATCAGGGATTCGTCATAGCTCTCGATAAGGTACTGCGCCGGCTGATCCGGATATTTTGCCCTGAGCATCACGAGATTCGTCAGACTGAATGAGATAAAGATAACATGCTCGAGGTAATCCATAGACTTGATGATGTCGACTATGGCGTAAAGGTCTGCTTCTTTGAATTCGTTCTTCAGCTCCAGGACCGCGGTCTTTTCGTAGCGTTTGCAGATGGAGATATACTCCCCCAGCGTGCCGATCCTGTAATCCCAGCGATCCTTTTTGCCGTTTGTGTTCATAATAAGAAGAGAACGCAGACCGTCGAAAGTGGATTTCTCAACCGTCATATTGTCGACGCAGATCCTGCCCGTGGTGTCGTCGTGGAATACTACGAATTTGCCGTCGACGGTGCGGTGAACGTCGGTCTCGATGCCGAAGTAAGAGCGGTTGCCCGCGGCGACGAAGGCCGCGCAGGTGTTCTCCTGCTCGATGCCCGACACGCCCCTGTGGGCGACCATCAAAGTGTTCTGTTTGTTGATTTTGATCGTATCCATTCTATTTGCCTCCGATTTATTTTAGCGAATATTGTATGTCCGGTTTTTTACCCGGTTTTGTTTTAACTGAAACTATTCCCCTATGCTTTTTTCTCCGGACCGCATGAATCCGATGACGGCCACGAAAACGAATTTCGCCGTGTTCGCGATCATCAGACCTGTCGCCATGCCCCATATCCCGTGTGAAAGCGTCAGCGGTATGACCGCCGCGGCGTAAACGGCGAGATAAAACAGATTGGTATACATGGAATATTTTTCGCCCGCCATACGAAGTATTATAGTCGTCAGGCAGTTGGTAACGAAGAAGAATACCTGCCCCGCGTTGGCTAAAAGGTAATACTGCCGCGCTTCGGCTATAAGTTCCGGATCGCTGCGGTACAGGACAGGGATAAGGATCAGCGAGCCGACGTAGCACGCCGCGCAGGCGACTACGCCCACGCCCAGGGACGCAAGGGTGAAGATCAGGAACATTTTTTTCGAGATCTTGCCCTTAAATCTTGCAAGATACCCTATCATCACACCGTTCAGAGGGGTCGTCAGCAGAGACACGACTTTGCCCAGCAGGGTCGAAACGTAAAATATCGTGACTGCGGCCGGGTCTATCGCCAGGCGGAGGATGATCCTGTCCGCGTTCTGGATAACGGCGCTGACCGCGTTTGAGGCGGAGAGTATGCCGAAGGACCTGAAGTTGCCGGAAAAATGCTCCGAACGTCTGAGCAGCCCCGGGCCTCTGAATATCCTGCCCGCGAAAAACACGAAGACGACCGCTGCGGCCTCGCCGGTGAGAATCGCGATCATCCAGCTTTTCACAAGGTACCTGAATATCGCAAGACCCGCGCAGTAGCCGGCGGTAACGGCAACGTAATAGAAGAAATAACCGAGATAATCAAGTTTGAGCCGGAACCAGCAGTCGCCGTAGTACCGCAGGACGGTGAATATCATCAGAAACGACAGTATACAGAAACCGGCAACGGTAAAATCTTTGTATATGTAAAGGGTCACGCCCGCCGCCGCGACGCACACGCAGGCCGACATGAGCATGAACAGATTGTAATCCCCGTTTGAGTCCTTTTTCTCGCGGCTCTTCAGCACCCGCGAATAATTCGCCGCAACACCGAAGGTGGTGCCCATTATGGCGACGATAGCGAATATGGACTGATACTCGCCGAAGCCGGTCTTGCCCAGCCATTTTTCAAGGGAGGGATTTATGAACAGCTGCATGGCGCCGTTCATGACCACAAGCCCCAGAGCGGAAAGGATAAAATCCTTGAAGACCTTAAGGGCGTTTTTTACACTGTTTGTTTTTTCGGACATTTTTTTCGTGTTGTGCTTTGCGCGCCGCGCGCTGCGCTTAAGATATCACAGCATGCTGCCGCAAAACACAAACCCCATGAATACTACAGATAAGCTCTGCCTGTTTTCCACCGCCATGCGGCGACATATTTCTCTGCGCAGCGCGGGTACTCCGTACGCAGATCGAGGTAGCATTCGTCTGATATGATCGCGAGGCCTGTTTTTGAAACGGACAGCACGCGTTCGATCCTGTCGAACGGAACTGTCACCGAGCCCTTGCTGCCGCCCAGAACTATCCAGAAACTGTCCGGATACAGACGCAGGATTGCGTCGTCCGACAGCAGCTTTTTCGATTTGTCTTTTTCTATCTTATATACTTTCTGATGTTTTTCCTCGAATATGATCCGGCCATCCGGAGCGCTTGTGACGATTCTCTGCCACTCCTGCTTCTGAAAACGGTCCCATGCGGCTATATTGCTGAACATGACGCCGGTTCCGTTCTCCGTGAAAAAGCCGAGTTTGTCCATGCCTACGGAGTAACCGCACTTGTCGCAGGTGAAGGTATCGCCCCTGCTTCTCATCGTCTGGATACCCGAACATGAAGGACAGATATAAACCGAACGCTCCAGTTCTTCGCAAAGAGCTTTGCCGGTATATTCGTGAGGATCCTTACGCTGTTCGTCGTAAATATTGACGTAGGTGTCGCGGCGGATGATCTCCGTGATCTCGGAAACGCTCAGCCCGGCAAGTTCCTCCGCGGAATACTCCGCGACTACCCTGGTGAAAGCCGGCCCCTTACGCCTGTTTTTTGCCCAGCGGGGAGCGCGGAGATATCCGCCGATATTCCTCGCGGTGATGAGCGCGGCGCCGCTGTCCTTTACAAGCTGCCCCGTATGCTCAGATATAAAGCCCGTCTCGCCGTTTTTGGACGTGCCGCCCTCTGCGTGTATCGCGACGGGCACTCCGGCTTTTACCGAGGCGATTATCTTTTCGGTAAGCTCTTCCGACGGTCTGTCTTTGTGTTTGAACAGGACTCCGCCGAACACCTTCAGGATCCATCCCGCCACAGGCACGCGCTCAAGATGGTCGCTTGCGATAAAGCGCATATATTTATGCACGCAGATCATCTCGTAACCGGGGTCGAAAGCCTGCACGTGGTTTGCGATAAGGATAAAGCTCTTTGCCTTCGGTTTATATCTTTTTGGATGAAAATCCCCGAAAAGCCTGAGAAACGGGGTCATTATCCACCGCGCCAGAGTGCAGAAGATGCGGCAGCGGACCTTGCCGGAATCGGGGTTGTACTGTGTATTCATGAGCGTGTTTTTTGTAACGGTCGGTTCAGTCAGGAGACCAGAAGCAATAATGTGCAATGTTCAATGTGAAATGTGCAATGAATATGGTTTTTGATTGATATTGTGCCGCTTTTGACTACGCATGGCAGTGATGTCCTCTCCACCGGGAAAAAAGACGTTCCCTTTATGGCGGAACATAAGAAATCTCACTCCCGAACAATTGCACATTGCAAATTGCAAATTGCACATTATTGAAACTGAAATCTCCGATGAAAAGCCGAAATTTTATTGCTGCGCCTTCTCCTTTTCCTTCTCCTCCGCCTCGGCTTCTTTCTCCAGCACATGGAAAGCGACCTTGCCGACCAGCGTCCGGGGAAGCTCCTCGCGGAAAACGATCTCCCTGGGGCAGGCGTGATGGTCGAGCCTTTTTTTGCAGTACTCAAGGATCTTCTGCTTCTCTTCTTCGGTCCCCGGCACGCCCTCGTTCAGCACGATATAAGCCCTGACCTTCTGCATCCTGTACGGGTCTTTTACGCCGATGACACAGGAGTAATCGATATCGGGCATCTCGTCCAGGCATTTCTCTATCTGAGACGGATAGACGCTGAACCCGGACGATATTATCATTCGTTTTATCCTCTGCCTGAAGTAGACGTAGCCGTCCTCGTCCATACAGCCCATATCGCCCGTGAACAGCCAGCGCACGCCCTTGTCCGTACGGATGACCTGTTCGTTGGCCTCCTCGTTTTTAAGGTAGCCCAGCATCAGCGTGGGGCCGGTCAGTATTATCTCTCCCGGCTCGTTTGCCGGCAGGTCTCTGAATGTGCCCGGTTTGACGATACGGTATTTCATACCCCGCAGCGGCAGGCCTATGCTGCCCTCCTTCTCTTTTGAAACGGGAGTGAGGCACGATGCGGTCACGCACTCCGTCAGGCCGTACCCCTCGCGTATGCGGACGGAAGACTTATGCTCCTCCAGGAATCTGTCGGCGCGGCGCTTAAGATCTGGCGACAGAGAATCACCGCCGCTGAATACGCCGAGAAGGAAAGAAAGATCCTCGTCCCTGAACTTCTCCGCTTTTAAAAGCGCCTCATAGAGCGTGGGCACCCCGGCGATGAAATTCGGTTTTTTCCTTACCACCGCCGCTGCGTAGGAATCCTTTGTGAAGGTGGGTATAAGAATGCTTTCGACGCCGAACTCAAGCACCGCGTGGATGCCTATGCCCAGACCGAAGCCGTGGAACAGCGGCATGACCGACAGGAACTTGAGCCCCGGTCCGATCTTTGTACCGCAGGCGTCCGCGATCTGACAGCCCAGCGCGTTGAAATTATAATCCGACAGGCATATGCCCTTGGGCGTGCCGCTGGTACCTCCGGAATAAAGGATGACGGCAGTCTTCTCCGCGTCGTATTCCACGGGAGGCAGCTTGACTCCCCTGCCGGTTTTTTCAAATCTGCTCCACAAAACGATATTGTCGTCTTTGGGGAGTTTTACGGTTTTTCCTATTTTTTTAAAAGTATAACCCACGGCGAGCGGAGCAGGCAGTTCGTCCTGTATCCTTGCGACGAATATCCTGGTGTGCCTCCACGCTGCCGACGCCGCGGCTGCGATCTTCTCAAAAAACATATCGACGGTAAGTATCGCCTTACTGTCGGAATAATTGAGGTAAAAGGTGATATTCGTCTCGCCCGAAAGCGGATGCACCATATTCGCGACGCAGCCAATCCTGTTAAGGGCGTAAAGACAGACTATCGCCTGCGGAGTGTTCGGCATGCAGATCGTGACTACGTCGCCTTTACGGAAACCCGCTTTATAAAAAGCCCCCGCGGCGGCTGTGATCCTCGAATCAAGGGTGCTGAAGCTTGTCCTTTTACCCATAAAATCTATCGCAGGCTCATCGGGATGTTCCTGCGCAGACATATGGATCGCGCCGTACATAGTGGTTTTGCACCTGGGGGAATCGAATATCGGATCCGGGATATCCGTCACTTTTTTTGCCATGACTGCCCACCTCCGATCATCAAGGTATCGATTTTAACGATTATATCACATCATAATCAGAGTATTCAAGTCAATTATTTCTTTTTGGCTTGATTTGCGATTGAATTTCGCCCGAAAGCAACAATTATACAGACCGTCATCATACACGGCAGAACCACGGCGGCAAGTATACCGGCGCCGAGATCATCGCCCTTTGCCGACGCGACGGCTCCGGCAAAGGTAGGCCCCAGATTGCATCCGATGTCCCCGGCAAGAGCAAGAAGCGAAAACATCCTGTTGCCGCCGTTTTTTACAGAGGCGGCGGAAATGCTCAGGGTACCGGGCCAGAATATGCCGCAGGCGAGTCCGGTCATCCCGCAGGCGACAAGAGACAGCAGCGGCATTTCCGACAGTGCCGCGACAAGATAGCACGCGACGCATAGAACGGAAGAGGCAAGCATGATTTTCCGGAGTTCCAGCTTATGCCCGAATTTTCCGAAGGCGGTCCTGGCAACCGCCATCATGACAGCGAACAGCATCGGCCCCAGCAGATCGCCGGCGGTCTTTGACACGCCGAGCCCCCTTTCCGCGAAAGAAGACGACCATTGGCTTATCGCCTGTTCGCTGCCCCCGGCGCATATCATCATAAGGACCGAAAGCCAGAAAAACGGGGTTCTGAAAATCGCGGCAAAGCCGCCCTTCCCGTTTTCCTCCGCGCGGATCAAAGGCGGCATGGGAGCGAAGAACAGCACGATCATATTTCCCAGCGGCAGCAGCCCCCAGATAACAGCGAGGAGTCTCCAGCGCTCGATTCCGAAAATGGCAAAGAACGCCGTGGTCAGAAGCGTGACCGCCGCCTGCCCCCAGGAATAAAACGAGTGCAGAAGGCTCATTGCGGTCTCTTTATTGTCCGTGGGACACGCCTCGACTATCGGGCTGACCAGCACTTCTATAAGTCCCCCGCCTATACCGTAGAGACCGGTCGCGACAAACAGACCGGCGTAACTGTCGGGCAGAACAAAAGGCAGCGTCGCGAGCGAAACAAGTCCGGCCGCACAGAATACATGCGCCGCGAACATGGATCTGCGGTAGCCGAGCCTGTCGACAAAGAACGCGGAAGCAAGGTCCGTCAGCAGCTGGATGCCGAAATTGAAGGTGATCAGCGCGGTCACCTTCCCGAGCGGCAAACCGAACTGCGCCCCCCACTCGACGAACAGCAGAGGAGCGAAGTTGACTATTACGGCCTGCACCACAAATGTCACAAAACAGACACGCAGTGTCAAACGATAATCATCACCTGTCTTCATTTCACAGAACAGACCGGTGAGTCAGAAGGATGTCCGTACCGCGGATCTCCGCCACGCCGTAATCGCCGCGGGCGAGAGCTCCGGGGTTGAACAGTCTGACGCCGTCCGAATAATCCTCATACTGTTCATGCGTATGCCCGAACATGACAAGAGCGCAGCCGTTTTTTTTCGCCTCGGCAACAAGCGTCTCCATTCCCGACTTGACATGCTCGCGCCAGCCGTGGGTGATATAAATGCCCACGTCTTCCACCGTAAAGATATCGTTCCACGGCAGTTTTGAAAGCACGCTGTCACAATTGCCGCGCACGGCGTGGGTCTCTTTGAAAATATGGGTGTTGACTATGTTCCAGTCCATATAGCCGTCACCCAGGAATACGACGCAGTCGGCGTCCTCATTCGCCCACAGCGCCATCTCCATCAGATAAGAAGCGCCGTGGGAATCGGAGAATACAAGAATTTTCATGGTTTTTTGTGTAGGGGCGACCCTATGTGGTCGCCCGCCAGATAACGTCTCTCTGACGGGCGGGCACACAGGCCCGCCCCTACGGGGTTACCTGTTGCCTGTTCTCAGCACCGCGTCCGCCGCGGACATCACGCCGAGTTTGCCCGAGGCAAAATTCAGTCCGCCCTGCATCCATACGGCGAAAGGCTCGCGCAGGGGAGCGTCGCCGGACAGCTCTATCGAGGAACCGCCCGTAAAGGTCCCCGCTGCCATGATCACCTTGCAGGGGTAACCGGGCATATCCCAGGGTTCCGGGGTCAGGAAGGAATCCACCGGCGAACACGCCTGGAGCCCTCGGCAGAACGCGATAAGATTTTCGCTGTTTTCAAGCCTGAGAGCCTGAACTATGTCGTGCCTTTCTTCAAGTGAAGACGGAGCCGCGGAAAAGCCCAGCTCTTCAAACAGCGCCGCGGAGAACACGGCGGTCTTGAGAGCCTCGCCCACCACGTGAGGCGAATGGAAGAGCCCGAGCAGGATATCCCTGTCGTTCCCGAGGGTAGCGCCGACTTCCCGTCCCAGGGAAGGAGCCGTCATTCTGTAGGCGCAGAGCTCCACGAGCTCCCGTTTCCCGGCTATATAGCCGCCCATCCTGGCGACTCCGCCGCCGGGATTCTTTATAAGGGAGCCGACCAGTATATCCGCCGCGGGTTCATCCGGCTCAACGAATTCGCCGTAACAGTTATCCACAAAGACTACAGAGTCGCTCACTTCTTTAACAGCCCCGACAAGGGCGTTGATCTCCCGGACCCCGAGGCTGGGTCTTAAAGAATACCCCCTTGAACGCTGGATATAAACAAGCCTGATCTTCTCTTTTTCAAGAGTTTCCACAACCGCCGGTATATCTATTCTTCCGTCCTCAGTCAGGTCGATCTGCTTATAAGCGACGCCGAAGTCCCGCAGACTGCCCCTGACCTCGCCGCCATTCCTTTCATCGACGCCCATTACCGGACAGATGGTATCGTAGGGCCTGCCGGAGACGCACAGCATCGTATCTCCCGGACGCAAGAGCCCGAACAGTGCGACCGTCAGGGTATGAGTACCGCTGGTGAAGGTGTAGCGGATAAGGGAGTCCTCCATGCCGAAAACCTGAGCGCATACGGCGTCTGCCTTTTCGCGCCCGACGTCGCCGTAACCGTAACCGGTCGAGCCCCACAGGTCGGTCTCCGCCACCCTGTTGTCTATAAAGGCTCTGAGGACCTTGCGCTGGTTGTATTCCGCGACGGCGTCGATCCGGGCGAACATGCCGCCTGTTTTTTCAAGGGCAGCCTCCGCTGCGTCGTTTACTTTTGTGTCAAATGCAAAGAAATCGTTTTTCATAGTGTTTTAATTCAATAAGGGGCGCCGGCCCCGTCATTCACGAGAGAATTGCAAGGGGCTTCAGCCCCTGTTCTTCAGCGGCGGATTGCAGCCGCCGCTGAAGAACGACGGCACCCGCCGCCGAAGAAGCGGGGGACATCTTATTCCCGATTATAAATTCTGTACGTCCCGTTGTCAATTCCCCTTGCAAAAGTAATTCGGATAATGTATTATAAAACCGTTATGGATTCAACACAAAAAACTCAAAACTCAAAACTCACCGCGACAGACGCGGATATTATCGTAAAGGCGACTCAGGGTTCCGAGAACGCCAGAACGGATCTGTTCAAAAGGCACGTTAAACAGATATATTTTATCTGCGTAAGTCTGAGGGGATATCTGCCCGACTCCGCCGATATCTGCGCGGATATTTTCGCCGATATGTACCGGGATCTGCCCGAGCTTGAAAAGATACTCGACTTCCGGCGCGGTTTTTATTCCGCAGCGGTCTCCTACTGCGTCAAAAGGACCCTCGAGACTCCGGTCAGGAAGACCAGAAGCGTCGAAACGGCTCTTGCGGACCTCGCAGACAAAGCCTCGGCCGCTCTTGACAGGGGGCTTACGAACGACTACGAGATCCTCCTGTATCAGATGCTCGGCGTGATAATAGACTATATGCCGCTGAAACAGACCGCGGCTCTTCTGTATTTTGACTTTGCCGGAGGCATCGCCGAGGCAGCTGCGGACTATCCGTTCCTTGACGCGGAAAATATATCTGCTCACAGACAGGCGGCGGCGGATTATATAAACCGTCAGACTGCTTTTTTGAAGAGCAGAAACATCGACATCGCCGATATAACTTCCGATTTGCCGGCAGCCCTCGACAGACTCGCGGAGGATACACCTGTCCCGGCGGCGGCCTATACTCTCACCGCCAAAAAAACGGGCGTGCATCTGCGTCCGCCGAAACACGAGGTGATAAGCGCGCCGGAAAAAAACAGGAGTGAGGGGAAAAACGACGGAAAAACCGCAAAAACAAACAAACGGGACATCCTTATCGTTATCGCAGTCATACTTGCGATCGCTCTGATCCTGACGGTCATCGGAGCGCTGCGCGGGAAGAAGGCAAATAACGAAACCGACAGCGGGGATGAAAACGCAAACGCCGTCGTTTACTGGGACGGCGAGGTCGCGTCCGGTTTCGCATCCGGCGAGGGCACAGCCGATTCGCCGTACGTTATCACCACCGGAGCTGAGCTCGCTTATCTCAGTCAGCAGGTCGCCGCCGGCAACGCAACAGTTTTGGCGGCGAATTATATTCTGGGGACCAATATAGCTCTCAACACTACCGCAAAGTATTCCGATTGGGATAAAAATCCGCCCGAGCACGCATGGACTCCCATAGCCCCCTTCAACGGGGTGTTTGACGGTAACGGTCATACCATAAGCGGCGTCTATGTAAACAACGTCGATTGCGGCGGTCTGTTCGGGCAAATCAACAACGCGACGGTCAAAGACCTCAACGTGGAAAGTTCCT
>JAILQN010000107.1 GCA_024699005.1 Clostridia bacterium
GCAAACGGTATATCGGGAATATGAGGATCCTTTGTTTGAGGTTTATAAAGGTTTGAAGGACGTTGAAGCGTTCACCTCTGTGAATGGGAACACGTATACGCTGACAAATCAGTATCTTCGATACGTCTTTATAAAAAACGGAAATCAGACCGTATACAAAATGCCGTTGTATGATTTTATTGTCAAGATCGCGTTCTTTGTCGGCGCTTTCCTTGGATTTGCCGACGGGATATTTATTCTTTTTCACCTGGACGTGATCGAATCAATCAGGGGACGGTTTACGTGAGAGTGCGCATATATGGAATAACAAATTGAGGACAAGGGACGGTTCCTTGTCTTGATAGGCGAAGATATCAATCAGGGGGAAAGGTACCTCGGCAGGTTTTATCATCACATCGCCATTACTGCTCCGCCAATGAATACTTGAAGATTTCCGCTTGCCTTAACGCCGGAATACGGCGCATAAATGATTCACGATTTCATTGGCGGAGCAGTAACATATCGGTTCCGGGGGGAGAGAAAAAATGCGCCGTAAAAATATCATTGTTTACTTCAGCGATCAACAGCGATGGGATACGTTAACGCCGGACGTCACCCCGAATTTGATGCAGCTTGCGGCGGAGGGCGTGCAGTTTGAAAACAATTATACCTGTCAGCCGGTATGCGGTCCCGCGCGGGCCTGTTTGCAGACGGGCGTTTACGCTACGCAAAACGGCTGCTTCCGGAACGGCGTCGCGCTGCCGCGGGACAGGATAACGCTGGCAGAGCATTTCAACGCGGCCGGGTACGATACCGCTTATTTCGGGAAATGGCATCTGGCGTCGGACCCGTTCCCGCATATCGGCGTTCATTGTGAGGCCACTGCCGTGCCCCGCGAACGTCAAGGCGGCTACTGCTACTGGCGGGCGGCCGACGTACTGGAACGCACCTCCCACGGCTACGGCGGTTACGTCTTCGACGAAAACGGCCGGAAGCTGACCTTTGAGGGCTACCGGGCGGATGCGATCAACGATTACGCGCTGGAATATCTCGACAGGCAAGATCCGCAGAAACCGTTTTTCATATTCATCAGCCAATTGGAACCGCACCATCAGAACGATCGCCGTCATGTGGAGGGCTTTGGGCCCACTGTGGAAAACTTCCGGGAATATCCGATCCCGGAGGATCTGGCGTTTTTGAAAGGCGATTATCGGGAGCAATACCCGGATTATCTCTCCGCTGTCAACCGGCTGGATCATAACGTGGGGCGGCTGACAGAAAAGCTGAAGCAGATGGGAATTTATGAAGACACCGTCATTATTTACACCAGCGACCACGGCTGCCATTTCCGAACGCGCAATATGGAGTATAAGCGTTCCTGTCACGACGCGTGCATCCATACGCCTCTGATCATTCGCGGCGGCGATTTCAGCGGCGGTATACGGGAAACGCGGCTGACCTCGCTGATCGATCTGCCGCCCACTCTCCTGTCTGTCGCCGGGATCCCGGTACCGGAGGACTATATGGGGCTTGACATCGGCCGTCTGCTGCGGGATCCGCAGATACAAATTCCTGACGTATTTATCCAGATCAGCGAGGCGAGCAATTCCCGTGCGATCCGCACGGGCCGTTACACCTACGCAGTACGGGATCCGTCGCCATGGGGTTTTGCACGGCGCGCTTCCGCCGTGTATCTCGAGGATTATCTGTATGACAACAAAGCGGATCCCTGCCAGAAAACAAATCTGGTCAAAGATCCGGCGCTCAAGGGTGTGCGCGAAGAACTGCGCGCGCAACTAAAAGCGCGGATGCGGCAAGCAGGGGAGAATAACCCGTTGCTCCTTCCCGCGGTAAAAGTGAAACGGAAATAAAGCCCGGTCGGTCAGACGTTCCCGTTCCGGAGGAACAGAGCGGCCGCTTGTTCCATCTGCCCGGCGGCGTAGCCAAAAAAGGAGTCGTACGCCGCGCAGTATTTGTTGCGCGTGAGGCCGTCCGTCCGGTCGCGACGACAGCCGCCGCGGCAGAGAACGTACCAGCGGCAGGCCTTGCAGTGCTCGTGGATAAGAGTTGAGTCTTCCATAAAGCGCCGCTGCGTTTCACCCATGGCGAACGGGGCCGCGTCAAAAATACTGCCGAGCCGATAGGCATCCTTACAGTAGAAATCGCAGGGATACAGATCGCCGTTTGCTTCCACCACAAAATAGCTCCCGCATACGCCGCACATGGCGCAGTTTTCCGGCGGACGCCCGAGCAGGATGCCGATATAGTTGTCGATATGCCGCACGGAAACGTACTTCCCGCTCATATAGTCGGCATACCACAGATCAAACGACTTTTTCAGAAAGGCCTCATATTTTTCCGGAGAGAGCGAAACGCCGCTGCCTTCGTCAACGTAAGGGATGAACTGCAGATAATCAAAGCCGTGTTTTTTGAAATAATGCCACGTGCTCTCAATATCCCCGGCGTTTTCGTCGTCGATCACCGAAAGATTGTTGAAATCCACCTGATACTTTTTCAGAATTGCTGCCGCGTTTAGGATCTGCGGCAAAACGCCGCTGCCGTTTTTGTCTCTCCGGTAGCGGTCGTTAGTTTTTCTGTTCCCGTCCAGCGACACGCCGATCAGAAATTTGTGTTTCCGAAAAAACGCCGCGTATTCCGCATCGATCAGCAGGCCGTTGGTTTGCAGGGCGTATTGCACCGGAACGGACAATTCAGTCCGAACGCGGTCGACGAAATACCTGTAATAACCGATCCCCGCCAGCGTAGGCTCGCCGCCCTGAAACATCACGGACAAAGCCGACGGCCGATACGCTTTGATCCTTTGTATCAGCACGTCGACCGTATCGTTCGTCATGATGCGGTTTTCTCTGCCCTCGCTTGCGGATCGGTAGAAGCAGTAGCGGCAGTTCATATTGCACAGCCCGGCGGCGGGCTTGATGAGTAACGTCAACGGATCCATATCGATTTACAGATTGAGCTTTTTCCTGATGGCATTGATGAACTGAGAAGGCGTCTTCCCCGTAAGCGCGACGGCTCCGGTCACGGCTTTGGCAACGAAGAGCGGCACGCCGACGGAAGCGATATTGTTCTGCAAAAACTCCGCCGTGAAGCGGTCGTCATAGCTTTGCGGAACGATATCGCAGGTTTTCATATACCATAAAAGCAGTTCCTCTTTCATTTTTTCGATGATTGGTCGGTATTTTTCCTCGTCAATGCGGTTCACGCGTTCCCCTTCGGAGAGCACGTAGAACTCATCCTTCTCATACAGCTGCAGGACATATTTGTATTCTTTTGAACGGATCATGGCCGCCTTCGTATGCGTGCCGTCCTCCTTCATCTGCAGAAGGATCCTCGGCGCGTAGATATCGTTTTCGTTCAGCAGGTTGTTGTGTTCGGAACAGTTGGTTTCCCCGGACAGTCTTCCGCCCTCGCAGAAAACGTATTCCCTGTGCTGTACCGAATGGTCTTTGATGCCGGGCAGCAGACTTTGAGAAAAGCTCTGCCTTTTGCAGTCGATCCCGGCGATGTCGTAAACCGTGGCGCACAGATCCGTCAGCTCGGCAAGGTTTTCGTTGATC
>JAILQN010000021.1 GCA_024699005.1 Clostridia bacterium
TTGGCGCAGCAGAGCGACTATGTTGTAAAGGCTCTGGAATTCTACAATCGCCATCTGCAGCGGAAACGGGAATCACGGGACAGATAAACAGGGAACGAAGCGAAAGCGACCGAAAATCAGGCCGCTTTTTTTGTTTGCTGACAGCGGGATCACTTCGTTTCAGATCCCCCCTTCCCACACCTATCCCCCCAAACTTACCGTACTACTTGCCGAAAAGGGGAAATATCAAAAAATCAAAGTTAAGAAAGGACTTAAAAAGTTATGGAAATCAGAGCAGAGATCAAGCAGGTGCTTGACGGAAACAAGCCTACCAAGGCATTTGCAGACGTCGTGATCGACAATTCGGTCGTGATCCACGGAGTGAGACTCGGAGAGAACGAGAAGGGCAGATATATCGCCATGCCCCGTGAGAGATGGACCGGCAAGGATGGCCAGGAGAACAGCCGCGACGTCGCCCATCCCATTTCTTCTTCGGCCCGTAAACAGATCCAGGACGCCGTAAGCGGTGCGTATGACACCTTTCTGCTTAACGGCGCAAGAGAATGAGAGAGAGGAGGTGAATGCTATGCTTGAGAGATTCAAGAAATTCGTGAAGAGACAGGTCGAGAACGTGAAGACCGCGCTGACCGTGAAGGAAGCGCAGATCGCTGCTTCCGCCCATTCCGTGCTGGATGGCACCGTCGCCGAGGGCTACGTTGATACGGGTGTGAAAATCCTCATCGCTGTCGTGATCGGTGCGCTCCTGCTTGCCGGTCTGTATGCGCTGTTCAACACGACCATCATGCCCACGGTTCGTCAGAGGGTCGAGGGCCTCTTCAACTACAACGGCTGATTGACGCCGCTTTCCTGAACGACATACTCTATTCTCCGGCGGGTGCGGCGTATTGTCGCCCCGCCGTTCTTAAATCAAAAAAAGTAAAATGGAGGAATTTGAAATGTTTGAGAAGATCAAGAAGTTCGTGAAGAAGCAGGCGGAGAGCGTGAAGAACGCCATCTCCATGAAGGAAGCCCAGCTCAAGGGCTGCGCCCACGCAGTGCTGGATGGCACCGTTGCCGAGGGCTACGTTGATACCGGTGTGAAGATCCTTATCGCCGTCGTGATCGGTGCGCTCCTGCTTGCCGGTCTGTATGCGCTGTTCAACGCGACCATCATGCCCACGGTTCGTCAGAGGGTCGAGGGCCTCTTCAACTATAACGGCTGATTAACGCCGTGATTTCCTGAAAAACTCACAAATGACGGGCGGGGCTTCGGCTCCGCCCCGTCGGAAAGGATGACCGTATGATTCGATTTCAAGGCATAAGACCGATCATTTTCAGCAGTGTTGATACGGAGCTTTTGACATTCCTGCCGATTGTCCTCGCCGCCATCCTGTTGTCGTGGGCAACGATCCGCAGAACACCGGAATACGCAAAAGGAAGAAAGCTGAACGTCATCGCAGTTTCTGTAATGGCTGTTATTTCTTTCGGTATGTATCTCGTCTTCGGTGTGAGTGTGAATCTGCTCAAAGGAATTCTGTTGACGGACGCCTTCCTATTTGCTTCCGTTTCGGATTTCAGGATTCGCAGAGTTCCGGATTGGGTGTCGATAGTGGTCGCGGCGCTCGGACTTATCTCTGTTTCGGGTGGTAAGCTTCTTTGGAACGCTGTTGCCGGCGCAGTTGCTTTCGGCTTTTTCTTCCTTGCCGCCGTAATAAGTAAAAACAAGATCGGCGGCGCGGACGTGAAGTTTATTGCCGCCGCAATGTTTGTCTGCGGCTTTCCGGAAGGGCTTGCCGGACTGATACTCGGACTGCTGCTTTCCGTGGTCGGTACACTGATCCGAAATAAGAAAACAAAATCAAAAGATAAAACGATGCCTATGATCCCGTACCTTTCGGTCGGCTTTCTGACAGCATTCATGATTGGAGGAATTTAATCAATGAAAAACAGAACCTTTATCGGCGTGATCTGTATCGTTCTCGCCGTGCTTACGACTTTCGTTGTTTCACCGATGGTCAATAAAATGTCGGAGGGGAAAGCGGCGGTCGTTCGTTTTACAAAGGATATTGCGCAGGGTGCGCAGATCACCGAGGATGATATCGAAGTGGTAAACCTCGCGAAAAGCAGCCTGCCGGAAAACTTCATCCCGGATAAGACCTCTGTGATCGGTATGTTCGCCAACGCGGATCTGTATAAGGGTGATATTGCGACCGACGCTAAACTTACAGCGGACGCCAACGCTTCAATCAATATCCTCGGCGCGTTGACCGGCGATAAGGTGGCGATGAGCGTTACTATCGCTTCCTTTGCCAGAGGCCTTTCGGCAAAGCTTCAGAACGGCGATATCGTCAGCTTTTATGTGACCGATAAAGAGGGAAATACCACGATCCCCGCGTCGCTGAAATACGTTCGCGTCATTACCACTACCACGGCAGGCGGTGTGGATGAAAACGAAGTGGAGCCCAATGAGGACGGAACCTTCGACCTTCCCACCACCATCACGGTGCTGGTGTCTGTGTCGCAGGCGCAGGAGCTTGCGAACTACGAGGAAAACGCCAAAATGCACGTCGCGCTCGTTTACCGCGGTGACGAGGAAACAGCAAAGAAGTTTCTCGATAAACAGGATCAGTATCTGAAAAACAACGCCGGAGGTGAACAGAATGGGTAAGCTGATCGCGTTCGTCGGACCTCCCGGCGGGGGCAAAACCTCGGTCGCTATGAAAGCGGCGATTGAAACTTATTGCTGTACAAAAAGCAAACGTATCTTCTTTCTCTCACCCGACCTGACGGTGCCGATTCTCGGTCTGCTTTTTCCGACTTATGCGCCGGATGAAATCAGAACGCTTGGCACGATTATCGACAATACGGATATCAACATCGAGAATATCCTGAAGAATTCGGTAACTGTAAAGTCGATGAACGACTTCGGAGTACTGGGCTTCAAGGCGGAGGAAAACAAATACAGCTTTCCTGATCCCACGCCGGAGAAGCTGATCGACCTTTTTTCTGTTCTCACGAGAAATTCGGAGTTTGTCTTTGCCGATTGCTCCGACGATTTTGATGAAGAAATCTCTCAGTATGCGATTCAGAAGGCGGACGTGATCGTCAGAGTTATTCCGTCAGATCTCAAAGGGATGACGTGGTATGCCGCGAACAAACATCTTTACGGCGCGGAAGGCAAACCGGTGCTGAACGTGGTCAACGTGACCGATAAGGACCTGTATTCTCCGACCGATGAGATTTGCTCCAGCATCGGAGATGTTGTGACGGTGCTGCCGTATTCAAGGAGCCTGAAACAGCAGATGCTCGACGCGAGACTGTATGAACGCCTGAAGGACGGCGGTTTCAACAG
>JAILQN010000126.1 GCA_024699005.1 Clostridia bacterium
CATCAACCGGCTGTGGAACCCATACCTGATCGGAGGCTTCTGCGGACTGTACCAGGGCTGCTACTGGATCGGCAGGGATTACATGAACATAATGATGACCGAGAAGGTCCCGACGGATATCCGGGCGTCCGTGGTGGGCGCTGTGGGCATGCTCACCATCATCGGTCTCGTCGTCGGCTATCTGCTGGTCATAGTCGGCATGCTGATCCTGCCGGTGTGGCTGACCTGCCTGATCGTCGCGATCCCATTCATCGCGGTCGCGGCAGTCATGCTGAAACTCAACGTCAAAGAAACCAAAGGTACCGATCTTGATTCTCTTGGCGCGGAAACGCCCGACGACGTTCAGGATCAGGTAACAGGTGACAGGTAACAGGTTACAGGTTACTGATCCTGCACTGTTACTATGCTATCCACTGACCACTGCCCACTGCCCCCTGACCACTGATCCCTGACCACTGAAAACTCCACTCTCCACACTCAACACTGCCCCTGTTACCTGTCACCTGTCACCTGTCACCTGTTACCTGAAAAATATGATCATCAGATTTTTAACGCATGACGATATCGCCGAGCACGAAAAAACAGCTTCGCAGGCGTTCGTCTCCCCCTGCGACGTGTACGATCCCGGCGCAGTCCTGCCCTGCGAAAAAGTCCTGGGCGCTTTTGACGACGACAACAGAACGCTCTTCGCCGATCTTGAGATACATGAGAAAAAATGCAATTACGACGGGAAGCTTCTGACCTGCGCGGGCGTCGGCGGCGTTGCCGCAAAGCCCGAACACCGGGGAAAAGGCGCGGTGAAAGCGCTGTTCAGCCGGTTGTTCGCCCTGCCGGGGTATGACGTGAGCGTTCTCTATCCCTTCGCCGAAGGGTATTACAGGAAGTTCGGTTATGAGAGAGTCGGCCGTTCCATGAGCGCGACGGTGCCGTTTTCCCGCCTTTCGGATATAAAGAGGAATCAGGACGCCAAACTGTATGAGGGAGAAAACACGGAGCGGCTGCTCGATATCTACAACGCCTGTGTGCGGCAATACAATCTCAGCTTTGTCAGGGAAAACGCGGAGGAATTCTCTTCTCAGCCTTATATTTCGGGAAACTACACGTATATCTGGAAAAACGGTTCGCTTGCGACTATTCGCGTCGACAGGGCAAAAAGCACGGTTTTCGTCAAAGAGCTCTGGTTTGATTCCCGGGAATCCATGCTCGGGATCGTGGGTTTCCTGCGCAATTTCGAGAGCAATCAGAAATACGTCTGCTTTGAGAATATCCCCGAAAGCTCCCCCCTGCCCGATTTTTTCCGGGAGCTGAAGGATTGCAAGATAACGCTGCACAGAATGGGTTCCGCAAGAATACTGGATATCGGGAAAATACTCGGAGCGCACCGGTATCCGCCAGGGGACGGAGAATTCACCGTCGGCATCGGGGACGAAGTCTTTCACGTATCGTATTCGGAAAACGGAGTATATACGAAAAAAAATGCTGCAGACGGGCCCGACGCGGTCATGGATATCGGGACGGCGTCCCGTATACTGCTGAGCGGCTTTGCCGACGCGGCTTACGTCCCGGGTCTTACGGTCATAAAGCCGGATTCCTGTTTCTTTAATGCATTCCCGCCGAGAACGGCGTTTTTTACGGACAGCCTGTGATTTTTCTCAAAAACAACGGGGCGTCTTCCGTATGGAGGACGCTCCGGTCGTTTTCATATTATCTTCTCAGCAGCTCCGCAGTTACCGGGAACTCAAAATAGGTGTGCGGGAACGGCTCGTTCTTAAGCGTGAAATGCCACCATTCGCAGGAAAGCGGCTCAAAACCGTGGTCGGTCATGACTTTCTGCAGCATCATTCTGTTCGCGTACTGTTCGTCTGTAATGTCCCTGTAATCCGGATGGGAGATCTCGCTGAAAAAGTCAAAGGGACTGCCCATATCGACTTCCTTGCCCGTCGCCATATCGAGCAGCGTCAGGTCGACCGTGCTGCCCCGGCTGTGGGAGGATTGGCTCGCTATGTATCCGAGCCTGAACAGCTCCTGCTTTTCAAGGTCCGGATAGAAAAACGGCTTCATCCGCTGGTCGAGATCCTCTATCCCCCACAGCATGAAATGCTTCACTGCCGTAGCGGGACGGTAGGCGTCGAATATCTTCAGCCTGTAGCCCTTTACGTTCATCTCGTTGCTGACCGCCTTGAGGGCCCTCGCCGCCTCTTTCGTTATGATCGCGCAGGGCTGCTCGTAACCGTCGATCCTGTCGCCGATAAAATTATAAGTGGAATAGTAACGTATCTCCTGAACTATCGCCGGGACGTAGTCCGAGAGAAGCACAAAGTCCGAAGTATCGTTGACCGCTTCCTTTTTATATACGTTTTCCATCGCGCATCCTCCGTTCGCGTCATCTGAAAATATGATATCACATACCGAAAGCAAATGCAACAAGCCGCTTTCAGGCACTAAAACGGCTCTTCACGATACTTCACGGAAGCATAAATAAAGTTGCCTGCCCGAATTCCGGCAGGCAACTCTTTGTTTTGTCTGGCTGTTATGCGTTGTCCGGTTACCCGGTTATGGTATAAGTCTTCTCGATCTTTCCGGTGTAGTTGCTGCCTTTTCCGGTCACGGTGACCGTATAGGTGCCCGGAGCTTTGCTGTCCGCGGACCAGGTGAGCGTGTAGGACGTTCCTTCCGAAAGCCTCAGCCCCGCCGCGTTCTTTACAGTGACCGTCGGTTTCTGAACGCTGCCGTTATAGGCCTTGCTGGTCCAGGAGAGCGTTACGCGCGAAGCCGCCAGCGCCTGCTTTGTGATCTTGTATTCCTTGGTCACCGTACCGCTGAAGCTGCCCTTACCTGTCACTGTAACCGTGTAGGTGCCCGCGGCTTTGCTGTCTGCAGAATACGATACCGTGTAAGAGGTTCCTTCCGTCAGAGTTGATCCCGCCGCGTTCTTGACAGTGACAGTCGGCTTCTGTTCGCTGCCGTTGTAGGCTTTGCTTGTCCACGACAGCGTTACGTTTGCGGAAGAAACCGGCTGCTTTGTGATCGTGTACGTCTTGCTGATCTCACCGGAAAAACTGCCCTTACCGGTCACAACCACCGTGTAGGTACCGGGCATCTTGCTGTCGCCCTGCCAGCTGAGCGTGTAAGAGGTTCCTTCCGTCAGCTTTGTCCCCGCCGCGTTCTTTACAGTGACCGTCGGCTTCTGTACGCTGCTGTTGTATGCCTTGCTTGTCCAGCTGAGCGTTACGCGCGAAGCCGCCAGCGCCTGCTTTGTGATCTTGTATTCCCTGGTCACCGTGCCGCTGAAGCTCCCCTTGCCCGTCACTGTAACCTTGTAGGTGCCAGGGGCTTTGCTTTCGGCGGAGTTGCTGACGGTGTAGGACGTTCCTTCAGTCAGAACGGTCCCAGCCGCGTTCTTTACAGTGACCGTCGGCTTCTGTACGCTGCTGTTGTAGGCCTTGCTCGTCCAAGAGAGCGTCACGCGCGAAGCCGCCAGCGCCTGTTTTGTAATCTTATATTCTTTGGTCACCGTGCCGCTGAAGCTGCCCTTGCCGGTGACCGTTACCTTGTAAGTGCCTACGGCTTTGCTTTCGGCGGAGTAGCTGACTGTATAAGACGTTCCCTCCGTCAGAACCGCGCCCGCTGCGTTCTTCACCGTGACAGTCGGCTTCTGTATTTTGCTGTTGTAAGCTTTGCTCGTCCAGCTGAGCGTCACTCGTGAAGCCGCCAGCGCCTGTTTTGTGATCTTGTATTCCTTGGTCACAGTGCCGCTGAAGCTGCCCTTGCCGGTAACTGTTACCTTATAAGTACCTACGGCTTTGCTTTCGGCAGAGTAGCTGACTGTATAAGACGTTCCTTCCGTCAGAACCGTGCCCGCAGCGTTCTTCACCGTGACAGTCGGCTTCTGTATGCTGCTGTTGTATGCCTTGCTTGTCCAGGAAAGCGTTACCCGAGAGGATTCAAGCACCTGCTTGCCCGACGCACTGATCGAAAACGATTTCCCGACTGAACCGGAATAACGTCCCGTTCCATTAACGGTGACGGTATATGTCCCAGCCGCCCTGCAATCACCGGACCAACTGAGTGTATAGGAAGTACCCTCGGTCAACACCGTGCCCGCAGCGTTTTTCACAGTCACGGTCGGCTTCTGTACACTCCCGTTGTAGGTCTTGCTCGTCCACGAAAGCGTTATGCGGGAAGCCGCCAGCGCCTGTTTTGTGATAGTGTAGGTCTTGCTGATCGTGCCGGTGAAATAACCCTTACCGGTGATCTTTACGGTGTAGCTTCCGGGAGCTTTGCTGTCCGCCGAATAGGAAACCGTATATGACGTATTCTTTGTAAGCGTCGTGCCCGCGGCGTTTTTCACCGTAACAGACGGTTTCTGCACGCTGCTGTTGTAGGCTTTGCTTGTCCATGAAAGAGTTATACGGGAAGCCGCCAGCGCCTGTTTTGTGATCGTGTAGGTCTTGCTGACAGTGCCGGTATAATTGCCATTACCGGTGACCTTTACGGTGTAGCTTCCGGGAGCTTTGCTGTCCGCCGAATAGGAAACCGTATATGACGTATCCTTTGTCAAGGTAGTACCCGCAGCGTTTTTCACCGTAACGGTCGGTTTCTGTACGCTGCTGTTATACGCCTTATTTGTCCAGCTGAGTGTCACATTGACAGATTGCAATGCCTCTTGCTCTAACATTGGAATTGATTCTGTTTTGCAAACGGAGCAGCCCGTGCAGGTGAAGGTTTTGACCCCGAAGCTTTCTGTGGTTGGGGATTTTGTAATCGTGCCATTGTTCCAAACATGCGTATGGTTATAATGAATGGTAACCGTTGAAGGGAACAAATCGGCAATCGGGTGTTTCTTCTTTTCTGAAAAATCATATTGGTAGTAATCAATATTGTTCCATTGCTCTTCTGAACCGTTGTAATAAACATCCCTCATACGACTGTTATAATAATCAAACGGCATTCCCACGATACTTGTAACACTGCTAGGAATCGTTACAGATCTCAGCTTATTAAAATACTCAGAAAAAAGTCTATCTGCAATTTCTGTTGTGTTTTCCTGCAGGATTACATCCGTTCCTTCCGGCATTGTTCCCTTATACTTATAAGCAACATGACCAACGTAAGTCAGCCCATCCGGCAGATTATTTAACCATGCGGTATTGTAAAAAGGATTTCTTCCGTCAATCTTTAATACTCCGTCAGCTGTTATTTCCGAAAGGTTTGTACAGCCACAAAAGGTCCGCTCTTTGATTGTTGTCACACCATTCGGAATCTTGATCGAAGGCAGACTCGTGCAGCCATAGAACGCGTCCCCTCCGATACTTGTCACGCTGTTCGGAATTTTGATAGAATTCAGGTTTGTACAACCGGAAAACGCGGACTCTCCGATACTTGTAACGCTATTCGGAATCGTAATAGAAGACAATTTCGTGCAGCCATAAAACACACAATCACAGATGGCCGATAAACTGTTCGGAAGGGTAATTGAGGGCAACGATTTACAATATGCGAACGCATTTTGTCCGATTTCTTTCACGCTGTTCGGAATCGTAATGGAAGACAATTCCTCACAGTTATAAAACGCCCCTCTCTTGATGTACGTTAAACCGTTCGGAAGATTGATCGAGGATAGCGATTTACAATTTGCGAAGGCAAAATGCTCAATGCTTGTCTCTTCGCCGAGTGTTGTTAACGACAGGGGCAGTTCAACATTCTGGAGTTTCCCGCAATTAGTAAAAGCATTTTCTCCGATTTTCGTTACGGTGTCCGGAATGCGGACTGTCTGCAAATTGGCACAATATGAAAAAGCGCTATTGCCGATTGAAGTAATCCCGTCGGAAATATCAATGTTTATGATTTTGTCAGCGTATTTGCTCCATGGATAATCATAATCTTGGATGGCGCCACTTCCCGTGAATGTAAGGTTCCCGAAATAGTCCATTTGCCATTCAATTCTGTCACCGATCGTACCGGCTGCCAGCGGAACCAATTGCCCGCAGACGTCACAGTAGCCGTCGGAATGCATCTTACAGCTGCAAACATGATCCGGCAATTGAGATTCGACCATAACAGGAGCGGCTTCTGTAAGACTGGACGCATTATTCACCTGGGTGGAATACTGCATTCCAACATTCAGAGACAATGCTTCTTCATTTGTCTGATATGAAAGCGAACTGTCCTGAAATTCGTAGAATGAATACTTCATATTACCCTCGGCATAAGGGACAATTCTCAACTGATAATTCTTTTCCTCTGGCAATACGATGTATTTTTCTTTAGATGAGATCGTAACGGTGATATCGGAAGCATTGGATATGATTTTATCGTTGATTATCCGCGCGATCTCCGCGCCGCTCTCATCATAAACATAAATATTTACAGGACATTTTACCGCCGCAATTATTTTTTTATGCTTAATGTTTTTCTCGTATTTTTCCGGAATGTGACAGTACATATTGTCATTATCGTTTTTCTGTTTTGTCCATTGGACGATAGCCTCCTCCCTGTCACTCTTCTCGTACCATTTAAGGACTTTCATCACAAAGGAATTATTCTTTGCGTTCATCGCATTGATCGTTTTTTCATAAATATAACTCTGACATTTTTGATGCAATGAAAACGCAACTTCAAAAAGCGACACCGACGCATCGGTTTTTTCTGTTTTCAACTTATTTTCATAATAATCCAACGTTTCTATGAAAAAAGAAGAGAATTTTCCCATCGCTATCGACTTGCTCATTTCCTCTTCCACCGAATGCCCATCTGTAATCAGGTCCCCAATGATCAGACCGATTTCCACTCCCGCAAGAACCGAACTGAAATTTGCAAAAAGCGCTGTTTTGGAAATCAGCACACCTTTTATTGTTTTTTTGCCCAACCAGGTCATCGCCTTTGCAAAAATATAATCTTTTACACCCTTCCCGACAAAGGTTTTGAAGGCATCCATTCCAAGCTCAAATGAAAATGAAAACAAACGCTCGATGATCACGTCAAATCGACCGTCCAATTCACCGCTGTACTTCAGATAATCCGCTATAGCCGCTTTCATCTTTTTATGTTCCGAAGAATCTGAAGGAATAAGGTCGTAAACCTTTTTTACCACCTCCTTGAATTCTTCATTTGCGGCTTCAAATGCATCAAGGACAGACATTCTGTTCCAGTAATCCATCATGTCCTGCACACAGGAAAAACCAAAGTTGATGTATTCTCCGTATTGCTTTGTTTTATCAAGAACGGCAAAAAAACGATCAATTTTATCCTGACCGAGTTTGCCGAACAAGGCGTTTACGGCCGCGTAATCAATATCGACAATATCCTTTGTTTCTTCCTTATCCAGATATTTGCTTTTCTTAAGCAGTTTATCTATGGCAAGTTCGGATACGTCAAAGTAATCATTTGTATCGTTCTTTATGATGTCCTCAACATTTGAGACGATATCATCCGAGGCTTCAACGTATTTTTTGATCGCGCCGGGAATAAGGTCCGGCAATTCAAACGATTCGGCTGATAACAAGCCGCTCAAAACCTCCGCCAAAACAAGGTCGTAATAATTCTCAAAGTAATCTATATTAATAAACTTGAGATATTGGTACTCAAAATCATCTTTATAATTGACAGCAAAACTCCCGATAATATTTTTTTTTGAGATACGGTAATTCATTCCATTTACATCCTTGCTGTCAATGCAATCCTTTATATGTCTCTCAACGGAAGAAATACAGGGAATAATTTGAAATGTCAATGTTTCCTCAATCGTTTCAAAGCCATCTGACGAAACGGATAACTGAATTGAAAACTCTTTCCCTTCATACGGAAGGCTCTTTAAACTGTTCCCGACGGGATAGAGCATTAAAAGATCATCAATATACTTATTTGTCTCAATCGTATTGAATTCAGCGTGGTAAACGTCGTTATACCCGTTTTTTGAGAAAGATAGATCTTTTCCGGAGATTGTCGCCTTGATTTTTACATTGTTGATCGCTTTGAATTTTTCCGGATACCTGTCCTCTATTCCGATACGACCGGATAAATATGAATTTACCTCATTTCCGACGGTTAAAAATACTTCGACACAATCAGACATCTGCGAAACGCCGCTGAAAAAGCCGTCGCCGGTGTAATACTGCATGGAATCATATTGATATTCCAAAGAAGGATTCGATGTCCGTCCGATAAAAACACTGCAAGTTGAATAGCAGTATTTGTTGTTGCCTTCATCATGCAGCCAGATCGTAATGTGCGTATACCCCTCCTTTACCGCAGTTATGCTACCGTTCCCGTTGACCTTGATGGCATCGGTCGCGGGAACCTGATAAATGGTATAGTTCTCGGGAAGCTGTTCTGTTGTGTAACCGATCTCCCTGGTCTCGCCGACGTCCAAAAGAATGAGGCTCTCGTTATAGCTTATTCTTGTATAATCGCTGATAGCACGGAACAGATCATCTCTGAACAGCTCCTTCCACTTTTGCTTGATTAGATTCAGATCTGATATTTTAATTGCAAAAGTGTCTGTTGAATAAGGCGTTCCGTCGTAATCATTATAATTTATGCCGTTTATCGAGACTGATTTTTTAGCATTTGGCATATAATAGTTGTTATTATCATATTTGGAAACAAAAAATACTTCTTTATCTACTTCCCCCACAAAGTTTCCAAAATAGTCGCTGTATGCCGGCTGGGTAGCTCTGATGGAAATACCGTCTCCGGCAAACAGACAATTATCACACTTTGCACTCCCAATTCCGTAACAGTAACAACAGATTTTGAAACACAGAGCTTGAGGAACATTTGAACCGTTCCAAATAGCGTACTGGTGGTTGTCATAACTTTCCAAAAGAATACTGCCGTAATTAATACAATATGATACCGACTTATTACTTCCGCATACACCCCCTATGTATGCGTATCCAGGCGACTCAACAGATATTTCCACATCCGATATTGAATATGAAATTGTTCCGGAACCGTTTCCTGCGATTCCTCCGACAAATAGATAATTAATACCATCTCTTGTATTACTTTGAAGTGTATGTGTTATCTGACTGTTAACAACTGCACAACCCGTTATGATCCCATCGTTTGTATTACACAGACAGCCAAATTCGGCGCCAAGGGATGCACAGTGAAGATTGAAGTTACTTAATGTAAGATCTTTTATTGTTCCTTTATTTATGAAAAAAAGACCGCTCCAGGTGCTGCTGATTCCAGTGATAGTCTTATGATTTCCGTCAAAAGTGCCATAAAAAATCCATTTGCATCTTGTTGCGTTCCCATCATTCCATTCCCAACTAGATACGTTAAAACTAATATCATTACAAAGAATGTAGTGACTGTACGGTTTGTTTTTGATATTAAGAAAATCCTCTTTTGTATAGATACAATACGGGTCGGCTGTGGTGCCCTGCCCATCAGAAAACATTTTATCAGAAGTATCAGCCGCTTCAGCCTTCGAGTGTAACAAAGAAATCGATGTAATATCTGATACTTCCGATAAAGGAAAAGCCGCGAGAAGGATAAGAACCGATAGAAAAAGGGACACCATACGTTTCATAACAGAACTCCTAACCTATTAAAATTTATGAACCCAAGTTTTTTTCACAATATCATATTTGTAAATAGATATCAAGCCCTGTTTTTCTGGCATTCTGAGGCCTTTTGCTTTAAACTTAGTGTCAAAGACGGGATGAATTCCGTTGACTTTTCCAGCTTACCTGTGTTATAGTCAGGACGGAGGGAGCAAGGCTTAACACTCGCCTTGCGGTATCCGGAACAGCGGGGTCAGTCTGCAGCCAAGAACGCTGTTCCCTTTTTATATCATTTTTTCGGTCAGGAGTTTTTTATGAACAACTCCGTACAGTATTTGTACAGAACTCCCGAAACGGATTTCATACCCGTTTCCGGCGGGACGCTTGACGCGACGGCGGTAAAAACGCCCGTCGCAGATTCTGCGGAACAGCTGACGGTCACCTGGAAAAACGCCGGCGACCGGGATCTTGTGTGCCAGCTGGAGATCCGCGTAAAAACCGGTTTCAGGTTCACACATTACGTTATCCCCGCCGTGCTCTATAACGGAAACGGCTGGGGGAAAGGCAAAGAGCCGAAAGGTCTCGACTGCGACGGCGAGCCGTGGATATTCGACCACCGCAGGACGGCGATACCCGCCTGCACGATAAGCGAGAACAAAGACCGGTTTTTCGCCATGTTCGCATCAAACGAGGACGAATATTCCCTGAACGCCTCCTGTTCCATGATCCCCTGCGAAGACGGCGCGATGATACACAGGATATTATATCCCTGCATAGAGAAGCCGGAAACGTACAGAAACAGGGACTCTTACTGCGAAGCGCATGAGGATTTTATCACACTCAAGCCCGGAGAAAGCGTAAAAACGACCGTTTTCCTCGTCTCCGGCGTTCCGGAAATAGAATACTACGCGGCAGCGCATGTGGAAGACATCGCTCTCGATCTGCTCGCCTCTCCTTTCGCGCCGAAATACGTTCCCGACGAACTGCAATATCTCTGCTGCGGATTCGCGAAACGGCTGCTGACGGACGCAAAAGGTCATAAGCTCATCTGCACCGGCAGATATCTCAAAGACGGCGCATACGTTCCCCGGGTGGATTTCGAGTTCGGCTGGTGCGGTCAGAACGGCATGTACGGCAGGCTTTTTATCGAACGCGGATACGAGACGGCCGATACCGACCTTATTGAAACGGGGATACGCTTGCTCGATTTCTGGTCGGGGAACACGGGAAAGACCGGACTCGTTTATACGAATTACGACTCTTCTCTTGTGCCTTCGCCCATCGCGGACACATGCAACCTCGGCTACGTTATTTCGGAATTCACGAAAGCTTACCTATATCTGAAAAACCGCGGAATTGAAAAAGAAAACTGGATCTCCGCGGCAGCAGACACGGCGGATTTTCTGATCTCCCGCTACAGCGAAGAATACGGCTTCGGAAAAGCGTGGAACGTCGAAACCGGCGAATGCGCGGACCCGGGCGGAACCGTCGGCGCGTATATCGTCCCGGCGCTCTGCACGCTTTATACGGCGACGGGCAGAGAGGAGTGTCTGATATACGCAAAAAAGGCGTGCCGGCTCTATTGCGAAAGGGATCTTTCAAAGTTCATGTGCACGGCGGGCGCTCTCGATACCTGCTGCATAGACAAGGAGACCTCCGCTCCTCTCCTTTCCG
>JAILQN010000061.1 GCA_024699005.1 Clostridia bacterium
ACGCCGGAAGCCCTCGCGCATATGAAGGATATGCCCGTATGGGCGTCCCATTCGGCGGACGACACCGTCGTGCCGGTCACCCGGGACGATGAGATCGTCCCGATACTGAGAGAGCTCGGCGCGCCGGTAAAATATACCCGCACGGACGGCAAAGGGCACAGCAGGCTCGTGCCGTTTTTCCTGAAAACCGAGCCCTGGGCGGAGTGGATGTTTGAGCAGAAAAAATAATATATAGCATTATATACCCGATAAGGTATATTTTACTATTGGTGAGATAAAAATATACCCTCTGGGGTATATTTTTGTTGTAAAAAGCTTGACTTTATACCTTAAAGGGTATATAATGAACAAGAAAATCGAGGGTGGGAGATAAGGGACATGAATCCTATTGCCGAATTTGTAAAAAATAACAGAAAGAAAGCAGGACTTACGCAGAAAGAATTTGCCATGCGTTCAGGGCTGGGGCTTCGCTTTGTCCGTGATCTTGAACAGGGCAAAGAAACCGTGCGTATGGATAAAGTAAACGTCGCTCTTGAAATGTTCGGCGCCACTGCCGTTCCGGGAAGAAAGGACAAATAATGGATGCATTCAGAAAAGCTTATGTGTATGTGAGAAACGTATTTGCAGGCGTTTTATCCGAAACGGATTCCGGCTACAGGTTTGCTTATGATGAAGACTATCTGAGATCTGAAAAGCCATCGGCAGTTTCATTGACGTTGCCTCTTCGGGATGAACCCTACGATTCCGGCATCTTATTTCCGTTCTTTGACGGGCTCATCCCGGAAGGTTGGCTGCTCGGTTTAGTCAGCCGGAACTGGAAGATAGATACTAAGGATCGATTCGGATTGTTGCTCGTCGCCTGTAAAGACTGTATCGGAAACGTGAGTATTGCGGAGGAAAAGAGATGAACTGTTGTTGCTGCGGCAAACCGCTCCGGAATAACGGTATTAACGGTTGGCATCGGGCGTGCGTCAGACGCTTTTTCGGAACGAACGCCATCCCGCAAATTGAGATTGACGATCATACCCTGGAAGAAATAGCAAGGGAAAACACTGACAAAGGAATTACCGTACCGGGCGTTCAGAAAAAGCTGTCTCTCCATTTGCATTCAGACGGCAATACTCCGCGGCTGACGCTTGTTGATTACCCTGCCGGCTACATTCTGAAACCGCAAGTCGCTGAATTTGAGTGTTTGCCGGAAGCCGAACAGCTTGTGATGACCATGGCGGACATGACCGGCATATCGACTGTGCCCCACGCTCTGATAAAAAGCGGAGATACGTTTGCCTATATCACAAAGCGTGTTGACAGAATAATTGATAATAACGGTATCAGGATGCTTGCCATGGAGGATTTCTGTCAGCTTGATCTGCGCCTGACTCAGGACAAGTACAGAGGTTCTTACGAACGCTGCGCAAAGGTGATAGCAAGACACTCCTCGCAGCCGAAACTGGATATGACGGAATTATTTATGAGGCTTGTTTTCTCTTATGTCGTCGGCAATTCGGATATGCACCTGAAAAACTTTTCATTGATAGAAACGTATGAGGCGAGCGGCGTTTACGTGCTCTCGCCGGCATACGACCTGCTGCCGGTCAATGTGATCATGCCGGAGGACGCAGAAGAATTCGCTCTTGCCATGAACGGTAAAAAAACTCATATCCGCAGGAAAGACTTCTTTACGTTTGCGGAAGAATGCGGGATATCAAAAAAATCGGCTGAAAAAATGTTAGCCGGGATCGTATCTCTGAAGTCGGATTATCAGGAACTGTGTGACAGTTCCCTGTTGTCAGTGCATCTGAAAGAACGGTTTTCGGAATTGATCGGAAAAAGATGTAACGTTTTGCAATAATAAATCTGTTAAAACACTAAGGGAGGGGTGAATCGATCACCCCTCCCGTAATGTTTACGGCAGATTCCTGCCTCCTTTTATTCTGTCTTCTTTTTGTTCCTGATCAGAAGCATCACGAATCTGACGAGGAGAACGACGCCGATCACAGCGGAGAGTATCGCGCTGATCCGGGGCCCGATGTACCGGATCGAGATCCCGGTCTCAAAGAAGAAGACGGCGCAGGCGTTCACAATCGCCAATACGCCTGCCAGAAGCGTACAGATCAGTACGGACACGGATGCGGTCTTTTTTGAAGTACCGGTCTGCGCCGCGCGGTCGTTGACCGTTTTGTTTGTTTGCGTGTTCATCATTCATGCCTCCTTTTTTCAACGTATGTGAAATATATCAGCTCATTTTTTCTGCGCGAACATCCACTCTTCCCAGGGTTCGTTTTTTATAAACCAGGGAACCAGATAATGATGCCCTTTGCCGTCGACTCTTGTATACCTGACCGGCGCGCCGAGCTGACGCAAAACTGCGACTGTTTCGTCGTCTCTGGTTATGCGCACGGTTTTGTCATCTGCGGAATGGGCGACCCATACGGGCAGATTTTTCATGTGCGCAAGCGATTCCGGAGTGGGAGGCCATGGAAGGTCCGGATGCTGGAGATATCCCATCAGGGGAATGGCGCAGGCGTAGAAATCCGGGAAGAGATATGCCGAAAGCCACGTGCCGTGGCCGCCCCAGGAACCGCCCATGCAGTAGATCCGGTCAAAGTCGGATTTCGCCTCCGCCCCGACAAGTTCGCAGAGCTCCTTCACTGCGGCAATATAATCGTGATATTGATAACTGCCGGACTGACTGGACTGCGGGATCAGCACCGTGATATCCTGCCTCCGCAGCATGGCGCGTCTCTCTTTCGGTCTGCTCAGGAATTCCCAGAGCGGATGCAGATTGCCCGTTCCCACCGATCCGCCGCCGTGCAAAAATACCAGCAGAGGCTGTCCGGGGCGCTTCGCGTACCGTACCCGGTAGGGGAACCAGAGATTATGTGTTTTGCTGACGTACGTTCCCGGTTTCCATGTCAGAGGGGACCCGTGCTCCTCCCTGGTATCCGCGCCGTGTTGTGAGACCAGTTTATCTCTTTTCCGGTTTTCTTTTGCCAGGAGCTTATTTGTCTGCTGAACGTATTGCTCCCATTCCTTTGCGGTATACGGCCATTTTTCATATTTCGTGACAAACTCAGCCGTGCCGTCGGCTTTCGGCATGTAGGGATGATGATCCTCTCCTATCATCTGTGTGCCCTCTTTGCTTCCCGTAAGCTCATAAACCATAGCGTAAAGAGTGCCGACCTGTTCCTGCGACACTTCGACCACGGCGTTGTCGTCATATCTGAAGATCACGTGAAAAGTCTCGGAAAACTGCGGATACTTCACCGCGTTTGTAAAAACATGGTATTTCACGTTTGTTCATTCCCTCCATTGTATCTGATATTCAGCAAAACGTTTTCAAAAAACGTCCTTATGCTGCGGATAATGAAGAAAAGTCTGTGAGCCGCGTAGTTGAACACGTCGCCCTTATCCACCTCGGTATCGCATTTATCCACGTAGATGCCGGAGTATATGAACTTCATTGATCCGTTTATTTCCTCTTCTGCTGTCTGGCCTGCGTCGAACCGGCAGCGCTGCTGTTCCTCATAGAAAGCGAGCGTAGCGAATATGCCGATCGTGTTGCCGTCCGCTTCAGTCCGGAACTCTATTTTTCGGGTGATTTTTCTTATCACAGCTGCATTATAAAACCGGAAAGTGACAATAACGTGACCGGAATATGAAGAATCTGTCATAATCGGCGCTGTTTCACTTCGCTTCGACCGTCGACCTCTCCACCGTTTTGCGGTCACTCCCCATGACAGGAGAGGCTTGTATGGTTGCGTTCGCTTCGCGAACGGTGATTATGAAAGTGAAATCCACGTTACAATTGTTTACGGCAGCTGATATATCCTTACGTAATCCACTGTCATTGACGTGGTGAAATCCTTTGCGTGCGATACGTTCGCGGGGATCTCCAGCGAGACTATGACCTGTTCGGGTACCTGCGAGACGCCCCTGGAGAAAGAAGTCCTCGCCGTTTCAACGCCGTTTACATAGAAAATGTATTCGTCCTCGGTCCATTTGAGACCGTAGGTATTGAATGTGTTATAAATATCGTTCCCACGGAATTTGCCCAGGCGTTTGGAATCTATATGATCCGGATCGTCGTCCCCGCCGTTGCAGTGTATGGCGCTTGTAACGGAGTTTTTCTTCGCGGAGGTCAGTTCCGAATACTGCGTCGCCTCCATGATGTCTATCTCCGCCGCGCCGACGCCGCCTTTGGAGATATCGTGCTCGTAGGAGCCGTCTCCCTGCAGCCAGAAGGCGCTCCACATCCCGCCGCCGGGTGCGCAGGTGCATTTTATTTCAAAATAGCCGCGCAGATACTTTTGTTCAAGGGCGATTACGCCGCTGTACCAGCCCGCGCCGTATTCGCCGTTGTCCCGGTATTGCGCCGTGATCGTCATGGCGCCGCCCGAGACTGCTACCTGATTTGCGGAGTTGTATACGTCCGCGGCGAGTCCTTCCGTACGGTAAAACCACGCGTCGGTATTCAATGAATTGCCGTTGAACTCGTCCTCGAAAACGAGCCGGTAACCGTTCAGGTCAAGGTCTTTTCCGTTCTGTCCGCCGCCGGAGAGCGGCGCGAAAATGCCGGTAATGAAGGCTATTATGCCGGTGAAAAACGCGGCGATCTTCTGAAAGAATTCGGTGATCATAATGTCTGCTCCTTTTTTGTATTAAACACCAGTTTTATTGTATAAGTCCCGTGTGCCAAAAGAAATAACCTGAGCGTTGAGGCGTCTCAACGGAGAGTTGAAAACGGAGGGAGAAAACAATATGAAAATAAACTCAGAGAGGGACGGTCCCGTGAAAACCGTCCCTCTTATCGATTTACCTGTCACCTGTCACCTGTTACCTGTTACCTGTCATCTGACACCTGTTTTCCGGAACAGATCGAAGATCTGCCTCAGGGTATCAGCCAGATGGCGGAAAAACGCTGTATGCCATGCGAAGGGATTCGATACGCCGGTCAGCCTGAATGAATCGAACTGACTTACGTCGTCGTTCCACGAAAAACCCTCCAGCGTGCTGCCGTAAGAGATTTCGGTGAAATCCTCATTGATAGTAAGAGTATCGCAGCGGCCCGCAGAATAAGCGTCTGAGTTGCAGTCGCAGGCGATAAGGACGTGCGAGCCGTCGGAGGCGGTGTAAGCGCCGGTGAGCAGTATGCCGTGGGCGTCGTCAAATCTTTCAAACACTTCCGACACGGATCCTGACGTCGCGAGTATCTTCATGGGGTGTTCCCCGCCGCCGGGATAGAATTCGAAATAGACCGGAGTGCCTTTTTCAAGAGTCTCGTACAGTTTTCTGAGCTGGGCGGTATATCCCTCGCTGCCGGGATCCAGAGCGACGTTGTTCACAAGATGGCAGGCGACGGCGTTGTTGTTATAGACGTTTATTATGCTTGTCAGCTCGTCAGTCGGCTCAAGCTCGGCGACGGTCTTCACACCCTGGGTCGAAAGCAGGTCGATCTTTCCGTAGTGCTGCAGCAGCTCCGTTATCGGGAATCCGCAGCAGGAGCCGTAGAATTCGTAAGTCGGCCAGTATACGGAAAGGTAGGTGATCCCCAATGCGGCGACGGGCATGAAAGGAGTCACGCCGAAGGTCGTCATCCAGTTGCCTATATTGCGGACGTAGTTTCTGTCGGTGTAATAATATCCGCCGTCAAAGTATTCGTCGCTGTTGGTGAAGGAAAACACCTCGTCGGCTCTGAGCCCTATGGGGCACCAGACCGGGTAGAGATCGTACACGGCGCCGGCTTCCGCGATGATATCGGTACAGGTCGGATGCTGTTCCCATTCGTCCGTATCGGAGTTATAGACCCAGGCTTCCGCATTGTAATTCCATGCGCTGCCTTCCTCGGTCTGCCAGCCCGTCAGTATCCTGTCTCCGTTCTGAATGTGCCTGTAGTAGGGATTCAGGCTTATTGTCTCGCCTTTGTGTGCAACCAGGGGGAAGCAGTCTCCGTCGATATGATAATTCACTGTCGCGACGCCCTTGGGAGCGGTGTCGGAAATGCGCGTGATCGCAAAGCCCCAGCCGCTGTCGGACGCGTTTGTTATGAACTCAAGGGTAAAGCTGTTGCCGGGGATATACAGGGTCGCTCCCGCAAGCTCGTCGCCGGTATAACCGCCGTAATACGTATTATCCTCTCCGTAATAAATCTCGAGGTAATCGGCGCCGCGGTACCAGGAACCGTATTCAATAAACTCACGCAGATCGTATTCGTCTATATTTTCAAGCTCTTCTTCGGACAGGGAATAGGACCAGGCGTTTTTGTCGTAAAGATAAGTTCTTTTGTCGAACGTGACGTAGAGTCCGTCCGCGTTTCGGGGATAGGTGTATTCCCACGTTTCGTAAAGATTGGGACCGTAATTATGTTCGCTTTCCGGGTAAGAGGTCTTCGCCGCTCCGGTAAAGGCGAACGCCGCGATCAGCATGGTAAGTGATAATACTATCGAAATGTATTTTTTCATTGTGGTTTCCTCCTGTCACCTGTAACCTGTCACCTTAATAATGTCTCTTTCCGCACTCGCAGTACTTATGCGTTCCGGATATGCGCCAGAAAAGGATCCGCAGTCTCAGGAAAAAGTCGCGGAGGAAAGAGATCGGATCACTGCTCCCGAAACTGTCCGAGACAAAGCCTCCTATGTTATGGCAGCTGCAGCTGCATTCGCCGTAGTCGCTGTATTCATAGGGCTCCCCGTAAGCATCCTCCCAGGTCTTGCCGCAGTACTCGCAGACCGTTGGAAGGTCTTCGCCGGTCGCCTCATCATATTCCCATCTCGCGAAATAATGATCTCCGTATTCTTCGGTTTCGATCAGGCGCTGCTCGCCGCAGGGGCAGACGAGCTCGTAAACAAGCGCGCTTACGCAGGTAGCCTGTTGTACAATCCCTCTGAAATACGCGTGTTTATGTCCCTGACCGAGAGGAACAAATTCCTTTTTATGAGCGTTTGCGTAGGTCTCCGCCGTTGTTCCGGGATATCCCGCTATCGCGTTGCAGTTAATTGTTCCCTCAATGCTCGTGACCGAGGCCGGAATCACGACGCAGTTCTCATAGTACAGGCTGTTTTTTTTGATCATTTCGATCCCGTCGGGAACGATACACACGGCTTCAGAGCTTTTCCAGGGCATCATCACAAGGATTTTGCCGTCTTTGGTGCAGAGTGCGCCGTCAATGACCTTGAAGTATTCGTTGTCGTCGTCGACTGTGAAGGATTCGGGAAGGTGCCAGGACATTGAGGTAAATACGGTGCTGTCGAAATTATCCGGAGTCAGGGTTATCCCGGCTATCGTTTTGGGGATATGCGCCTCTTTTCCTTCGCTTTCATAGCCACGGTATACCAGGTATCTGAAAGAACCGTCCGGGTTGAGCTGATAAGAAAAATCGCCTTCAACGGTGAGCTCCTCCCCCCACGCGGCATCATATGCGAACGCGGGAACGGCGGCTGTCATCAGCATAAGAATCGCCAGAAAACAGGCGCAGGTAATTTTTAACGTTTGTTTCATGATGAATCCTTTCTTCGCAAAAAACTGAGAGATTCCTTTTGGCGGAGCGACAGACCCGATCGCTGTCTGCTTCCAATCACAACTGTATTTTAAAAAAGCAAAGTGACAACAAGGTGACTGAAAAGTGAAGAATCTGTCATAATTGAGGCTGTGAAAAACTTTTTCAGCTATGAGTATCAGACAGGGAACGGTTCTGCGAAAACCGTCCCCTGTCTGATTATTACGGGAGATAGCTCTTCCCTATTTATTGAACAACGTTCTGAAGAAATACAGAATCCGGTGGAAGAATGCGATCAGTCCGCCGAACGGTCCGGTGTGGGTGCCGTGGCAATAGGGGCATGAACCGGAATCGGACGGAGTGTTCCCTGCAGGGATCGCTTTGTCGCAGTTGTCGCAGATGCCGTTTCCGTCGGCGTCAACGTGGCCTGTTTTTGCGATCGGTTCGTATTCCGTCAGATCGCAGCGTCCGCACACGCGGCGCTTCACGCCTTCCTCCTCGCAGGAGGCGGGGGTGTCGGTGATCCATTCGCCGAAGCTGTGTCCGAGCGCGCTGCCGGAGGTAAAGGTGTGGGCGTCGTTACGTTCAACGGTTCCGCAGTCTTTGCATGAGTAGTAATAAACGGCTGGGGCTGTGCATGTGGCGGCGGACTTGAGCGCGTCGTCCTTCACCGTCGCTGCGGTATAATCATGGATGCCGGTGGGACCGACAGGACTGTTCTCGTTCCTCTTTTCATGGCAGACGGAGCATTCCTCGTGTCTGACGCCGCCTTCGGTACAGGTAGGCCCGACGTCGGTTATCCAGACGAATTTATGCCCGGCGGCGGTTCCGGCTGTAAAGGTGTGATCGTCATTTCCTTCAACCGCTCCGCAGTTCGCGCAGGAATAATAGTATGCTGCCGGAGCGGCGCAGGCGGCTTCTGACTTGAGAGCGTCGTCCTTTACCGTCCGGGCGGTGTAATCATGATCGCCGGTGGGGGAGATGGGGGTATTCTCATTCCTCTTCTCATGGCAGGCGCTGCATTCCTCATGCTGTGTGCCGGCGGTTCCGCAGGTAGCGGCAACGTCCTCTGTCCATTCCCAGTTGTGTTCAAGCGCGCTGCCGGAGGTGAAGGTGTGAGCGTCGTTATGTTCAACGGCTCCGCAGTCTTTGCATGAATAATAGTAAACCGCCGGAGAGGAGCAGTCGGCTTCCGATTTTCGGGCGTCGTCCTTCACCGTTGCCGCAGAGTAGTCATGGTCGCCGGTGGGGCTGACGGGGCTGTTCTCGTTCCTCTTTTCATGGCATACGCTGCATTCTTCGTGCCTGATCCCGGAGGTGGCGCAGCCAGGCTCCGTATCAATGATCCACTGCCAGCTGTGCTCAACGGTATCGCCGTTCGTAAAGACGTGAGAGTCGTTTCCTTCAACAGCTCCGCAATTTGCGCAGGAATAATAGTATGCTGCCGGAGCTGTGCAGCTGGCTTCTGACTTGAGTGCGTCGTCCTTCACCGTCCGGGCGGTGTAATCATGATCGCCGGTGGGGAAGATGGGGGTATTCTCATTCCTCTTCATATGGCAGGCGCTGCATTCCTCATGCTGTGTGCCGGGGGTTCCGCAGGTTGCGGGGACGTCCTCCGTCCATTCCCAGCTGTGTTCAAGCGCGCTGCCGAAGGTGAACGTATGGTCGTCGTTGCGCTCAACGGTCCCGCAGGTTTCGCATGAATAGTAATAAACCGCGGGGGAGGAGCAGGAAGCTTCCGATCTGAGCGTGTCGTCATTTGCCGTTTCCGCGGTGAAGCTGTGCCCTGCGGGAATCTCGGTGATCTCAAACTGACCGCATTCGCAGGCGAGTACGGCGATTCCGGGCTGCATACAGGTGCCGGTTTCCGAGTAAACGGTCTCGGAGAACGTGTGCGTATGGCCTGCGAGCACAGTGCAGGGATAGTTCTTTTCGTCGCAGACGGTCTTTATCCCGGCCGAGTCGGAATTTGTGAAGAAAGTTATTGCGTTAAGGTTCTGGGGATCGTTGAAAGTGTCGGATACGGCGGTCACGGAGGCGGGAACGTAGATCTTGTCTATATCCATATGATAGAATACGGTACCGCTGAATGCCGTGAGCTCCGCGGGCAGATCGATGCGCAGGTTTCTGTAATTGGAGAAAAACGGCGCGTTGCTCAGCGTCCGGATGTGAAGATCCGTCATATCCAGATACCGAAGATTTCTCAGCCACGTAAACGCGCGGTAGGCGATTGTGGTGACCGTGTCCGGAACGGTGTAATACGCTCCGGGACGCTGACCGGGATATTTGACCAGAGTCGTCATATCTTTGGTGTACAGGACGCCGTCCGCTGAAGTATACGCCGGGTTGTTATCCGCGACGGTGATCTTTTTACAGGCGCTGAGGGAATTATAAGCGGCGCTGCCGGGAATATTCGTGATGTTCGAAGGCAGACGGATCTCTTCTATATTGGCGCCCGGCATCCACATAAAGCTGGGCATAGAAGAGATTGAACCTTCCTGCAGTTCAACGGTTTTCACGCTGTTGCAATATCTGAACGCTATGTGACCGATGGACGTTACCGTGCCGGGAATAACGATATCCTGAAGAGCGGATAAATATGAGAAAGCGTCGCCTTCCAGAGTTTTTATAACGTCGTTATTGGTGATGGTCTCTATCTTCTCCGCGTGATCAAAAGCGAACGAACGGATCGTCAGCAGCGACGCCGGCATTACGAATTCTGTAAGCGATTTTGCGTTGGCGAAGGCGTACTGACCGATCACGGTAATGCCGTCCGTAAGGGTCATCGCGGCCATCTTGTCAAGATCATAGAAATTGTACGCGCCGACTGCCGTAACGCCGTCATTGATCACGAGGGCGGTGATATCGTCCTTGTAAGCGTTCCACGGCGGCAGCGTATCGGCGGAATAATCCGGCAGGTCTCCGTGTCCGTATATCGAAAGCGTGCCGTCAACTATCTGCCAGGCGAACGCGTCGTCTATAACGCCGTTCGCGGTGCTGCCCGGGCAGAACGTAAAGCCGGTATAAGAGACGTCGCCGCAGTCCGGGCAGACGTTGGTGACGTATCCCGGGCATGTGGGGGTGGCAGGAGTGTCTGTGGACTCGTACCGGTGCGGCAGTACCTCGCCGTAAGAGAACGTATGGTCCGGCTCTCTCTCAATCCCGTCGCAAAATGCACAGGTATAATAGTACCGGGCGGGAGTGGTGCAGGTAGCCGGTACGGCATAGGTCTCTTCAGAAGCGGTTTCGACGGTGAACGAGTGATCTCCGTATATGCCTTCGCCGTCTACGTATATTATCTTGCCGCAGTCCGGGCAGATCTTCCTCGCCTGACCGAGGGTAAGACAGTTATCGCCCCTGAGCTGTTCCAGCGTTTCATAATCGTCGTGAGCGCAGAACGTGAACGATTCGCGCATATTGGTGGTGAGATCCAGATATTCCTCCGGCGTACTGTCGCGGTCGTAGCCGTTCATATTGTTGGAATAGCAGTAAATCACGCCGTCGATCTGTTCAAGTCCCATCAGATAATAATCCCAGGTCGGGAAAAGGGCGTCAGTTGGCGTGTAAACGAGCGTATCTTCGCCGGTGACTGTGTTGAACGCGTGTACCGAACGGGGCTCCGTGTAAATGATCCAGTCGCCTATCGCCAGCATCTGAATCGTCGGAAGTCTTCTTGTCGTAATATTCCCGGCTTCATTGTATGGATAAGAGTAGCTTCTGTTTACAGTCGCGGCGACGGTCTCGGTGCCGTCCGGAAGCCTTTTGATTATATTGTCGGTGTTGTACTGATGATAGTACATGGCTCCGTTGATATACAAGATCTTCGTTTTGCTGTTCTTGGAGAAATAATTCTCATATGCGTCGGAGGAGGGAGCCGTCGTATAATCATCTGCGTCGTGGCTCGGGTGGAACGTGGGATATGAGAGAAGGAAATAGGTGTGCACGACTCTGCCGGGCACGTCCCAGGTCGGATCGTCCCAAGTGGGGTCAACAAAATACGGCTCGCCGTCCAGATACAGCATCGTCCAGCCGTGATTGAGACCGGAGGAAGAAATATAATAATTCTCTACTCCTAAAATATCCAGCATCCAGTTGTACGCGAGCGCGATGCCGTTGCACACGCCGATCCTCAGAACAAGCGGACCGTAGGGAGAATATGACTCTTCCGGAATGACGCCCGTACCGGCATCTTTCGCGATTTTGTTTATTTTGTCGTATTCACACCAGGCGCAAAGACGGTCGTGCAGAATAAGGCATTTATCCGCCGTGCTGAGTTCGGTATCGTCTTTGATGCCGTACATCAGTGTGTCGATGGCGTCCATACAGGCGTCGTATTTCATGCGGTACTCCGCGCTGTCTTCCTCATTAACTGTGAAATATGAAATGTAGCTTACACCGTCAACTGTCTCAAAGGAATAGTTTGCGTACGTCCGCATGAAACGGGGATTGTACCACTCATTGCTTGATATATAGGTGCGGTTTTCCGATGTGTAGGGGATGCGCAGATCCAGCACGTCGACCCTTTGCCCGGTGTACAGCGCCTGAAACATGGCTTCAAAGAGAGCGTCCCAATCCGCGTCGGCTGTCGCGTTTTCGGGAATGGCGACGTTTTCCTGCGGTCCGGGCGGTATGGGCGTGACCAGGATATCGCCGTCGACTACGGAATATCTGTATTCGAACGGGTCTTCCGGTACTTCCTCCGGAAGCGGTTCAAATGTGTCTGCGGACGGATCAAAACCGTCCGGCAGCGGCGCGGCGTCCGCATCAAAGGCGGCGAACGCCGCAGAGCAGACGGACGCGAGCAGCAGCAGCGTCAGCAGCAGGCTGACCGTTGCTCTCAGAATCTTCATAAACTGAAATCTCCTTTTGTTGTTCTTATTTACAGCTTTTGTCTATTATATATAACAGATAAGCATATTGCAATAGTGATTTATTGAATTTATTTTATTCCGGTATTGCTTTTCTGATTGAATTATAACGGTCTTATGTGACTGTTCGGTGACAGTCCGGTGAAGATTTCGTCATTTTGATCAAATAATAATGACGTAAAAAATCCTCTCGGATTCAATTTTCCCCTCTGATCGGTCTCTCCGTAAAAACGCTTCCGGAATGTCGTCTGACGGCGTTCTGATAAATGTCAATTTTTTTTTAACAAATAAAGACTTTTTGTTAACAAACAATAAAGAACTTTTTTTAACAAAGTATTGACTCGGGAGTGAGAAACAGGTATAATAAATCGGATAAAATGTATTACTATTACTGTGACATATTTTTTACATCTAAGGAATGGCAGGTCAGTATTATGAAAGAGATGAAAACAAGTATGAAAAAAGCAATCAGCCTGTTCTTAAGCGTGCTGATGGTGTTCTCCGTCGTGTCGGTCGGAATGATCGCCATGCCGGTGGAAGCGCAGGCGCAGACGCCGGTTTCGGATGAGACGACGACCACCGTCGTCGCGTGTTCGGATTATCAGTATATGAATTCCGATACGTATTCGATGGGCGCGACCGGGAACGCCGGCGGAGAGGTATTGGTGAGCCGCGTTGCGGCTCAGATGCAGAACGCCGGCATTTCAGACGTGGACGGCTTCATCTGCGCGGGAGATTTCGATTATGATCTGAACCGTACCGAAAGCGATACGCGGGCAGGCGTCGATTCCCTGGCGAACGCGGCGACTGCAAGCGGGCTGATAGGTTCCGGCACAAATACCGTCTACGTGCAGGGCAACCATGACCCGACAAGCACCGCGGGCGGCACTTCCCCCAGCGGCGACAACGATCCGGCGAGCGGCGCTTACGGCGTGTTCGTCATAAACGAGCGCGACTATCAGTGGGCGTCCACCGGCGTCAGCGAGACAGCCACTTTGGAGCTTTCGGAGACCATGCGCCGCTATTTCAACCATAAGATCGCCGTGGACTACACCGCGCCGATATTCGTTGTTTCCCATTTGCCGCTGCATTTCTCCATGCGTACGGTAAACGACGGCGACAATCAATATGCGAAGGATATCTTCGACGTTCTGCAGGACGCGGGCGATCACGGTCTTAATATAATCTTCCTGTTCGGGCATAATCACTCCAACGGCTGGGATGATTATCTGGGCGGACCGAATATTTTCCTGAAACCGGGCGACAGCATCAATATCGCGGACAAAGGTTCCCGCACTTCTTACGGTACATACGAACTGAAATTTACCTACATGAACGCCGGTTATATGGGTTATTACAAGCATCAGAACACTTCGACCGGCTCTGTCTCCAATCCGACCTACGATATCGCCGATATGACGATGTCCTGTTTCCAGATCACCGACAGCTCCGTCACTATTACCCGTTATAATACTGCCGGCACCGCCGACCTTAAAAAGGCGGGCATCTGGAACTACTACAAGGGCGAAAACACCAACGCAAATATTCATTATACCCCCGATGCGAGCGTGGTAAACAGCCCGTATTCCCTGAGCCTGACGTCGAAAGTGGACGATACAGAATATGAGATCGACCCCGTGGTGCACGTGGAAGCCGAAGCCGGCGGAACCTCCGACGCCAGTGCGAAGGTCTATCCGCGCATCACGAACGCCTCTCAGCTCGTCAGCGGCGGGAAATATATCTTCGTCTATATCGGTCTGCAGAATGCTTCCGGTACCTTCACCGCTTCGCAGAACAAGATACTGGGCCACACCCTTAAAACGAGCGGCGGTATCACCGGCTTCGACCCGAACGCGTGTCTCAACGTGTCCGAGCTTCCCGTCGCGTCGATCTCGGGCGATTATGAGGCGTATGAGTTCACGCTGACAGAGTCCTCCGGCAACTGGATCATGTCCAACGAGTCCGGTCAGGTCAAGTGGACCAAGAATGGTTCGAACAATTCGCACAACGTCTCTTACGTTCCGTCCGGCGGCACTGCGTTCACCTTCAACACGGCGAATACGGACAATGCTTTCAAACTGACCGCGAACGTCAACGGCACGACGGTAATGTGGGACTATGATAAGGGCAACGACCTGATCAACGGCTGGCCAAACGGCGGCAACCAGGTCGTTTTCGCCGTATTCGGCGCGAAAAACGTTTCGGGGACCGTCATCAGCCCCTATTCCGATCATACCGCCGCGTCGGCGGTCTATCCCCGCATCACCGATCCCTCACAGATCGTGGAAGGGGAAAGGTACGTTATGGTCTTCGCGCGCACAAGGTCCGAAGACAATAAGACGGGTCTGATCTCCCGCGAGTCCATCACCGCAAACGACCGGACCGGCTTCCGTCTGGACAGCGTTCCCGCCGGTTTCTCTCTGGGCTCAACGATCGAAGGCGCGTTCGGCGCTTATGAATGGATATTCACAAAATCCGGCAACGACGGCTGGAAGCTCGGCTGCGACGGGGGGCAGCTCACACTGTCAAAGCGCGGCACCACCGAATCCTATAACGGAACTCTTACCGACAACGGCTCGGTATTCACCCTTGTGCAATACGGCGACGGGCTGTGGTACTTCCATACCACAGTGGGCACCGTCGGTCTGAATCTTGATTACAACAAGAACGGCAACCTTGTGAACAGCTATAATAACGGCGACGGTCCGAATAACGTCGTCATCGCTCTGTACGGCGCGAAGCAGGAGCCCGACTACCAGATCCCGCGCTACGTGAAGCAGAACGTGACCGACACATCTTCGCTGACCGCCGGCGGGACCTACGTGATCGTGAACGGCACAAACGCGGTCTCCGCCTCGAACGACCTGCGCGCGATCCCCGTACAGGTGAATACCGACGAAAACGGCGGCAAGTATCTTGACCACGGCAACAACGATTCCCTTGAGTACACCTGGCAGAACAACAGCTTTACCGCAACCGCTGACAGTCAGCAGCGTAAGCTGCAGGTCACAAGAACCGGTGCGCAATACAATACGAACACCGGAACGACTGCTGTCTATGAACAGATCGGCAAAGGTGCGATCACTGCCGGTGAAACGTATATCATTGTGCCTGCCTGGGCAAATAATAAATATGCACTTGCCTTATCAGGTAATGACGGTGTTACGAGTCAGCAGGTAACCGTCGACGGCAATTACGTCACGACTACAGGTGATTATTCGGCAATTGAATGGAAATGGACGAATAACAAACTTCAGGCAAGCAACAACAAATACTTAAATTTGTGGAATGATAATGCAATCAAAATAAGAGTAAACGATAACGGAAGCGCACTCACCTGTGAAAATGGCAGCAATCCTGATTTCAGATTTTCATGCAAGGATAATAATAGAACATATTATTTGAGGTTTAATACCAGTTCCAACGTTTTTGAATGGTCAACAACGTCCAATGATTACGCCTGGTTTGCTCTTTATAAAAAAACTACCACAACCACCACTACTACCGTTCTTGACCCGGATTCCGTTCTGACCTATTCCGCAGGACTGGGCAGCGACGCCGCCTCGTATATCACGCTGACCGACGCCGCAAACGGCGGAGCGAAGATCCTGCTCCACAACGTCGATACCACTCTCAACGACGAATACACCCGCCATATCGGCAGCCCGGTCTCTGTCGCGGGCATGGACTACACTTACTTTACGGAGTCCGACATCGGCGCTGATTTCGAGTTCTACAGGCTGGATAACGTTACCATGCCCGGAGAGCTTAAGGAAGTCGTTCCCGCGGCTGCCGACGACGGCGCGAACAACTCTCCCATAGAATCCGTCACGATCTCCGCGAACGAGGCGACCCTGTACGTCGGCGCTTCCGCAACCACCTACACGGGCCTGTATTTCAACGTCACCTACAAGAGCGGGGAGAAGAAGGCGGCGGATACGGAGCAGATCCCCATCAGGGTGGGCGACCTTATCGACTACACCGGTCACAATAACGTTTCTTCCTACTGCGGCGAGCCGGGCGACGTGCCGGGTCTCGGCGCTTTCTACAGCGCGCTGGACGGCTACTGGTTCAGCGACCTCATTCTGCATCTCATACAGAATGAGGATTATCCCGAGTATCCGAACGAAGGCTCCGTCAAAGTGGACAAGACCGCCGGCGCTCCGAACTTCCTTACAAACGGCGTTGCGAAGGTGGAGCTTACCGCCACGGGCATACCTATGACTCCCGGTATCGATATCGTGCTGATGCTGGATACCTCCTCCTCCATGACCAATACCGTCGGGGGCATCTCCCGTCTGGAAGCGCTGCAGAATTCCGTCGGCGCCATGCTGGATTATCTTGCCACC
>JAILQN010000206.1 GCA_024699005.1 Clostridia bacterium
GCGTTCAGGATAGCCTCGGCTGCATCGGCTATACGGAATTCGTCGAAAGCCTTCTCAACTGCAGGTACAGCGCTCATGATATCGGCTTTGAACGAGTCGTCAAGAGGATCGGAAACGGTGTTCACGGGAAGGACGCCGTCAAAATACTTATTGACCATGGCGACGGTTCTGTTCACAAGATTGCCGATGGAATTGGCAAGATCGGAATTATATCTCTCGCTCATGGTGGCGTATGATATCGAGCCGTCGCGGGCATGTGGCATCTCTGAAAGCAGATAATATCTCACGGCATCCACTCCGAAGCGGCGGACAAGGTCCTCCGCGTATATCACGTTGCCCTTGGACTTTGACATCTTGTCCTCGCCGAAGAGCAGCCAGGGATGGCCGTAAACCTGTTTCGGCAAGGGCTCGCCCAGAGCCATAAGCATGATCGGCCAGTAGATCGTATGGAAACGTATTATATCTTTGCCGATGATATGCACGTCCGCCGGCCAGAACTTCCTGTACATCTCGCCGGAGCCGTCCGGATCGTAACCTATACCTGTGATATAGTTTGAAAGAGCGTCTATCCAGACGTAGATAACGTGTCCGGGATCAAAGGTGACGGGGATCCCCCATTTGAAGCTGGTACGGGACACGCACAGATCCTGCAGACCGGGACGGATGAAGTTATTGAGCATCTCGTTTTTGCGGGCCTCAGGATAAATAAAGTCCGGATGCGCCTCTATATGATCCTCAAGCTGCTTCTGATATTTCGAGAGTTTAAGGAAATACGCTTCCTCCCTCGCAGGCTGGACTTCTCCGCCGCAGTCAGGGCATTTGCCGTCCACGAGCTGAGAGGAAGTCCAGAAAGACTCGCAGGGCGTGCAGTACATACCCTCATAATAGCTCTTGTAAATATCCCCCTGCTCATAGAGCTTCAGGAAGATCTTCTGAACGGTCTGCTCGTGGTCTTTATCGGTGGTCCTTATAAATTTATCGTAAGAAGTTCCGAGCATATCGCAGATATCGCGGATCTCGCCTGCGACTTTATCCACGTATTCTTTGGGGGAAACGCCGGCGTCCCTTGCGTAATTCTCGATCTTCTGTCCGTGCTCGTCCGTGCCGGTCATGAAGAAAACGTCATAGCCCTGCATACGGCGGAAACGCGCTATCGCGTCCGCCAGCACGATCTCATAGGAATTTCCGATGTGCGGCTTGCGCGAGGTGTAGGCGATGGCTGTCGTGATGTAATAAGGCTTGCCGTTCCCAGATGTCAATTCAAAAGATTTATTGTCCATAATATCACCTTTAAACTTTTATTAAACAAAATAAGATACGATATATTATATCATCTTTTCCGATTTATGCAATACTTATTTTCAAAGGTAATATCATGCCAATTTACGCTATTCTTTATGATTTTGACAGGACTCTGAGTCCCTGCGACATGCAGGAATATCAGTTCATCCCGAAACTCGATATGACCCCTGCCGATTTCTGGCACGAAGCCAATACTTTCGGTGAGAGCAGGGATATGGACAAAATATTGTCCTATATGTACACCATGATAGTCAAGGCGCGGGAGAAAAACATTCCGCTCACAAGGGACGAACTGGTTGAATGCGGAAAGAATATAGAGTTTTTCCCGGGTGTCAGAGATTGGTTTTCACGTCTAAACTCTTTCGGCATCGAAAACGGAGTCGAGGTCGAGCATTACGTATTGTCTTCCGGACTTGTAGAAATAATCGAGGGTTCCCCTATCGGTAAATATTTCAAAAAAATATACGCGAGCGAGTTCCTGTACGATGACGACGGCAGGGCGGTCTTCCCGAAATCGGCTGTCAATTACACGTCAAAAACACAGTTCATTTACCGCATAAACAAGGGCGTGCTGGACGTTTCCAATGACAAGGACCTGAACCGCTCCACTCCGGAGAGCGATCGCAGGGTGCGGTTCCATGATATGCTATATATCGGAGACGGATTGTCCGACGTGCCGTGCATGAAGATGGTCAAGGCTTACGGCGGCAGTTCGATAGCGGTATTCAACCCTGCGCGGGGCGGCAGCGAAGTCGCAAATGAACTGCTTCTGCAAAGACGTGTGGACTTCGCATTCCCGGCGGATTACAGCGAAAATACCGATCTTGATCTGACCGTCAAGGGGCTTATCAAAAAATGCGCCATAGAGAACACTCTGAAGGCGACTCACGACAGTCAGCTTGAAGACGTGAATAACGGTCAGCTGAGATTCGACGAATTCTGATATAAAAAGAGAGCTCGATTCCATCACGGAACGGGCTCTCGTGTTTTTTTTTTTCAGGATTTCGGAACTATCCCGAAGAAAGCCTGCATTATATCACGGAACGCGGCAAACAGCGCTTTAAGGTACGCAATCACCTCTTCAAACGATCTGGCCGTCCCGGACTGGTCGTCAGATTCTGACAACACGCGGATATCGTCCAGCAGCAGCTCGGCGTTCGCGCCTTCCCATTTAAACCGGATTTGTTTGACGGCGCTCAGCTTGTCGTTCGTTTTTTCGCATCCGGCGCCCATCAGGAGCAATCTGTTAAGATCAAAGGTGAACGTATGCCATTCACCGTCTGCGGGAACGGTGACGCCGGCAAGACCCGATTCAACGCATACCGGAGTGTAATAACCGGTTTCGCTTGTATAAAGACGTATCTCGTTCAGCCGGACCGGAGCCTTCCCGCAATTCTTTACCTGAAGACGAAGGATGCCGTAATCGGACCAATCGTCGTCAACGTTATCGAACACGACATATTTCAGCTTATCCTTTTCGCTGATATTCGGAGAAAGAGTAAACAGAGGAGCAAGAGAAGAAATGCGCAGCGCGCCGTCACCTTCAGCCATGTCTTCCGTTTCAAGGCAGACGGAGCATCCGGATGCTGTCCACGTTTCGATATATCCGGTGTTCACTCCGCTTTCAAAGAAATTCATATCCTCGCAGTTCATCCAGGCGTTATCGGCATAATGATGTCTGACAGCGGGATCAAGTATACCGACAGGAGCAGCTGGCATGAAAGGCTCTCCGCCGTAGAAGCTCCACAGATTTGCACGTTCACTCCAGCTTCCGGCTGCATATGTCGCAGCGACAGGATCTTTCACAAACTCGCTGTAAACGCGTACGGTGTCGTTCAATACGATCTCGGCGTCCGCTTCCACGGCGACTCCGTCTTCACCGCATACAGCGAAACCGCGGGGCGTGCCTCCCGTGAACTGCAGACCGCTGCCGACGTTTTCAAAGGTCAGATATACGCCGTCCTCCTTTATCTCCGTTTTTTTGCAGTACGGAGCGGAGGTTGGCGATTTTTTGCCGTAAACGAGGCTTTCAGCCAGCAGGAACATCCTATCCCCGATCGGCTTTTTTGTCATGGGATGGATCGATCCCCATTCATTGAAATCCAATGAGAGATCATATATCGTCACTTCACCGCGGGAAGAGGGATCGGCCTTTGCAAGATCTGTGAAGACCTCGTTGAACTGGGTCACACGGAACGGCCCCTGTCCGTAATCATAGCAGGCGATCTGCGTGAAGATAAACGGCATCCGCCCGCCGGTATAACCGAAATCCGCGGTATAGCTGTCCTGCATCAGGTCGAAGCAGTCGCGATAATACTCAGCGGAATGGTTAAGGAACAGATCGGAACAGCCCTGATACCATATAGCTCCCTGCGGACGGAAGTTAATAAGCGGGGCGATATTGTTGTTATACAGGTTCGTCATGTCAAGATGCATGGCGCAGTCGGCACTGTTCCAGTGCTCCTCTTCATAGTATTCGTTATTATCAATCAGGTGCTGTTTCACAGCAGGGCTGCCGTCTATAGCTTCGCGCGACAGCCACGGCGCGATGGCGGAACCGCCAAGAGGAACACTGAGCACTCCGACAGGCATATCCAGCTGCTGCTGCAGTTTTACCGCAAAGAAATACGCGGGAGCGCTCATGTTATAGACCTGAGTATCGTCCGCTGTAAACCAGCTGCAGATGACCGCGTCGGTCTGCGGCAGATAGTGTGTCTGATACACGCCGTCGATCTGCTGAGGGGGCATATACAACACGTGTACGTCGTGAGGACCGGTCTCCTGCGCGGAGACCATTTCCTTTCCCTCCGGAGTCACGTACAGCGGATATTCCATGTTACTCTGACCGATCGCCAGCCAAAGTTCGCCGAATACTATATTTTTAAGCTCAGCGAAGATGTCTCCGTTACAGCTCACTTCGACAGTATAGGTATCATAGGTACCCGCCGGCGCAAGGAAAGAAACGGAGAATCCGCCTTCCGAAGCCGTCGCCTTACCGCTTGTCACAAGCCCGCCTGCCTGATCATACAAACGGGCGATTATCTCGCTGCCGTCCGGCGCTTCTCCCGCAAGGATCGCGTCTGTATCGCGCTGAAACAGCATAGAATCAGCGTAGACGTTATATAGCCGTGCATCTGTGGAGGCAAACGCCGTTGACGCCACAGACAGAAGCAGAACGAAACTCAAAACTACCGAAAACACCTTTTTCATGAGGGCCCCTCCTGATTTCCGTCGAATAATCACTTCCCGAGTATTTCCTCAAGTGTATGCCAGCCGAGCACGGCGCATTTCACACGCGAGGGCATATGAGAGATATCACGAAGCGCGCCGGCTTCTTCAAGCTCCTCTATCTCGTCCTCGGTCGCCTGGTTTTTTATCATTCTGACAAAGATATCGGCAAGACGCAGTGCCTCTTCTTTTGTTCGTCCTATAATCAGATCGAGCATGATATCCGCCGACGCCTGAGAGATCGCGCATCCGTCGCCCACGAATGAACCGTCGGTTATAACGCCGTTATCGTCTGTGTTGAGCTGCAGAACGATATCGTCCCCGCAGGACGGATTTACCCCTTCAAGCATATACTTTGGATTTTCGAGGGAGTATTTGTGCGCCGGATTTATATTGTGTTCTGTGAGTATCTCATTGTAAAATGTTCTGTTCGGTTCCATAGTATTACCCCGATTATTCCGTTTTCAAAGATCGCGGATCCCGTGCCCTATTGCATAAGCATTCCCGCTCATCGGTTTCTTGCCTTCTGGCTGGACGCTGACAAACTCAAGGCAGCCGTCCGCAAAAACCGCGTAAAGTCTGTTCCCTTTTGTAAACATTTCACCGGGCGATCCGCCGCAGTTTATATCAGTACGGCGCGACTCAAGAATTTTAAGCTTTTTACCGTCCATTACAGTGAAAGCCACGGGCCACGGGCTCATTCCTCTTATCAGGTTATGCGCGTCTGCCGCGGTTTTCGCAAAATCGATCTCCGCTTCCGCTTTACTGAGCATAGCGGCGTACGTCGCCAGAGATTCATCCTGCGGTATGGGACGTATCGCTCCGACGGTGTATTTTTTAAGCGTTTCTGTAAGCAGATCCGGGCTGAGCCTCGCAAGCCTGTCAAAAAGCTCTCCGCTCGTCTCGTTTTCGCCGATATCAACACTCCGCGTCAGCAGGATATCGCCCGTGTCCAGCCCGGCGTTCATCAGCATCGTTGTGACGCCCGTCACCTTATCTCCGTTCAGGACGCTGCGCTGTATCGGCGCAGCGCCTCTGTATTGAGGCAGCAGCGATCCGTGGACGTTTATACAGGCGTATTTCGGTATATCAAGTATCCTCTGCGGCAGGATCTTGCCATAAGCCGCCACAACCATATAATCAGGGCGGAACGCGGCGAGATATTCATACGCCTCGTCGGATCTGAGCGTCTGGGGCTGATAAACATTCAGCCCCAGCACCTGAGCCGTGACTTTGACGTCAGACGGAGTCAGTATCTGTTTCCTGCCCACGGGTTTATCGGGCTGAGTAACAACGCAGACCACGTCGTAATTCTCCTTCACCAGACGCTTAAGGCATGGCACGGCGAAGTCGGGAGTGCCCATGTATATTACTTTCATAATCTCAATCTTCCGTATACTCGACCTGTTCGCCGGGGGCAAGCTGATCGGTAAACAATATTCCGTTCAGATGATCTATCTCGTGGCAGAGGCAGCGGGCCAGCAGTTCCGTTCCGTCAATCTCGAACCATTCGCCGCGTCTGTTCTGAGCACGCACCTTTACGTACATCGGTCTTAAAGTCTTGCCGGTCTTATGGGGAAGTGAGAGACACGCTTCATTCACAGTCTGTTCACCGCTCGCTTCGATTATTACGGGGTTTATCAGCTCGGTATAGCCTGCAGCGCCGTTCTCCCCGAGATCAATCACCACTACCCTTTTCAGTACGCCGACCTGCGGCGCGGCAAGACCTACGCCGTCAGCCTTGTAAAGCGTTTCGCGCATGTCATCCAGCAGACTGAAAAGCCGATCGTTGAATTCCGTGACTTCACGCGATTTTTTGCGCAATATGGGATTTTCTTCTGTTTTTATATTTCTTAATGCCATATCTGTATTCACCCCTAAAAAAGATTTGCCGGGTTCATATCCGTTCTGACGCCGACGTCTTTAAATTTTGCCCCATCTCCGAATTCAGTCAGCACTTCGGAAAACAGTTCCCTGGTCTTTTTATTGTTTCTGCATTTAACAATGAGACGCTGTCTGTACGAATTATTGAGCTTTGCCGCCGCAGGCGCGCTCGGACCGAGAATGATCATTCCCGGCGAACCGGGGGCCTTAAGCTTTGCTCTGAGCAAGCGGAAAAACTCTCTTGCTCCCGCCGCCACACGGGCCTCGTTTGTACCTCTGAACAGAAAAACACAAAGGTCACACCAGGGCGGATAGCCCAGATTTTTGCGGATAAGTATCTCCGTGTCAAAGAATGCTCCGTAATCCTGTTTCGCTGCCAGAGCAAGGAGTTCATTTTCGGGATTGAAGGTCTGAATGACCGCCCTGCCATGCCTCTCGCCTCGTCCGGCCCTGCCTATGACCTGAGTCAGAAGGTCGAAAGTCCTCTCGCTGCCTCCGAAATCGTCGTTATACAGTTCTCCGTCAACAGAAATAACTCCAACAAGCGTTACATTTGGAAAATCCAATCCTTTTGACACCATCTGCGTACCGATCATAATGTCATATTCTCCGTTTCCGAAAGCGTCGAATTTCACTTTATGAGCGTTTTTGGCAGACGTGGTGTCCGCGTCCATTCGCAGAAGACGTGCTTCCGGGAAAAGCCCGGCAACCTCCATCTCGACCCGCTGGGTGCCGGCGCCGGAAAAACGCACGGCGTCGCCGCCGCAGTAAGGACACACAGGAGAAACCGGTGCTGAATAGCCGCAATAATGACACATCATCCGGTTATTGGCGCTGTGATAAGTAAGCGAAATACTGCAGTTGGGGCAGGTCACTACTTTTTTGCATTTATTGCAGGCGATAAATGTATTGAATCCCCGCCTGTTCATAAGCAGTATCGACTGCTCGCCTTTTTCGAGGTTGCATTCAAGTTCGCGTTTAAGCGTCTCACTGACTGCGACCCTTCCGCCCATCTCCCGTTTATCCGAGGAATCGACAGTAATTACGTCAGGAAGACCACCCGGAGCATAACGCTCCGAAAGCGTAAACAATCTGTACTTTCCCGCTTTTGCCAGAGAGAAAGATTCCAACGACGGTGTGGCCGATCCGAGAATCAAGGTCGCGTGTGCATATGAGCATCGCAGCCTGGCGACATCACGGCAGTGATAACGGGGAGTCAACTCTGATTTATAAGATTCGGACTGTTCTTCATCTATGATTATCGCCTTCAGACTGTTCAACGGAGCAAATACTGCGCTGCGCGTACCTACGACAATTTTCGCGTTGCCGGAGCGTATGCGTTTCCACTCGTCAAGCCGTTCTCCTACGGAAAGCGCGGAATGAATGACAGCGACGTCCGAACCGTAACGCGCGTAAAACAGAGCAAGCATCTGCGGTGTCAACGCGATCTCCGGCACCATAAAGATGACTTCTCCGCCCTCACCGAGAATGCGGTCGATCAGGCTCATGTATATCCTGGTTTTGCCGCTGCCGGTCACACCCCACAAAAGTGCCGTACCGCCGGAATCGCTCATCTCCGATATTCCCCGCAGTACGTCAGCCTGAGTCTGAGTCAGTTCGATTTCCGATGTGTCCCGCTCCGTATCGTTCAGATTCGCGGGTGAACGGTATATCTCTTCCTCCCGGTATACAATTGCTCCGCGACTCCTGAGATTCTCTATAACAGCAGCGGTGACCCCGGTATAATAACATATTTCCGATGTAGACGCAGACGGTACCGTTTTAAGAAAATCGACAACGGATTTTTGTTTCGGAGTAAGCTTAAAAGGAATTTCGGCGTCACCGGCAAACTCGGATGACAGTGATGCAAGTCTTACGGAAGCGTCATTTGCCCGGCGCTTTGTATCGGACGCCCGTATGAGATAACCCTTTCTGATAAGTGCGTCGATGCAGTGATCGTCCGCTTTTGTTTTTTCAAGCAGAACGGAGCGGGTAACGAACTCATCCTTTTTTCTGATATAATCCAGAACGGTTTTTTCGGGCAAACCGACGTCATCCGGATCGCCGTCCGCGGTCTGCGGACTTAAAAATACCGTTTCGACTGTTCTGAGCATAAGTCCCGAAGGAAGCATGACACGCGCCGCTTCGAAAAAGGTGCAGAAACAACGCTCGCGGATCTCAAGAGCTAGCCTTATAAGCTCCTTTGTCAGAACAGGCTCCGGATCCGGTGCCGATCGGATGGCCTTAAGCTTTGCCGCCTCTTCTTCTGTCCCGTTATAATATTCCGAAACCGAATAAATTATCCCCTGTTTCTGTTTATTCCCGTTGCCGAAAGGCAAAAGAACCCTCGCGCCGGGCTTGCAAACGGCAGAGAGGGCTTCAGGGATAATGTAAGTATAAAGCCTGTCAAACCCGTAGAGAGTCTTCTCTACGGCGACAAGCGCGTTGGACAGAAGGATCATTTCATCAATATTTTCTTTTTATCTCCCACATTCCCTTCTCGTATTCCTCAACAGCTATACTGACAGGCTTGACAGCGATGGTCTTGCCCTCTTCGTTTGCCTCATCCACGATTTCACGGGTCCTTTTGGCGGTTGCGACAGCAAGCTCATAGCGGCTCATATTCTCGTTCTTCATAAGATTCTGCAGATCAACACTTATCATAATTAACCTCCGTTCAAACAGTGTTTTGCTATAATGTTATAAACTTCTCCGACTGCTTTGTCAAGATCGTCGTTGATCACCGTATAATCATATTCCGACGCGCACTTCATCTCGTTTTCGGCTATCCTGATACGTTCGGATATTTCCTCATCCGAATCGGTACCGCGGTTCCTCAGGCGTCTCTCAAGTTCCGCAGCGGACGGCGGCAAAATGAATACCGTCAAAGCGCCGGGATACATTTTGCGGATAGACGCTCCGCCCTGAATGTCGATCACAAGAATTACCGTTTTTCCGGCGTCGATCCGATGCATCACGTCGGATTTGAGAGTTCCGTATTTATTCCTGCCGTACTGAGCGAACTCTATAAAACCGCCCTTCTGTACAAGGCCGTCAAATTCCTCAGTGGACATAAAGTAATAATCGACGCCTTCCTGCTCGCTGCCGCGTTTTTTCCGCGTAGTAGCGGAACAGGACAATTCAAGCCTGCTGTCGCGCTGAATCAATCTTGCGGCGATTGTGTCCTTCCCCGTACCGGAGGGGGCAGACAGTACCACTATGTGGGAAGCGTAATCATTTTCCATTATTCGTCTTCCTCTGTATGCGCACCAAATCTATCGGCAAGTTTATCCGCCGACAGGTATGAGAGGATGATGTGATCGCTGTCAGAAAGAATGACGGATTTTGTTTTCCTGCCGTGGGTCGCATCAATGACGTTTCCACGCTCCTTACCGTCGGAAATAAGTCTTTTTACAGGGGCGGAATCCGGACTGACCACCGCGATGACCCGCTCGGAATTGACCATATTCCCGCTGCCGATATTAACAAGCTGCATAAATCACTCTATATTCTGAATCTGTTCCCTGATCTTTTCGATCTCCGCTTTTATATCTATGACCGCGCGATTGATCTCTATATCGCCGGCCTTGGAACCTATTGTATTTGCCTCCCGGTTCATCTCCTGAACAAGGAAATCAAGCTTTCTGCCTACCGGCACGTCTGAATCAAGAAGCGAATGAAGCTGATCAATATGGCTGCGCAGACGGACCGTTTCCTCCGCCACCGCAACCTTATCGGCGTATATAGCCGCCTCGGTCATGAGTCTTTGTTCGTCCACGTTAGCGTCGGCAAGCAATTCAGCGATCCTTGCGCGGAGCTTTTCGTTATACTCCCTGACTGTTTCGGGTGAACGTTTTTCAATAAACTCGACTTTACTTATGACAGTTCCGGCCCTTGAGATCACGTCCTCCCGAAGTTTCGCTCCTTCAGCAAGACGCATCGAATCAAACCCCGCGAGAGCTTCGTCAAAAACAGCTCTGACTTCATTCCATATTTTACCTTCATCCGCAGGAGTACGGCGAATCAGGAAGATATCATCCTTTTTCATAAGTTCGGACAGTGTAAAATCATTTTCCAGGCCGAACCGTTCGGCAAGACGATTTGCTGCGTCGATATACCCTGCGGCAAGAGAATTATTGACTTCGACCACACTGTCTCCCGCGTCAAGAGAATCGATCTGAACAAAACAATCAACCTTACCGCGCGATATGCGTTCGGATGCGTAAGATTTTAATTTTTCTTCCAAAAAGGAATAAGCCCTTCCGACGCGTGAATTAAACTCAAGGAATCTTGAATTTACGCTTTTGACTTCAACGGTTATGCTCATGCTGTCAGAGACTTCCCTGCCTCTGCCGTAACCCGTCATACTTTTTATCTGCATACTTTTTTCCTTATCGCCCTGATCTCATCTTCTGTCAGCTCACGGTACTCGCCGGGTTTTAAAGAACCCAGCCGCACAGCGTCTTCCGCAACTCTTTTCAGCCGTAATACCTCAAGTCCGAGAGCCTCACACATCCGGCGGATCTGACGATTCCGGCCTTCATGGATAATAAACCGTACAACAGCCCTGTCCTCATCCGATGAGCGGACGCTGATCTTTGCCTTCGCAGTCCTGCGCCCGTCAATATCGACACCGGATGCAAGCTCTTGCAGCTGTTCGGAAGACGGCGCAGGAGATACGGTTACAATATAGGATTTTTCGACTTTATAGCGTGGATGAGTAAGAGCGTTAGCCAATTCGCCATCGTTAGTCAGAAGCAACAGACCTTCGGAATCGTAATCCAGTCTGCCAACCGGATAGAGCCTGATGTCTTTTTCCTTCACCAGATCTGTCACACACTTTCGTCCTCTGTCATCGGAAACGGAGGACAAATAACCGCGCGGTTTATATATGGCAAGATATACTCGCCTGTCTGTATTTGTAATGCGCTTACCGTCAAGAGTGACAACAGCCGTATCCGGGTCGATCTTATCGCCCAGAACGGCGATATGACCGTCAACGGACACTCTGCCGGATATGATAAGCTCCTCCGCCTTGCGGCGTGATGTCACACCGCAAGCAGAGAGATACTTTTGCAATCTGATTGATTCTGACATTTATCGTGGTATGGCACCCGCAGCCGCAGTGTACGAAAAACTCACTTCGGGCAATCGGTTTTGTATAAATGATTATTCTGTTGCGACAACAGGCGGAACATAATCATCGACAGGAGCTTCCTCTGTCTTTTTCCTGGAGGCGAGTCCGGTGACTTTATCATACATCTCCGGTATCATATTGACAAGTCTCTCCGCTGCATTGTCGGACGCGTCAAGATGCTTCACGCTGATCTCTCCCTTGTTGATGACAAGAAAAGCAACGGGATTGATCGTGACGCCGGCGCCGCCGCCGCCGCCGAAAAGCTGGACGTTGTTCTTGGACGGGAAGTCCGAACCACCGGAGGCAAAACCGTAAGTGACCTTGGACACGGGTATAAGTGTGATGTCTGCATTAACCTTGACCGGATCGCCGATGATCACGCTTACATCCACAAGATCCTTTACGCGCTCAATGGTTGTTGCAAGAATTTTTTCTGCGGATTGCTCTTTCATAGTAATTGTCCTCTCATATACTGTCGTTCTGAATAACCGTTTGTTCTTTCTTTTGTTCCGGTGAATCCGGGTTTTTCTTTTTGCCGGGATCTTTTTTCGCAGGTTCCGGACTGCGTTTTTTTGCGCCTTTCAGGAACCTGATTCCGACCTTGAATACAACTCCGACACCGAACATCACGATCGTATTTATCATTTTCCGCGGGATAACGGCGCAGGTGAATATCAGTTCTGTCCTGTTGCCCGGCGGAGCGATGAAGTCCGGATAAACGTTCACATTATAGCTGTTTACCTTGCAGTTGGCGCAAAGAGCACCGAAAGCGGGAAATACCATACGGCAGTATTTGCCGTATTTTTCGGCAGTATCGGCAGCGTCTGAACCGGTTACGCCAAGATCGAGAAAAGCCTCGTCAAATATGAAGCATCTCCCCATTCTAAGTCCGAATTTATAAAGAAGATCGAAAAACCGCTGAGCCAGATCGGCAAATCCCGCAAGCTTTTCGTTTTCATAAAAGATCTTTACGGGATTATCCTTTTTCTCCTTCGGTTTCTCTTCCTCCGGCTTCTCTTCTTCAGGTTTCTCCTCTTTCGGCGGTTTTGGTTTTTTCGGTTTTTTTTCTTTTTTCTTTGCAGGCAGGATCTGAATACTCAGAAAAGCCCATTTAACGCTCATGATAAAATCACTGCCTGTTTTATACTCCATATGCACCTTTGCCCTTATACTCAGAAGAAGTATAAAGAAGAGTATTATACCGAGTATAATGTAAAGCGCTGTCAAATCCGATTCACCCCGAAAACAGTGATTTATTCCTGAGCGGTCTCTTCATTCTGTGCTTCCGGCCTTTCAGGCAGATCCGGAAGGTCGGCGAGGGACGCCATCTGAAAACACCGCAAAAAATTGTCTGTTGTACAGTATAACAGAGGTCGCCCCGGCAAGTCAAGTCTTCCGCACTCTTCGATCAGTTTTTTTTGACAGAGAGTCCCGATAACTCCGCTTGAGTCCACCCCTCTGACCTGTTCAACAAAAGCTTTGGTAACAGGCTGATTATAAGCGATGACAGCCAGAACTTCGAACGCCGCGGCGGAAAGAGGACTGTTTTTCTTCACAGCCAGAACGCTCCGGACGTCTTCCGCGTATTCCTTCTTTGTAGACAGCTGATATCTGTCGCCGAGCCTCAGAAGTTCTATTCCGCTTCCTTCGGAATACTTTTGCCGAAGTTCATCCAATGCGCGCCTGACGCCGGAGATATCAGCCCCGAGAGCATCGGCTACGGTTTCGGCGTCTATAGGTTCGCCGGCGGCGAACAGCACCGCCTCAAGCGAGCATGCAAGTTTACTTGTTTCCATTTAAGATAAATTCTCCGAATATTCGGCGGTCATTGCGGCAAGTGTACCGTTGAGCCTGATCCTGCCGTCGCGCGCCATTTCAAGCACTGCAAGGAAAGAAGCTACGAGCTCAGAACGGGTCTTTGACTCCGAAAACAGAATATCAAGTTTTATCCTGCCGGTCCGCCGTAAAAGAAAAGAGATATTTTTTATTCTCGACTCGACCGAGACGACAGCCTTCTTTACGATATCCGCAAAGCTGTCTTCCGGCGGCGGCAGCCGTGTCAGGCGTTTGCCGGCGGCGTTCAGATAAGCCGTGATAAGTTCCAGAGGATCATGAAAGCGATTGTAAGTCATATCTGCGGGGATCGGCTCGGGTTCGCGCACGAATTTATCAAATCCCCCGGTCATACCTGAAAGCTCCGCGGCGATAAGCTTGCAGTCGCGGTATTCGATAAGCTGGCCGGTCAGCTCTTCCCGGAGCTTCTCCGCTTCCTCATATTTCGGAAGCAGCGATACGGATTTGATATATACGAGCCGCGCAGCCATCTCGAGAAATTCGCTGGAGATATCCATATCCTCCTCGCGCATCATATTGATATAATCAGTATACTGTGTAACGAGCTCGAATATATTTATATCATAGATATCCAGTTTATGCTGAGCGATCAGATGAAGCAGCAGATCAAGCGGCCCCTCGAAAGCACCTGTTTTATATGTCAGCGCAGACATTATCGAAGCCACATGAAAGGCAAAGAAGCCACTTTATCGAGAGCGTTGTATATCGTGCCGGTCAGCCAGGAAAGGGGCTTGTCCAACGCGCCGAACATAATCAGCGCGAACACGGCGATCATGATATATCTCTCGTATTTTGCGAGGACGTAAAAGTACTTGTCAGGCAGCACGAGTGTCAGTATGCGGGAACCGTCAAGCGGCGGTATCGGAATCAGATTGAACACGGCAAGGGATATGTTTATAGTTGAAAAATAATAAAAGAAAACGTACAGCACCCGCGCAACCATACTCTGAGGGATGATTACAGTTTCAAAAAACTTAAGGAACAACAGAGCTATGAACCCCATCAGCATGTTGGAAATAGGTCCGGCCAAAGACACAAGGGCAAAGCTCTTCCTTCCGTTTTTAAGGTTGTTGATATTCACCGGTACGGGTTTAGCGTAACCGAAACCGATAAAAGCTATCATCAGGCAGCCGATCAGCGTCAGATGCGCCATGGGGTTGATGGTCATTCTGCCCTGAAGGCGCGCAGTATCGTCTCCTTGCTTATGCGCGGTATATGCATGCGCCCACTCATGTACGGGCATCGCTACAAGGAAGATCATGGCAAGCGACGCCAGCATAACCAAAGCCGACGCGATATCGCCTGTTCTGAAATAGTTGAAAATTGCTCTGAAAATCATAGTTTTCTTTTTCCGCTCACAAATCTTTCGATTTCACAGATGTCCTTTTCCGCTTTCGCATCAAAGACATCCGAGTCTATCTTTTTGAGTATCTTTTCGGGCTGGCCCTCGCCGCTCTCGAACATAAAGAAACCTCCGGGATTAAGAGAATACAGCCAATCCGTTGTCAGTATCCCGTAAAAATCCATCCCGCCGGCTCCCCCGTCAACCGCAATCCGGGGCTCAAAGCCGACTTCGGGCTGCGCAAGCGGAAGTTCCTCTCGCGGGACATAAGGAGGATTACACAGAAATATATCCGGACGGGGCAGCCCTGATTTTTCAAAACCGTTGAAAATATCGCATTTACATACAGCCGCGTTTTCCAGCTTCAGTTTTTTCCGGTTTTTTTCCGCGCACATAAGAGCGCCGTCCGATATGTCACAGAGAAATACCCTCGCGTTTTCAGCGGCGGCTGCGACGCTCAGGCCTATACAGCCTGACCCCGTACACATGTCTATGATCACACAATCGGGTTTGTCAAGTTTTTCATAAAACTCTATCGCCTCATCGGCGATCTGTTCCGTCTCTGTGCGGGGGATAAGAACGTTTTCATCAAGATAAAAGGTATGTCCGAAGAAATCCCACTCGCCTATTATATACTGCAGAGGATAACCTGAAGCCCTTTTGGATACCAACCTGTCAAATTCCGTCTGCTTATTCTCAGGAATTTCAAGAGAAGAATCATACAGAACGTCGGATCTTGACTTCCCGAATACGTATCTTATAAGTTCAAACGCTTCTGCTTCGGGTGCCTGTGAATCCGGCATCCGACGGGCAGCCGAACGCGCCAACAGGCGCAGATCAACGATCGCCATCCGATCCGAATACGTCTGAGCCGTCTATATCCGCAAGGTCGATTTTGATATTCGGAAGAGGCGGGTTATCTTTGACAGTAAAATCAAACACGGATTCTTCCGAAGCTTTCTCTGCCGCGTCTTCCGGTTTTTCCTCCGCGTCCGCCGTATTATCCGTTGCATCGGTGCCTTCATCTGCGGGTTTTACGGCATCGGGGAAACACTTGTAATAATAATCCGACGGCGGAATGATATTTTCATCGGTCACACCTTCAAGAACGGCCTTCACCGATTCGATACCGACTTCAATCATAGAGTCGTCCGGTTCTCTTGTTGTCAGTCGCTGCATCCAGAGACCCGGTGACGAGAATATCTTTGTGCAGGTATTCTCATGCTTGCCTGCGTATCTTATGTACTCATAACTCAGACCGACGACAACCGGCAGAACCGCTAATTTTATCAGCGACCACGCCCATGTTACATCAATAACAGGTTTTCCGCCGACAGCCGCGCCTGTGTTATGCAGAATAACAGCAAGCACGGACGACATCAGGATGCTGATGATCAGAACGACAAATATGAAGCTCGTGCCGCAGCGCGGGTGGAAACGTATCTGCTTTCGGACGTTTTCAACAGTAAGCGGCAAACCGTGCTCATAACAAAAAATCGTTTTATGCTCGGCGCCGTGATACATAAAAACCCTTTTTATATCTTTCATCATGCTGACTGCGGCAATATAACCGACAAAAAGGACTATTCTCACCAAACCTTCAAGCAAAGGTCTCAGGCCGATATTGTTTATAGCGCCTTTCGCAACGTATGTATCGAGAAGACGTATAAGCAGCGAGGGAAGATAAACAAACAAACCCATTGCGAGCACAACACCGAGCACCATTCCTATCGCCGAAACGACCGCAACCATCTTCGGTCCGAAATGCTCCGAGAGCCATTTATCCAGTTTGCTCTCGGGCTCCTCTGTCTCGTCCATATCAAGCATGCCTGATAAATCCATCGCTTCCGACAAACTCTTATATCCCAGAACAAGAGACTCTACAAAATTGACGATACCCCTGACAAACGGAATGCCGAAAAATTTATGTTTTTCCCTCAGCCGTTTGAATTCATACGGCTTGACGATTACTGAGCCGTCGGTGCGTCTGACGGCGATGGACGCGCCTTTGGGGCCGTTCATCATGATACCCTCTATAAGAGCCTGTCCGCCTACAGTACCGAGACGTTCGCGCATGATCTCATCTTTGGATTTTTTTTCTGTATTCTCGCTCATATCCACCACCTGATTAAATCATAAAAATGAAACCTTAAGAAATTATTATACTATATGCTGAGTTCTTTGTCAACAGGCAACACAACCGTAACGACCGTTCCGACTCCGAGTGCGCTTGCGATATCAAATGCGCCGTCATGCATACGGACGATCTCGTCCACAACTGCAAGTCCGATACCCGAACCGCGCACCGACATATTTGCCTTATAAAATTTTTCGGTGACATGCGGCAGGTCCTCCTGAGCGATACCGCAGCCAGTATCGGAAACAGATACCATCAGCTGACCTGCAAGCACTTCGGCAAAAACAGCTATTTTGCCGCCTTCGCCGGTGTATTTCACGGCGTTGTCAAGAATATTAGTAAAAACCTGCCTGATAAGATCCATGTCCGCCATCATAGGCGCCTTGACTTCCCTGCCGGGGACGTTGTTGACAAGATCGATACCTACTTTTGCCGCCGTATCAACAAAAATGTCACAGACGCCGCGAAGGACCTCAAGCGCGTCAACAGGAGCCTCCCGCTTGACCATTCTGCCGCTCTCCATCCTGGAGAAATCCAGCAAATCTTCCACCATGCCGCTGAGACGGTCCGTCTCACTGACTATTATATCCATTCCCTTTACGGTAACGGGATCGGAATCATCACCCAATCCGCCGCGGATAGTTTCCGCCCAGCCGCGTATTGCAGTCAATGGAGTCCTCAGCTCATGCGATACGGTGGAAATGAAGTCGTTTTTCATCGTATCGCTCTTTGCAAGAGCTTCAGCCATATTGTTGACGGTATCGCAAAGCTCGCTTATTTCATCGTTCGTTTCGGGATTCTGAACACGCGCGGAGAAATCACCCTCGGCTATCTGCCTCGCCGTTATGTTTATGCGCTTGACGGGTCGAACAATAGAACCTATAAAGAATCTGCCGGACACTGCCACAAGCAAAGCTGCAACAGCAGCGACGACCGCGACCATCACAGTCTGCGATGCGTAGCGTTTAAGCAGATCCTCCATAGATACGATAAGACGAATGGCGCCGGCGGGATCATCGTCAGAATCGTTGATTATATAGGTTTTTGTCAGGACCTGTTCGCCGTTCGAGTTCCTTCCAGTCCATACGCCCTCGCCGGCATCGGCGTCAATAGCCTCCACAAAATCCGGGATCTCGGACACGTCACCGACCGAAAAGCCTTTGGAGGTCACAAGTACCTTGCCGTTTTTGTTAATGATCCAGACGTCCATGAGATACCGGTAGCTGAAGTTTTCCACAAATTCCTTGGCGCCAAGCTCAAATGCAGCGTCGGTAGAATCCAGATAGGGCTCAAAAAAAGACTGTACGACCGACATCTGTATCTTTGAACTTATCGCGTTCTCAGCCAATCCGTAATAATACCGGCGCAGCATCAAAGATGCAGTAACGGATACGATCACAAGAATAACTACGATAACGCTGAATACACCGAGTATCCAGCGTCTTGTTATGCCTTTAAGACGGAACCTTTTTAAGTTTTCAGATTTGGGTTTTGAGTTTTGAGACTCCATACACTCATTCCCACTTATATCCCGCGCCCCACACGGTAACAAGATAATCCGGATTTGACGGGTCGCGCTCGATTTTCTTTCTCAGACGGCGGATATTTACATCCACGACCTTTTCTTCGCCGTAATACGAATCGCCCCAAACCTGCCGAAGAATGTCCGAACGGGAAAGCACCTTGCCCGGATTCCTGAAAAAATACTCCATTATCTGAAACTCGACTTGGGTCAGATCGGTCACTTTTTCACCGAACGCAAGAGTCCTTGTTCGCATATTCAGCTTAAAATTGCCTGAAGCCAGCACTTCACCGGAAGACGCCACGTTCTTCGCAGCCTCACGGCTTACCGATACTCTTCTGCATACAGATTCAACCCGCGCCATAAGCTCTGCTATCGAGAACGGTTTTACCACATAATCGTCTGCGCCTACGTTAAGCCCGTTGATCTTATCTGTCTCCTGCGTTCTGGCAGTCAGCATTATTATACCTACGACACTGTTTACGGACCGTATATGAGCACAAACGTCCAGACCGTCTGCGCCTGGCATCATAATGTCCAGCAGGCAAACGTCAAAGCTGTCAGGATCTGCGTCAAACGCGTCTATGGCGTCCAGACCGTTTTCCGTTTCAATGACTTCAAAACCCGCTCTCTGCAGGTTTATTACAATAAACTCCCTGATCGAGGCTTCATCCTCGGCAATAAGAATTTTTTTCATAAGTCAAATGTCCTAAAAAAGAGAAAAGATTTTCGTGATAAGTTTGTCCTGAATACCGTATTCCACACCGTCATCGGTAATGTGCGAGACATAGGCGGTAGTCGCCGTGACGGCAAGCAGTCCGTCCGTTTTGCCGGCGTCTACAGCATCAACAGCGACTATGGAAAACAACACGTTGCCGTCCGAGTCCAGAATCTCGGTCATTCCCCTGTCCGGATAAATGTTGATCGTTGACCACTTAAGTATATCTTCGTCCCAGTTCAGAGAAAAACCGTCATAGCTGTTGATCACCGAAGAGGATATAGGCTCCAACATCCCGTCATCCTGCAATGTGCACCAGCTTGTCAGCGAAACGTTGCCGATGATACTGTCTTCTGCCGAAGCCTCGCCGCTTACAGACTCCTGAGTGGAGTAGATGAAACAGCCGTCCATAGTTGCAGAGACCGGTATTTCGAATAAGCCGTCCCGATTTACATCCGCGCAATATGGCGTTGTGGTACGCAACGTCGGACACACCGAAAAAGACTGAGCATTTATTTCAAATACCGGTTCCAGTGTCTTCTCGTCAGGATCACAGTAAAAAACCTCTGTAAAATAGCTTCCGTCTGCCGCTTCGTCAACAAACAGTCTGGTCTTGCCTTCTGATAAATCCGCCGATATTTTGTTGACGCTTGTCACGCCGGGATACAAAGAAGTCTTTGCCTGTATGCTCATGGCACTCGAACCGTTATTTTTGCCAAGCTCCAGAGCGACAAGCCCCGCACCGTCCGATTCTGATGCTTTATCTATAAGTGCAATGATCAGTTCAGTAACATCATCATCATCCACATTCACTGGAAGCATACAGGAAAAGCTCTCGATGGCAGCCGCCTTATAACTCAGAATGCCCTCTTCATTGATTTCCGGACAATAAACGGTAAGAGTATTGCTGCTTTTGGAATCAAAATTTGACCATCCCACCAACAGCTCAGAGGTCCCGTCTCCATCCAGATCGTAAAACTCAATGGAATATATATTGCTGCCGTCTCCGGGGATATTGATGACAGGATGCCATGCGCCGTCCCTGAAATCGAGCATATACATATATACGCTCATCTCATCTATCGCCGGGGAGTAGAAAACAAAAGCCTCATCCATGCCGTCACCGTCGCAATCGTAGCGCACGTATGCGGAACGGTATGTTCCGGATGCAGGATACCTGAGTATCTTTTCGCCCATATCCTGGACCGCGTCTTCAAAAGCGAGCTCCAGCGCCCCGTTCTCGCCGCTTATTCTGGGAGGCCTTATCAGGTTTTCAGAAGATTTGATTCTGAAATCACAACCGGACAGAATCCCCGCTGCAAATATAACTGCGGAAAGGAATATTGCTAAGGCTGTTGTTTTTTTCATAAAACTTTATTCACTCCCGGGCTCCTCTTCGACTCTGACAGTTACAGTAAAAACCGTATCGGGATCGGCAAAAGTCACTCCTTCAGGCAGATCGATTACTGATCCCGGAACCGTAAACTGATTCGATCCGTTCCTGATGCCGGAAAAAGCCGACGAAGGTATCTCGAGGGAAGAAAGCTCCATCGCAGTTTCGTTCCCGGTATCCACATACACCTGAACGGTTTCAGGCGTCACGCTGATCTCGGGATCTCTTGATATAGTATCTGGCAAGTTTGCAACAACGTCAAACGTTTTAATCTGGCTGACATTGATCACTGCATAATAATTCTCCAAATTGTCCACAGGAACATAATTATTGATTGCCACGGTCTCTGCCGCCGTATTTCCCTCAAAACCGAGAGTCAAAGGCAGGCTATCGGTCGATCTGAGGATATTGCCGCCGAATTCCACCGTACCGGAACAACGGATGATCTTTTCGATCTGCGAAGCCGGCCCCGAAGCAATAATCTCGGTCACCGGCAGATAGAACCCGTCATAACGGAAATCGTCCATGACATGATCTTGAAAGTCCGAGTCATCTATTTCGATCTTAAACGTCTTTTCCGCGCGTTTATCAAAATAAGCCTGGATCGTGGATATGGATTGGGAGCTTATGGCTATGTCGGCCGACTGATTTGTAAGAACCACGCGGACATTGAGCGTAAACAGTCCCGCGCCGGTAACGTTGTTCAGAGGCACATTGACCGTAAAATCCTCGGCGGAAAGCCTGCTCACAAGATACCTGGGGCCGGTCACGGTAACGTTGAATCTATCGGCGCTCTGATTGAATATCTCAAATCCGCTGTCTTTGATTATCTCATTATTGATATCGATCCGGATCGGTATATCGTTTATGACGTAGGACTCGTCGGGACTGGCATACATCGCCACGCCCACCCAGATAAAAAAAGCTATAATAAGCGACATGACAAAAACGAATTTGTTATTGTCTATCAGGCCTTTTAATACCGGCAGACGCGTCGTTCCGGATGATACGCTTTTGTTGTTATCCATTCCGGTCTCCTTCTTTCTTTTTGATCCGGGAAAACAGTCCGGTGCGTTTGCCTGCGTCTTCCGGCTTTATGAGCAGGTCGATAAGTCTTTCACGAAGCTCGCCGTCGGTAAGCCCCCTGTCGAGTTTTCCGTCCACGGCTATGGATATTATTCCGGTCTCTTCGCTTATAACGACCGCTACGGCATCGGAATGCAGACTTACCTCCAGGGCAGCGCGATGCCGCGTACCCACATGATCGGTTATCAGGTTCTTTTCATTCTTCAGAGGAACAACGCACCTTGCCGCCATGATCCGGTTATTGTCAATCACTATAGCGCCGTCATGCAGAGCAGATTTCGGAAAGAATACACTCATAAGCATATCGGTATTGACAACGGAATCGATCCTGACCGCTTTTTCCGTCATATCCCCCAGAAGAGAATCCCGCTGGAATATGATCAGCGATCCGACTTTTTGCTCGCTCATCATGCTGCACGCACGGCACACGCTGTTGATCGTATCAAATGTGGCGTTGGTATCCCCCCCGGATGAAAACAGTCCCTTCAGCATCGACGGCGCATTGCGCTGCCCGAGTCTCTCAAGGGACTGTCTCAGCTCATCCGAAAACAGCACGACCAATATAAGCAACATATTACCGAGCAGAGAATTGAAGATGAATTTACTCGCTTTCATCTGCAGAGCGTATACCACACCATACAGTACCACAACGAACACTATGCCCTTTATGATCTGGATCGACTGCGATTTGCGCAGCTGAACGATAAGCGCGTAAACGACAACGGCGACAAACAGGATATCCAGAATGTCGTTGATTGTATTAAGCGAGCTGACCGCTCCTGTAAACCTCAGCCACGTGGTCCGGAATGATTCGGCCATGTCGGAAAAGTTGAAAATGTTCATGATTCTTTATCTATTACACATACGGCGTGAGCTGCTATACCCTCCAGCCTGCCGGTGAAACCCAGCCTCTCCTCTGTCGTTGCCTTAACATTCACGCAATTTCTGTCAACGCCGCAGACAAATGCAATGTTTTCCGCCATTTTATCGGTCAGAGCTCCCAGTTTCGGTTCCTGAGCAATGACCGTTGCGTCTATATTGCCGACCGTATAGTTACTGTGCTTCAGAAGATCCGCAACTTCGCGCAAAAGCAGCATACTGTCGATACCCCTGTATTTTTCATCCGAATCGGGAAAATGCCTGCCTATATCGCCGAGAGCGGCTGCTCCGAGGAGGGCGTCACAAACGGCGTGCAGCAGCACGTCCGCATCGGAATGCCCTAGAAGCCCGAATTTATAATCTATTCTGACTCCGCCGATTATCAGATCACGCCCCTCGCAGAACCGATGAACGTCGTAACCGTGACCTATTCTTATCATACCAGAAGAGCCTCCGCAGCAGCGATTTTCACAGCGGTACACAAAAGCTCGGTAGCAGTCTTAAGCTCTGCGACAGACGGATATGACGGCGCAAGTCTGATGACGGAATCATCCGGGTCTTTGCCGTAAGGGAAAGCCGCGCCGACTTTTGTAAGGGTAAGTCCGGCGTCCGCGCATAACTGACCCACGTGTTTTGCCGACCCCAGATCAACACTCAGGGTAATAAAATATCCGCCGTTAGGCTTATACCACGAGGCTATACCCAGACCGCCGAGCTCTTTTTCAAGCGTTTCGGCAATGATATCGAATTTCGGCCGAAGTATAGCTGCGTGACGCTCCATCTGACACCGGACGGCATCCATATCGGGCAGAGCTCTTACGTGGCGGAGTTGATTGATCTTATCAAAAGAGATGATCTGGATCCCCATCCGGGCAAGTATCTCACGGGTATTGGCGTCTGACGCCGCTATGCAGGAAATACCCGCGCCGGCAAATGTGACCTTCGAGGTGGAAGCGAATTCCACAAAAAGATCCTCGTTTCCGTTTTCAGCGGAGAGTGAAAGAATATCAGGCAGATAGTCGCCCGTTCCGTACAGATCATGCACAACGTACGCGTTGTCCCATATACAGCGGAAATCCGGCGCGGCGGGCTTCAAAGCTGCCAAACGCCTGCATGTTTCTTCCGAATAGGTATATCCGTTCGGATTTGAGTATTTCGGCACGCAGAACATACTTTTGACCATCGGATCGCGAACAAGCTGTTCCACCATGTCCATATCCGGACCGTTTTTATCGATCGGGACGCACAGCATCTCCAGTCCCAGATATTCGGCTATTGCAAAATGCCTGTCGTAACCGGGAGTCACGGCGATTATTTTTACTTTGCCCTGTTTCACCCACGGATCATGACCGCCGATTCCGGAAAACATGCACTGACACAGAAAATCAAACATGAGTTCAAGGCTCGAATTGCCGCCTATGATTATTTTTTCCGGTACGGTGTCAAGTATTCCGGCAAACAGTTTTTTAGCGCAGGAAAGCCCCGAAATCTCGCCGTAGTTGCGGGTATCCACGCCGTTTTCGTCGATATAGCTGCCTGTTCCGGCAGTATCCATAATCTCCTCAACCGTATCAAGCTGTTCAGGCGACGGCTTTCCACGCGCCATATTTATGGACAATCCGGAATTTTTGAATTCCATGTACCGTTTTTTTTCGTTTTCCAAAAAGAACTCCAGCTCTTTTACAGAGCATGATTTCAGCCCGGTCATGTACATTTGCCCCCTTTTTCAATAAACTAATTTATAATATCATATTACCAAGCTTTAAACAAGATTTATTATAAAAAAACTTTTTGGTTTGTAGTATTAATAAAAAGTATGGACAAAAAATAAAAATTCTTATATAATTGAAAAATCAAATCTCGTTGTTTTATATTTTATCTCTATATTTTTTTCGGAGGAGGATTTTATTATGTTAACTCCATTTTCCGCACAGCTTGACAAAAGTCTGCCGCTTAACGACTATCCGCGTCCGCAGCTTGAGCGACCGCATTGGCTCAATCTGAACGGTCAATGGGATTATGCCATTCTCGGAACCGACTCATCCGTTCCACATGATTTTCACGGAAAAATCACAGTCCCGTTCGCGGTGGAATCGGAGCTTTCAGGCGTCGGCAGAGCCCTCTCGCCTATCGAGAGGCTTTGGTACAGGCGTTTTTTCACAATACCGTCCCACTTCGGCAAAAAAAATGTGATCCTGCACTTTGGCGCTGTTGACTGGCAGACTGACGTATATCTGAACGGTTCCAAGATAGGGTCCCACACAGGCGGTTACAACGCTTTTTCATTCGACATAACCGAATACCTCAAAAAAGGCGATAACGAACTTGTCGTATCAGTCACCGACCCGACCGACGAAGGACCTCAGCAGCGAGGGAAACAGGCGCTCAGATCTCACGGATTCTGGTATACAGGTACGTCCGGAATCTGGCAGACAGTCTGGTTGGAGCCCGTATCCGCGGAACACATAGATTCGGTAAGCCTCACACCGGATATCGATGCCGGTATTATCAGGGTCAGAACAAGATCTTCGGGGACTTCCGATTTAACCCTGACCGCTCAGATCTTTGACGGCGACAGGGAAATAATCAAACGCAAGATCACCGCAGATGACGCCATAGCTGTTCCGGACGCTAAACTCTGGAGTCCGGAAACCCCGTTCCTGTATAATATGACTTTGACGATGCGGTCCGGCAGACGCATTGTCGATACAGTCAGAACATATTTCGGCATGCGCAAATTCAGCATGGAAGTTGCGGATGACGGCTATCAGCGGATCTTCCTGAACAATAAACCTTATTTCCAGACCGGTCTGCTCGATCAGGGATATTGGCCGGACGGAGGCATGACAGCGCCGACAGACGAAGCGATGATATTCGACATCTCCGAGATGAAGCAACTGGGTTTCAACATGCTGCGCAAACACATCAAGGTAGAACCTCTTCGCTGGTATTACCACTGCGACCGCCTCGGCATGCTCGTGTGGCAGGATATGGTCTCGGGCGGAAAGGCACTTGATCCGATTACCGCGGGTGCGATCCCGAACGTTCAGGGCATTTTCAGTCCCGTAGCAAACTTCAGCATGAAAGATGACAAATACGTGCTGTTCCATCGGGACAAACCGGAATGGCGCGAAATGTTCCGCCGCGAGATGCAGGATACGGTCAAAGAGCTTTACAACGTCGTCTCCATCTGCGTATGGGTACCCTTCAACGAGGGGTGGGGACAGTTTGACGCTGTCGACATTTCCGAGGAATTGAAGGAGACCGACCCGTCACGTCTTATCGATCACGCTTCAGGCTGGTACGATCAGGGCGCCGGCGATTTCCGTTCTATCCACCGTTACATTCTTCCGCTCCAGATACCCAGGCAGGATCTGAACAGAGCGTTCGTGCTTTCAGAATTCGGCGGATACTCCCGTATTGTTGAGGGACACGTATGGAACCGAAAGAAATCATTCGGCTATATCATGTTCAAAGACAGTGAAAACCTATCAAAAGCGTTCGGAAAACTCTATGAGAAACAGATAATACCGGCAGTAAAAAAAGGACTTGCCGCATGCGTTTACACACAGGTCTCCGACGTTGAATTTGAGGTCAACGGCATCTACACTTACGACAGGCAGCATCTCAAGATCGACGAGGGGGTCATAAAATCAGTCAACAAAAAACTCAAAGCCAATAACAGATAAAGGAATATCAACTATGACCAAACTTAAAGAAATGAAAATGTGGGGCAAGAATCTTGACCCCCACTCACCGCTTGAAAACCAACGCAATGTTACCCTGCTTGAATATATCAGCATCTGCATTGCGAGGATCGGCGGCATGCTTGTCACCACCGTAACGGGTACGCTTGCGGTCGCATACGGACATGAGCTTTACTATGGCTCCATCGGTATGGACGCGGACCGAATCGCCGACGTAAATGCTGTACAGACGACGCTTACACAGATCGTGGGTATCCTTGCCACGCTCCTGTCAGCTGTTATAGTACAGCGATGGCACACCAAATGGGGCAGATACCGCCAGTGGTATCTGATCTGCCTTATCCCGGTATTCATCCAGACTGTTCTGTATTTCTACATCCCACAGGGCTGGAGCGAGAACGCCATGATATGGTTCAAGTACAGTTTAGCCGTATTCACGACCGCGGTCACCACTTTCAACAACCTCGGTCAGCAGATACCGCAGGTCATCTCCCCCAATCAGAAAGAAAAGAAATCCATAGCGACTCTTTGGCAGCTGAGCTATTACATCGGATACGGCGGGGCGTATATCTATATATTCGTATACGGCGAGATAAGCAAAAACAAATACGCGATGTACGTATCGGCTGCGGTCGTCGGCGCAGTCATATCCGTTGTGGGCAACGTCATGTGCGCCCTGTTCTGCCGCGAAAGGATAGAACTGCCGAAGAAAGAGAAAGTCAAGATCTCCGGCGCGCTTTTCAAGCTGTTCAAATACCGCAATTACAGGGCTTACTATTATATGCAGTGGGCAAACTGCCTTGCGATGCTGGGCAAGATGACCACATACCTCGTTGCGATAACTGTCGGTTCATCCAAGAACATACTGCTTACGATACCTTCCGCCGCGGGTACGGTGATCGGCAACGTCATAACGGCCAAGGTTTCCAAAAAATACGAGCCCACAAAGCTTCTCAGATTCTGCGGTATATATTCCATGGCCTGCGCTATCATCATATTTGCGACCTGCGGCATCCAGTCGGCAAAAGGCATTTACTTCTTTGAGGGATGGAACAGTATTTTTTTCTATCTTTTCTACTTCCTTTTCGGCGTCGGTATTGGCGTACAGGAGCTCTCGACCTCTCATTTCACAGTAGAATTCAACGATTACCTTGAGTGGGAAACCGGGCAGAGACTGGAAGCCATTCACGGCGTCGTGCCCGGCTGGCTGACCGCTTTCCTCAACTATATCAAGGAGCTTCTGATCCCCTATATGCTTGCGTGGACAGGCTATAAATCATCCCAGACCGGAGACCTGGTGGAAACAATGCAGGCTGAGCCCGGCTATCTCAAGACCTGCATGTGGTTACTCGCGTTCCTTGTGTTCGGATACGCCATAGCAAACCTTATCAAGGCGATAGTCCTTAAATTCCTTTACGACGTGGAGGGAGAGAAAAAGGTACAGATGTACGAGGATCTCTCCAAGATGAGAATCGAGCGTCACTCGGAGAATGAGGAGACTGCACAATGACGACAACAACAAAATTCATCCTTGTAGCCGACCCGCATTTTTTCAAGAACTCTCTCGGCGCTTACGGCCCCGATTACGACGATTTTATGTCCCGCGAGCAGAAATGCTACGCCGAGACCGAGTCTATTAACCTCGCGGTTATGGACTGGCTTAAGAATCAGGATATTTCGGACACGATCCTTTTTGCCGGCGACTTATCATTCAACGGAGAAAAAGAGAGTCACAAAGAGTACTCGCGTCTGCTCGCCGATCTGAAAGCCTCTGGAAAGCGGCTTTTCGTGATAACCGCCGGGCATGATATTTCCCCCGACCCCTTCTGCTACAAAGGCGGTGAACGTGAGAGCGCCGAGGGCATCACCTTTGACGATCTGTACGGCTATTACGGAGATTTCGGATATAACGACGCTGTCAGCTTCTTCAGAAAATATATGTCCTATACCGCCGACATATCCGACGACGTACGGCTTCTCGCCCTTTGCAACGACTCTCCCGACGATCACGGCATCGCCTATACCGACGAGCTGCTTGACTGGGTAAAAGAAGAACTGTGCAAGGCAAAAGAAGAGGGAAAGACTGTGATCGCGATGGAGCATTATCCGATAATCGCCGGTCAGCCGCTTTTCAACATCATTCCGGACGCGAGGCAGAAAAAAGCTGCTCAGGTAATAGATTTACTGTCTCAGGGCGGATGCCATCTTATGTTCACCGGTCATATGCACAACATGTCGATAAACAGCGCAAAAGCCTCGGACGGAAGCGACTTCTATGACGTGTGCACAGGTTCAATCATAGGCTGGCCCGCATTCATGAGAGTCGTGACGGTCACGAAGACAACCGACGAGACAAAAGCCCTGATCGAATCGATCCCGATTCCGGATTTCGATTGGGACACTAAAGGAAAAACCTGCAGGCAGTATCTTATAGACCAGTTTGACGGAATGATCCGCAATTTCGTTTCCGGCGCGCGCACAGATCCGGAACGCACCCTAAGGAAGATTCGCCTCGGAGATAAAAAAGCGCTTGTCAGACCATTCAAAATCGTCGGTTCCATGGCGGAAAACTGGTCTGTGGCAAAGCTCGCTCATTTTCTTTGGATTCCGGCGGATAAATCTCTTAAAGACATAAAGGTCATCGACTTTATCGCGACCATAGTCCGCCAGGCATTCGAAGGCAACCAGCCCTACGTGGAAGGCACGCCGGAAGGTGACGTCGTTTTGAGACTGCTGCGCCGCTTCCGTCCGCTGCTGAAAAAAGTGAACATGAAAGGATCACAGGGCGAACAGATGGATCTTTACGAAACGATCCGCGAATCCCTCGGCAATTACGGTCTTGACGATTATACCGTGGAATTAAAACTGTAATACTATCTCATTTTTATTTAAAAAGGAGCTTCTTCATGAAAAAAGTCATTTCGATCATTCTCAGCACCATCCTGCTTTGCAGCTGCATATCAATTGCTTTCGCCGAAGATGCCGCGGAGCCCTTTGACAGCTTCGGCGCATATAAACACGTATTCATTATCGGCGTGGACGGCTGCGGAGCCACCTGGGACAAGGTCGACTCTCCCAACTTCGACCGGATTTTCAAAGCAGACAACGCCTATCGCTTCGACGCTCATACCGAGTACGTGACCGTCAGCGCGCAGAACTGGGGATCCATACTCACCGGTGTGGCTTACGACGTACACGGTTTTGACAACGGCAGCATAGAGGAGAACGAGCGTTCTTCCGATTCTGCGAACAATTCGATCTTTTATTATGCGCGGAAACAGTTCCCCGACGCTGAGCTCGCATCCTTCTGCCACTGGGATCCCATCAATCACGGCATCATCGAAAACGATCTCAACGTCAATAAAGTAAACCGCGGCACGGACCCTCTTGTCACCCAGGCGATAGTGACCTATTTCGACAAAGGAAACGCTCCTGCACTTTTCTTTTGTCAGCTTGACAGCGTAGACCATGCAGCGCATACTTACGGCGGCTTCAGCAGGCAGTATTATGAAGCGGCGGAGAAAGCGGACGGCTATCTGGGCGACATCTACGACGCGATTGAGCGCGCCGGTCTTATGGAGGACGGTCTGTTCATAGTCGTTGCCGATCACGGTGAAACTGAAGACGGCCACGGCGGCCAGACTCCGGAAGAGAGCGCGGCTGTCCTCGCGGTAGCAGGCAAATCCGTGAACGCCGGAGAGATCACGGAAAGCGCCCGCAACCGCGACGTAGCTTCGATAGCGCTCTACGCACTCGGGATAGAACAGCCGGACCATATGACCTCCGTCGTTCCTGAGGGACTGTTCGGCGAAGCTCGTGAGAAGATGATCGAACCGGCAAAAAAGAGCGCCTTTGCCGATTTCTTCAAAAAGTTCGCTTACGTATTCGTCAGGATTGTCAACGCCCTGATCAGCATTTTTGACGGTTCAGATTTATTCTGAGTTTTCTGTATTCCAACGGAGATGTAAAATCATTCTTTACATCTCCGCTGTTTTTTTTCTTAAACTCTTGTTTTTTAAATCTTTCTGTCCTATAATTTATAAAATAGGTAATTTTTATCAAAGGAGCCTAACTTCAATGAAAAGATATGAAACTCCGGACGCGAAAGCGCAGAAAGGCATAAGCAAAGTACTGTTTGAGGTCGTCCAATGGACCTGGGGGCTGCCTGTGAACCTTGTGGGCGGGATAGTCTATCTTATCTGCAAAAAAAAGAACAGACATGAGCGTTTCTGCAACGCTTATATCACTCATCTCAAAAGAAACTGGGGTGGGCTCTCCCTGGGTGAATTTATCTTCATGTGCGAGCATGACAGCGAGAGATGGACTTACGATACCCGCATCCATGAGTACGGTCATACCGTTCAGTGCCTTCTTTTGGGGCCGCTGTACTGGCTGGTCGTCGCCCTGCCATCCTCTATCTGGTGCAATTTCTTCGAAGGTTACCGTAAAAAGCATAATATTTCATATTACAAACTATACTGCGAATCCTGGGCGAATTCCCTCGGTCAGAAATGGAGCGGACTCAAACAGACTTTTTCAAAAGAGAAATAAATCTTTATTTAAAACGATATAACCTACGGTCATAAATCATGAGGTAATCCCGATGGGCAGAAAGAAATGGCAATTCAAACATGTGGATAAGCAGCTTGCCGCGCGCGTGGCGCATGAGCTGGGTGCGTCCACCTTTGCTGTTTTGCTGCTGAATTCCAGAGGGATCACTGATCCCGAAGAGATCGCCGGTTATTTCCGGGATGATGCGGAATTCTCGGATCCGTTCCTGATAAAGGACATGGACAAAGCTGTCCAAAGGATCAGCAAAGCTGTCGACAACGGCGAAAAAATAACTGTCTACGGCGACTACGACTGCGACGGTGTGACATCAACAGCTCTGTTGGTGTCTTATTTGTCTTCTATGGGAGCGAACGTCAACTACCGCATTCCCGAAAGGCTTTCCGAGGGATACGGTCTCAATATAGACGCCGTGCGCAGTCTCGCAGAGGAAGGCACCAACCTCATCATAACCGTCGACAACGGCATAAGCGCCATCGCCGAGACAGAGCTTATCCACCAGCTCGGTATGGAGATAGTCATAACCGACCACCATCAGCAGGGCGACATATTGCCTGCCGCATACGCCGTGGTCGATCCGCACAGGCACGACGACGACTGCCCATGTAAGGAACTCGCCGGAGTCGGCGTCGCTTTCAAATTGGCTGCGGCGCTTGAGGGCGGGGATTACAGTACGGTAACCGAGCAGTTCATTGATATTGTCGCCCTCGGTACGATAGCTGACGTCGTACCTTTGAAACGGGAAAACCGTCTTATAGTCAAAGAAGGATTGAAGTCATTTAAACGCTGCGACCGCCCCGGACTTAACGCGCTTAAAAACATAGCGGGCTGCGACAACAGAATAATAGATGCCCAGACCGTAGCCTTCGCTTTCGCGCCGCGCATAAACGCGGCTGGCAGAGTCGGCGAAGTAGAAAACGCCCTTCGCCTGCTTTTGTCCGAGGATGAGGAAGAGAGCCTCGACGCAGCCCGCATGCTTGACGAGTATAATACGGGACGAAAAGCCCTTGAACTGAGCGCAGAACGCGAAGTCATTCAGAAGATAGAGTCCGATCCCGAGATCAAATACGGCGAAGTCATAGTCGTAAACGGCGAAGGATGGCATACAGGAGTCATAGGAATAGTCGCATCGAAGACAGTTGAAAAATATTCCCGTCCGGCGATCATCCTTTCCGCCGGAGACGACGGTTTCGCCAAAGGCTCCGGCAGGAGTATAGAAGGTTTTTCGCTGTTTGAAGCTCTCACACATTGCTCTGATATCCTTGTAAAATATGGCGGCCACAGCCTTGCCGCCGGTCTGACCATAGAAAACGGCAGGATCGCGGAATTCCGCAGGATGATAAACAATTACGCGCTGTCCATTGCACCGGCTGTACCGACAATCAATATCGACTGCCGCCTCAATCCCGCTGCCATAAATCTCGATCTTGTCCGTTCCGCAGAGCTTCTGGAACCATTCGGAGCGGAAAATCCCGAACCGGTATTCGCCATGATGAATATGACGTTCAAGTCTGCGAAATCCATGGGGCAAGGAGGCAACCATTGCCGTATGCTTTTCGAGCGTGAAGGAGCGCAGATCGAAGTCATCCTTTTCGGTACCGGCGCAGAGGAACTCCCTTTTGATATCGGAGACAGGCTCGATTTAGCCGTTACGCTCGGCAGGAATGAATTTCACGGCAGGGTCAGCGTAAATATCCTGCTGGTTTCCGCTAAATTAAGCGCAGCAGAAGACGAACGGTATTTCAGGAGCGCGGAAGTCTATCGCAGAGCAAGACGTGGCGGGAGTCTTAATGATAAAGAACGTCGGCTTGTTATCCCGGACAGGGAGTTCATCGGCAAGGTCTACAGACACATACGCTCAGGCGGAAAACGAATTTACGACCCGGAAGTACTCGCAGTCAAGCTCTGCGGCAATTCAGCCTATACATGCAAAGCGATGGCAGCTCTTGATATTCTTGCTGAACTTGATTTGATAAAACATAACGGCAGACTCATATCTGCCGACGAATCCTCAGGAAGAAAATCTCTTGAGTCATCTGAAATCCTTAAGCTTCTTCGGGAAGGATAAATCGAAACTCAACAATCATAGCTCTAAAAATCAGGAGGTGAAAATATGGCAACCGACGCGACGTTGTCCGGTGAACGGATCTACGGCGAAATGCGCGCCGAAATGGCGGGATCTTTCACACAGGCGGAGCTGGATGTGCTTGACAGGGCGTTCAGCCTTGCAAACAACGCGCACGCGGAACAGGTCAGACGGTCGGGCGAGCCGTATATCGTTCACCCGCTTGCCGTTGCCCGTATCCTGTTCGATCTGGGCATGGATTATCAGTCCATAGCCGCCGCGCTGCTGCATGACGTAGTGGAGGACACTCCTCATCCTTTAAGTGAGATAAAAACTACATTCGGGGACGAGATCGCCCTTTTGGTCGACGGCGTCACTAAAATAAGCAAGCTGCAGATTTCAGGCACCGAAGAACGCCAGTCCGAGAGTCTGCGCAAAATGCTTATTGCGATGAACAAAGACGTTCGCGTCATCATCATAAAACTTGCCGATCGTGTACACAATATCAGGACTTTGCAATACGTTCCTGAGGCGAAACGCCGCATGACCGCCAAGGAGACCCTCGAAATTTACGCTCCGATCGCTCACCGACTGGGTATCAGACAGTTCAAGGAAGAGCTTGAGGATAAATCAATCCTCTATCTTGATCCAGTCGCATACAAAAATATAGAGGACAAACTCTCGGAACAGGAGCCGAAACGCCGCGAGTTTCTGGACGATATCATGAAGAAGATTGCCGACCGTGTTCACGAAACAATGCCGGCGGCAAATATCACCGGCAGGATCAAGAGCGTCCACGGCATCTTCCGCAAGATGTATATAAAGGGCAAGAGCTTTGACGAGATATATGATATCTATGCTGTCAGGATAATTGTAAACACGGTGGAAGAGTGTTACAACTGCCTGGGCATCATGCACGATATGTACCGGTCCGTTCCGGGCAGATTTAAAGACTATATATCCACTCCGAAGCCGAATATGTATCAGTCGCTTCATACCACGCTTCTGGGACATGAAGGGATACCTTTCGAGGTCCAGATCCGAACGTGGGATATGCATCGCAACGCCGAGTACGGTATCGCCGCACACTGGAAATACAAGATGGGCAGGCAGGACCGCGACGTTGACGACCGCCTCGTCTGGCTGCGTCAGATGCTGGAGAGCCAGCAGGAATCCGGCAACCCCGGCGAAATACTTCAGGATATTAAGAGCGATCTGATCCCCGACGAGGTTTTTGTACTGACACCAAAGGGCAAGGTTGTTTCACTTCCTCAGGGAGCCACTGTTATCGACTTTGCCTACGCTATCCATTCGGCCGTCGGCAACAGGATGTCCGGCGCCAAAGTCAACGGCAGAATAGTTCCGATCGACTATAAAGTCAGCACCGGCGAGATCGTGGAGATCCTCACATCCTCTGCCGCAGGCAAGGGGCCGAGCCGCGACTGGCTGAGCATAGTTGCCACAAGCGGAGCGCGCTCCAAAATCCGCGCATGGTTCAAGAAAGAAAAACGCGACGAGAACATCGTAGAAGGCAGAACCCAGTTAGAAAAGGAACTGAAAAAGAGCGGAGTAAAAGTCGATGATGAGTTGACAGAGCAGATCACTGCCGAAACCGCCGAAAAGAATCACGTCAACTCTGTGAATGATTTTTACGCCGCAATCGGCTACGGCGGGATATCCCTGCAGAAAGCTGTCGCCCAGATACGTGAGGAATATACCAAACGCCGCACACCGGAACCGGTCGTCCCTGAGATCAGGATCACCGAACGGGAGGAAAACGCCGGGGCGGAGGGCATAATAGTCGAAGGCATTGACAACTGCCTTATCAAATTCGCCAAGTGCTGCAGCCCGATCCCGGGCGACGAGGTGATAGGCTTTATAACCCGCGGACACGGCGTATCCGTCCATAAACGCGATTGCCCCAACGTGCCCCGCGGCGAGCTCTCGCCGGAGGATGCAGCCCGCTGGGTCAGAGTCTACTGGCGCAGCGATTCCGGCAGAGGCTTCAACGCTACGCTCGCGATCACATGTATTGACAGACTCAGCCTTCTTGCTGACATTTCCACTACCCTTTCAAATGCCCATGTTATGATCCATTCCGTCAATACCCGTCACAATAAAGACGGTACGAGCATTATTTTTATGACGATCACCGTAAACAATTCCGAGCATCTTCGCGGTATTATTGAAAAACTCAAAAAAATACCGGACGTTATAAACGTCGAACGCTCCGGCACTTAAGTGCTTTCAAAGCAATTTCAACAGTAAACGGTATAATCAAAAAAAAACGGGGAGGCAAATACCAATGAAAAAACTCTATTTATCCGACACCGATAAAAAAGTCTGCGGCGTCTGCGGCGGCATTGCAGAATACTTCAATATCGACTCGACAGTCATCAGGCTTGCATGCGTTCTGCTCGTCCTGTTCGGAGGCACAGGACTGCTTGCGTATATCATCGCCGCTCTCATCATCCCTCATCGTCCGGACGGATACGTAGACGTCACAGACGATTACAGGTCCGGCGAGTAATGCGGGCGGTAATCCAAAGAGTCAGCTCCGCCGACGTAACAGTCGACGGAGCAGTAGTTGCGTCCGTTGGCCACGGCTTTCTTGTGCTGCTCGGAGTCATGGACGGCGATACGGAGAAAGAAGCGGAGCTGCTCGCAAGAAAGACCGCTGCGCTGCGCGTTTTTTGCGACAGCGAAGACAAAATGAACCTTTCGATAATCGATATCGGAGGCGAGATCCTGTCCGTTTCACAGTTCACTCTTTGCGCCGACGTCAAAAAAGGCAACCGTCCATCCTTCACGCCTTCCGCGCCTCCGGACGAAGCGCAGCGTCTTTATAAATATTTCAACAAATGCCTTATCGAAAACGGCGTCAGGCGTGTCGCCGAAGGCGTTTTCGGGGCGGATATGAAGGTCGGACTCGTAAATGACGGTCCCGTAACCATAATATACGACACCGAAATATGGTCAAAAAGCAAATGAACGGATTCGGCATCAGAGTATTCATGCCCCGCAGGGAATTTTCGTCCAACATATATATCGTCACTCACTCAGAGAGCGGTTCTGCTTTCATCGTCGATCCCGGGCTTATCGCCTCCGACTGCGAACAAACGCTGAAATCGGTCAAACATCTGGAATATATCCTTCTTACCCACGGGCATTTCGATCATATCAATGCTGTGGGACAGGTCAAAGCTATGTTTCCGGACGCGAAAACCGTTATCCACGCGCTGGACGGACCGAAGCTTCTTAACGACGAACTGAGCCTCGGATATGACTTCGGCGCCGTAAATCCCTATAAGCATCCGGCGGATATCATCGTCAACGACGGCGATTCTCTGCCGTTCTGCGGCGCAGAAATAAAAGTCATGCACACTCCCGGTCACAGTGCCGGCTCTTGCGTATACATATTCGGGGATATCCTTTTTACCGGCGATACTCTTATGAAATATTCCTGCGGACGTACCGATTTTTTCGACGGCAGCCCGAAGGATATGGCGTTGTCATTGAAAAGAATCTATGACCTTCCCGGAGAATACGATATTTACGCCGGGCATTACTACCCCACAACCCTCTCCAGAGAACGAAGAGATAATCCGTCTTTCATGTCCTTCATGTTAACATCGCGTGATTGATAATATATGGTGTTTTTAAATCATATATTATCGTTGATTGATTCTTTATCTTTCCGGTGAAAAACAGACCGCAGTGATATGAGAAATATTAAAAAACTTTTAATTATCCTTTGCATAACAGTCGTCGTTGGTTTTTTAACAGTGGCGGGATTGCATTATATTGCGAATACCCCATTGCTCGACGGCAGCGGTGACGGCATACTCGTCGAGATCCGCGATAATTTCATTTCAAAGATCAAGCGTCCAACAGAACCGAGAAATCTGCTTGTTCTTGTTAATAAAACCACTCCCCTTCCTGACGATTACAAAGTGGATCTGATAAAATGGGACGACGATTTCGATATAGCGGAGGTAATGTATAAACCTCTCACAGAAATGTTTGAGGATATGCATGCGAACGGATTGTTGCCAAAGGTCAACTCCGCATATCGGAAGGCTGATGATCAGGCCGTGTTCATGGAACAGTATATCGACAAATTTATGAATGAAAACGGAATGGGTTATGAAGAGGCGAGCACATTGGCGTTAAAATATGTCAGCATGCCCGGCACCAGCGAACACGAGACCGGTCTTGCGGTAGATATATCCTCCGAAGGGACAAATGAGGACATGTTCGCCGTTTACTACTGGCTGCGAGACAATGCCTGGCGCTACGGATTTATCAAACGGTATCTTCCGGGAAAAGAACAGATCACCGGATATGCCGAAGAACTATGGCACTACCGGTACGTAGGAACTGAGCCTGCCGAGGAGATTTATAATGCGGGAATAACGCTTGAAGAATATCTCGAACAACAACAGTAACCTTTATAAGACCACCGGACATCCCGCAGGATGTCCGGTGGTTTTTGTGATCATTTTTCTTTTTGGACGCTGTTTTGAGTCAGATTACCCCATAATCTTTTTTAAGAACTCAATGAGCAGCTTGAAGAAGTTGATCAACTGTTTGAACAGGGCGATAAAGCCGTTAGCGGCGAAACCTTTGGGAGACAGAATATTTCCGAATCCGTTCGGTATTAGATAATTATCGTAAATACTGTTGATAAAATCGGCCATACTGACAAGCCCGGCACTGCTGGAAGATGAAAGCATGTAGTATACAAACTGCATTCTGTTATTGTAGTCTCTCTGCCAAGCAGCGGTATTCGAGGTGCCCGTTTCTATTCCGTAGAACAAATAATACAAAGCGTGCAAAGTTGCATCCATTCCTTCGGGTGTCGAGCAGTTTGAGGCAACCATGTCTATCAGAGTATCAAGATACTTATAGCCGGCCTCCGGCAAATCTGTCTTTTCTCTGATAAGCTCTTTCAGCTTCTGAGCGTTGTCTTCTTCGGCGATCCATTTGAGCAGGAGTTCAAGAGTAACCGTAACTGTGTCGCCTTTCGTATCGTCGCCGTTATAGATCATCCTGTATGCGTCGAAACCGGTCATGGAATCATAGCTGACGATCTTACCGGTGGTCATTTCGGCAACGGCATCAAATACTATGGTCTTCATATCGATATCGGTACCCTCGGTGATTTTCTCAACAAGCAAATCAAGGATAAACTGCATGTCGATAGTCGAGAGCGGTCTGCCGATCAGATCGGTAATGAAGTCGTCAAGGTTAAAGCTTTCCGGAAGGACCGGCTCAAGGGCGTCGATTATTGTATAAACGGCGTTAAGCAAGTTCTTTACTGAAGTATCAAGACCGTTGGAATTGATGAAATACGCGATGTTCGGAAGTATCTCGAATATCTCATCTACCGGCGACTCAAATACCACATCCAGCCTGTCAAACAGCGGATTCAGGATCATTACAAGGATCTCTTCGCTGTCTTCCGCTGCATTCAGCTGATCCTGAGTCGGGATATTCCTGCAGTCTATAGCTTCAAGGAGCGGACCGATACCGAAACGGTAGCCTTCCGCACCGGGAAGAATGATTTCGTCCAGACCTTCCGAGTCAGTAAAGAGTCTTATTTCGTCATCGCAAAGCAGCCAGCTCAGAAGACGATACAGCGGTCTGACTATGTCAACAAGTGCGCCTACGAACGCATCTCTGTCACCGTCCTCGAACGGAACGATCGAGAAACCGTTATAATAATCAAGATCAACATCAAGAGAGTACTTCAGAACGGCTTTGATATGATCGGAAGCGGGAAGCGCTTCAATCTTATCAACAGCTGTAAGAACATAACCGAGCACCTTCTCCGCAGTAGCGGTTGTATAGATCGAGTTGCCCACAAGCCCCTCTATCAGATCCTCGATGGAAGTCGCGATCTCGCCTTCGATCTCGATACCGAGCAGCTGAATGAGGTCGTTGATAAAGCCGTCCAGATGATTCGCGATATAATTCGCATTTTCCTGCGTGTAGAGCTTACCGTACCCCTCAAAGATAAGTGACGTTTCAACACCGGAGAAGGTATAGTCGGTATCGGCGTACTCGGTGTACAGCCAGTCGATATTCTTCATCGGGACTTTGACCGTCGATAGAATGTTGCGGATGGCAGTTACCATTTCCTCGCCGAGAATACCTTCAAATACACTGAGGTTGTCCTTGTATTTCAGTGTTTCAATAAGGAATTCAGCAAGAAGGGTGATCATATCGCGTCTCGCTGTACCGCCGTCAGGGTATACCATACGGAAAGCGGGCAGACTGTTTGCGCTGTCGAATTTCTCAGCCCCGCCGATATAGAACTTCGGAAGCATCCTCTTCTCGCCGTCAGTAAACTCAAGTCCGGTGAGATTTTCGATCATTATCAGGATGTTCGCAGTTGTAAGATCATTGAGCGGAACACCGCCAACGTCGCCGAGAATGCTGCCCGATTCGTTGCCCGTGACCATCGATATCACATCCTCGAACGGTGCGATCGTATTATTGAGAGCCGCTTTAATACCGCCGGCGTTGATAAAGTAGATCAGGTTCGGAAGAAGTATGAATAACTCGTTGACCGGATCCGCCGCGATGGCGTCCAGACGGGCAGCAACAGCGGTAAGAACCGTACGCAGAGCTGTATCAACGTCATATTTGCCGTTATCGCCGAGGAATTCGGTCTTTGCGGGCATATCAACGCCGACAGCTTCAAGGATCGGCACAAGCGCAGCGTCGTACGCCTCGCCTCCGCCGAGAACGAGAAGATCACTTCCGTCATTCGCGTGAAGGAATCTGTAATCGGCTCCGAACAGCACGAACGCGAGCAGATCGTCCAAAGGCGCAAACGTGGTTGCAAGCTTATCGATGAAGGTTGCGCTGTCGGTAATTCCGCTTACGTGCTCAAGCGTAAGATTAGCAAGTTCGGTGTCAAGAAGCAGATCGGCAACGGAAAGAAGACTGCTGTCAACCTTTTCAAGCAGCCCGTTGACTGCGTCGATAAGTTTATTGACTATATCATCTGTATAAACGTTATCGTTAAGCAGACCTCTTATCAGCCCGGGCAGGAAGTTTTCATCCTGGCCGGCAGTTTCAAGGATGTCATTGACGACAGCGTCAAGATTCTGGTCAATATAATCCGCGATGTCCTTATTCCATGCGTTATTGTAGCTGAGGTAGTTAATTATACCGGACTCGGTGTATTCAGGCATGGTGAAGGAATCGAGACGTATCTCGTCATCCTCGTACATATAATCCCAGTTGATCTGCTCAACGGCAACAGACGTCTCGCCGGTCAGAATGGTAAACAGGCGTGAATACAGATTGGCAGCCTCTTCCCCGCCGATCTTTTCAAATATTATCTCGCCGTTCGTCCTGCCGGAGGCAGTTTCCGCTTCAAAAGCCTCGACGATACCGCTGAGCAGTATTGTGAGCGTATCGGCTTCGCTGATCGAAGAGGTAAGATCACCGACCTTGTCGTCCTTCTTGTCTGCGTAAAGGGCGGGGATCGCGTAGGTCATAAGAGTTGAATTGGTGAGATCTGTACCGAGAGATTCATCGACCATCCGGAGTATCTGCTCCATGGTCAGATTTTCAAGATCAAGACTGATATCGCTGTCTTCAAGCAAGCCGGCTATGAGATCTTTGATATTGACGTCATAGATCGGGCGGATTGTGTCAAGAAGAACGTTGATCGGCAGAAGAATATTATTCAGAGCTGTACCGACTCCGTTACTCTCGATAAAGTATACGAGATTCGGAATAACGCCGAGAATATTCTTTATCAGATTGCCGCTGAGAATTTCGTCGATCCTCGCAGCGAGCGCATCGATCAGGGCGCCAAGCATCTCCTGTTCAGAAAGGCTTTCATAATCCGCGATCTGTTCGGCTCCGAGCACGTCAAACAACTGACTGAAAGCGTTGGCGTAGGTATCATAGCCTTTTATTTCGATTACGCCGTCAAGTAAAGTAAGATCCTTGTTGAAGAGGATCCCGACAACCGGAGCGAAAGGCATGATCAGTTCCTTGACAGCAGCGAAGAACGCAGCGTTGTCGCCGTCCTCAAAGCCCCAGGTTATCTTTTCGCCGTCATTAGTCGCGGTAAGAGCGCCCATCGTTCCGGTTTCGGCTTCGCCCGCAAGCACAGCGCCGAACGATTCGCCCCAGACGCCGAGATCGATACCGAGAACGCCTGTAAGAAGCTCCGCAGTAGATTCATCAAAGGTTCCGCCGACAGACGCGAGAGCCTGAGCAAGCGACGTGATTGTATCATTGCCGAGGAAGCCGCTGATAAGACCGCCGACCATCTCGTTGAGCGTCTGTTCCTGACCGAGTACGGGCAATAACGTATCGATCAGATCGCCGGCGCCTTCAACGATGTTCTCCGCTTTCTCTCTGTTCCAGTTGTTCGCATACTTAAGATAAGCGACGTCGGACGCTTCAAGTGCGGGAACGTTATATGTAAAGTCGGACTCCTTCCAGTTGTAAGACCAGAACGCGTCGCTGTAGTCTACGGGGATCATAAGCTCCGTGATAGCGGCGATAGCCTTATCAGGATCGGCGAGGATCTTCTGCAGAATGGCAACAATAAGGCTGTCTTCGTCTGTAAGATCAACGTCAAGCCCAAGCGCGTCAACCAGTGCGGGAAGAAGATCTTCGTCCTGATCCAGCATGTATAAAACATAGTCGATAAGGTGAGCGAACACCTCGCTGGGAGCAGCTTCGATGTAAGGCAGATCGGGAATCCTGTCGTTTATGTCATCGGGATTATAGTAAGGCGTGACGGTTCTGTAGCCCTTATGCCACTCAACGTAGTCACCCCAATAGGCGAGATCCCCGAACAGATCGTCAAGCGGAAGCAGGCCGAGAAGATCCATAATGCCGACGGATTCTTCTTCACCTTCGCCTTCTCCGGGTTCAACAGGCTCTGTTCCTTCTTCGGGTTCCGCGTCCTTGTTCATAAGCCCGATTATACTGTTGATCAGACCGGAAGCCGATTCGAGATCTATGCCCATCTCCTCAAGGTCGAGCATCTCGCCGAGGTTGATATTGATCGATGTGGCATCGACTGCCGTTATGTCACCGTTTCCGGCAGCAGAGCAATCGGTATCATAATGCGCAGTTGCCGAATACTGAATATCTTCCTTCAATTCACCGAGAAGCGGAGTGATCAGACCGTAATTGAGCGCGAACGCAAGATTGGGGAGGGTCTTGAGAATAAAGTCGATGGGATCGGCGGAAAGCTTGTTGATGATATCGTCGAAACCGGTCGCGATCCCGGTGGCGAGGCTTCTCATGTAAGTCATGCTGTTGCCGTCGCCGATATTCTCCGCGCCGAGAACGTTGAGGATCGGGGCGAGAGCGTTATTGAAGCCCGGATTCCCCTGGAAAGACATATTAAGTTTGATTTCTGTTATCTCGACATTAACAGTAACAGGAATAATAACAAATGTCTGTGAGTCGCTGTCCTTAATCGTTCCTTTTTTAATATCGACCGATTTATTTGTCGTTTTGTTCGACAGAAGAGCAAGAATAATTGGCGAAACGCCGTCAAGCCCTGCGGTGAGCGCGTTGATCAGACTGTCCTTGTCGTGGACGCCCCACTCAAGAGCAAGATTTCCTTCTTCATCCACAAGGCTCGGATCGTTCCACGGATTGATGGTGACCATCTCCTGATCCGCGTCATAGACAGGATCATAGGTTACGGCGGCGAGCTTCGCTTTGATCTCCGGGAAAGAGTCCATTACCGGGCGGGCAGCAAGCTGATCCGGAAGCGAGTACAGTTCAAGCTTCACGAGAGCTTCGCGCAGGGTATTGAGATTCCGTTTGATCTGGAAATTAAAATTGAAACCTGATTGTGAATAAGGATAAGTTTCCGGAAGCTGGGTAGCCCAGACCGGAGCGAAGTTATCGATAACTATCGGATAGATCATCGATATCAGCTTATTTACGAGTTTATCGCTGAAAATGAAATCATTAACGGTATCGCCGAGCGACGAAAGATCGAAGCTGTCGCCGAGCAACCCTTTGACAAGGTCGCTTTCGAGAAGCTCCTTGACCTTATTATACACAGTCTCCCGTTTTTCGCGGTCAACGGTGTAATCCTTATTGCGCACCTGATCGTTTTCGGTAACAATACGCGTGATGTCTTCCACCGGAATTCTGTCGTTGAACTCATACGCGGAAAGTCCCCTGGAAGCGTCGTAGTATTCGAACGCAAGGAGCGCTCTCTTGATAAGCTCGTACCTTCTGACGGTCTCTGCGGGAACGTTGAAGTTGTCTGAATCAACGAGGAAATCAAACTGAGTATGATTCAGATTATTGAAAACCTGCCGCAGCGCCCTGTAGTTTTGCACACAAACGTCGTCCGCTGTGTTGATTTCATAACCGTAGACATCAACAAAGCCCTGATAGTTGTCATATGCCACATCTATGCGGGCGGTAAGACGGGCGTTCAGCGTAGTATAGATGCTGTCGATCTTAGACTGCATCACGTTGTCAAGATCATTTAAGACCTTGTCTGCGAAATCCTCGTCAAAATCTCTGAGCTCATTTATGTAACCGCGCAGCTCAGTATACCATGAGTCATAGTTCCTCAGCACAACGTAGAGCGTATTGTCGTCTGCGGAAAGATCGACAGGTTCAAACGCGGTGTCATAGACGTTTTTATAGCCTGAAAAGCGGTCTCTGAGTTCGCTTGCATATAAAAGATCTGTCAGATTCCCGAGCAGCGGCTGCAGAACGTCGGCAGTATAACCTTCGCCGAAAACAGTATTCACGGCGTTCTGATCGAGGCTGTTCAACGTTGTAACGTAGGAGCTCACGGCAGTTTTCGCAGCGCTCAACGTGCCGGTAGCTTCAAGATGTTCGGCGACCCAATCGAGATCCCATGTGCTGAAGGTCGCGACGTCACCTGTGATCAGATCGTAATAGTTCTCCCGGAGATTTGCAACGTCCATTGCGAACTTGTATTCCGCCAGCTTTGCTTCCACGTCGGCGATAACAATATAACCCCCGTCTTCAAGAAAACTTTTGGTATCATCGCTCAGTGCGCTGAAGTTCCCGTATTTCTCATCGAACTCTGACCAGATCGTGTTCAGGTTCGAATATGTGTCGTCATAATCGACAACATCCTCAGTTTTGGCCTGAAGCCACAGAGCAAGCGCGATATTCTGCGCCATCTGAATGGCTTGCTCAAGATTCGCAATCAGTGTCGCTGTATCGTAGCTGCCGAAATAATAATTATAAACGTCCGAACCATAGGTTGTGAGAAGCGCCTCATATGGCTCGCTGAGCGCGCCTTTTACAGAAATAAGAGTATCGACATCGATGGCGACAAGAGCAGCCATCGACTTGCCGTAATAATCAACATAACTGTTTATCGCGTTGTCCATATCGCTGAACACGAAGACCCTTGAAGGATTCACATCAGTTGCGGAACCGTTGGAGCCATTATTGCCGTCGGAGCCTTGCGAATAAGTGGGATTGCAGCCGCTGGTTTTGCTTCCGTCGGTTCCTTTTGCACCGCCTTTGCCTCCGCTGCCTCCGGTGCCGATCGCGCTTCCTCCGGCGCCGTAGCCGCCGCCGCCGCCGGCGCCGCCGCAGCCGTTGCCGCCGCCCTTGGAACCTTTACTGCCCGCGGTACCGTTTTCGCCGGTGTTATTGTCAAGTGTTACAGTGGTCGCTATAGTGACGGATGCGTTTGACGGCCATGCGTTGCTGCCGCCGGCGCCGCCGTTCGCGGTGCCGCCTTTGCCGCCGTCTGTACCGATGCCCGCGCCGCCGCCGGCGCCGCCTTTGCCGCCATCGGCACCGCTGCTGGTATCGTTGTTGGCGTAGTCGCTGCTGCCGCCTTTTGTACCGTCGGCGCCATTGCCGCCGATCAGTGCAAGCGTGCCATTGCCGGTAATGATCAGCTTACTGCCGCTGTTCATCTTAATGCCGGCTTTGCCTGGATCGCCCGCATCGGCAGCGCCGCCCTTGACAGTCAGAGTCACGCCCTCGGCGATATCGATGATAACCGTCACGTTCGAAGCGATCGACAGACCGTTCTTCGAGACCGAACCTTCGATAGTCATATCCGACGACACGGTATAGAACGCGTTTGCGGACACTTCCAGCCCCGTGCCGGATGTAAGCTCAACCGGCCCAGCCGCAAAAGCGGTAAAGCTTACGCTGACGCTCGTTATGATCATCAGCGCCGCCAAAAGGACGGACAGAAGCTTTCCTGATTTTTTTTCAGTTAATTTTGACATGTGCATCATCCTTTCGTATGAAAGCAATTTCTTTATAATATTTTATATAAAAAGGCTGAAATGCCTGAAATCCGTGTCACGTATAGGCGGTGTTGACAAGATATTTTTTCTTGTTTATAATAAAACCGGAAATGAGGTGAGAAAATGTCTATTTCTCTTACGACGTTTTACAATTCGATATACCTGCCCGGATTCGCGGCTGTCTTTGTTGTCAACCGTCTCTGGCTCTACAAGTACAACGTATCCAAGCTTCGGGCACTTATATATAATGTGCTGATGATCGGCTTCGGTTTCTGGGGCTCGCACCTCGGCGCATATTTTTACAACTGGATACACGGGTTGCTGGATATTCCCGGTGATTTCACCCGTACAATCTTCGGCACGATCATAACCGTAGTCGTCGTAACTCTAATCGCGGCGTGGGGAGAAAAACTCATCCGCCTGCTCCTTCGTGAGAAATCGGGAAAGAACGTCACCGATATCAGCGTCCGGGATACTTACGATGTGCTCCAGCCCGGCGCGATGATCCTGATACTTACCACAAAAGTCAGATGTCTGTGGAACGGCTGCTGCTTCGGAATCCCATGTTCATGGGGCATTTATTCGAACAGGCTCGGCAAGAACGTTTTTCCCGTTCAGTTGGCCGAAATAACGATCAGCGCGATCATAATCATCGTCACTTATAAATATATCCACACAAAATCTTACAGACGCGGAGCTGCGCTGTTTTTCAGCGGAGGTCTCTGGTGCGCCGGACGATTTTTTCTTGAGTATATGATGTATTATCCCGATTATGAACGGGTGTTTTTAGGCTCCCTTACATTCTGGCAGTGCGCCTGTCTTCTGATAGCCGCGATCTGCGCTGTTGTGATCATTGTCCTTTATAAAAGATACCCGGCTGAACCACGCACGAAAAAGCTTGAACAAGATATGCAGGAACCGGAAAAATCCAAAAAAGCTACGAAAAACAATATTACAAATAAACACCTTTAGACATATGTATACTACAATACTTATTCTGAAAAAGTGTAAAACACTTTTTTAAACTTTTGATAAACAAATACAATTTTATACATAAACGCATATTATGTAGTATACTTTATTATGCTTTATTGTGTATCATTTAGTATACACGGAGGGGAGACCGTTGAACAGCATACTGACACTTGTGCCGGCGAAGTCAAAGCAAATAAAGGAAGCTGCCGATCGGTACTTTCATAAAGACGAGATATTTCTTTACCAGGCCGAGAACAAACAGGCTCTTTTCGATATTCTCTCAAAAGAACTCATCGACCTTGTATTGATCAGCAACAGAAATATTCCCGATGGTGAAATGGTCGTTATCATGCGTGCCATACGGACCCGCATCGCAAATACCGCGGTTGTGGTCATTACTCCTCAGGACGAACGTGAGCTCGCGATGAAACTATACAATCTCGGCATGGACGACTGGATCAAAGACCCTTACGATGCTCTTGAGATCTGTATGCGATGCAGGGCGGTGCTGAGACGGGTAAAAGATCACGGAGGCCTTAATATAAGCATAGGCAACGTCACCGTCGATTATGATCGATTCGAAACAAAAATAGACGGTGAAACAGTACATTTGCCGAAAAAAGAATTCCTGCTTTTTCATCTTCTTCTTTCTAACCCGGATAAAGTCTTTACAAAATCGCAGCTGATGGAATACGCATGGGGTTATAACTGCGAAAGCAACGAAGCCACGATCGCAGTCCATATCGGAAGAATAAAGAAAAGGATCGGAGACAATCATTCGTTTGATATCGTTTCCGTCAGGTGCGTCGGATACAGAGCTGTAATCAAATAAAACCGTAAAGAAAATCGGGACCGCTCAAAACGATCCCGATTTTGATATTTTTCTGATCCGCTCATAGAATCTCTTCAAGAACCGGGATTATCCGATCTATATTGTCGATATAATAATCAGATACATTTTTGAGTTCCGCGGAATGCATTTCCTCGTCATTGCGGATGCCGACCACGATATATCCCGCATCATGAGCGGTCTTTGCCGCGTAAAAGGCATCCTCGAAAACAAGTGTTTCTCCCCTTTCGCAGCCTATTGCGGCAGCCGCTTTGTCAAACAGATCGGGGAACTGCTTGCTTGTCCGCTCCTCATAAGCGGAATAAACCGCCTCAAAATAAGGCAGGACTCCGAGACGGTCAAGACTTGGGCGGATTATATATTCCGCGGTGCCTGTCGCCACAGCCATCTTTATTCCGTTGTCTTTAAAATAATCAAGGGTGTTCTTCACACCGGGAAGAAGCTTAACGTTTTTATACTCTTCGGCGCAGGCACTGAACATATCGGTAAGGATATCGAAAGGCGTGGTCTTTATGCCGTAAAGCCTGTCAACCAGCTCTACCGCCTTGTCCAGGTTAAAATCGAGGAAGCTTTCATCTATAGTTTCGGGAGGCTCAAATCCCTTATAGCGCAGATATATGCTTCCGCAGCGGGTCCATATATACATGGAATCCGTAAGAGTGCCGTCACAGTCAAATATCGCTCCGCGAATACTCATACTTCAGTCTCCTCCGATCCTTTATGCAACGGCAGAAATGCCTCCGCCGTATTTATAACGAACGCGAAAGCGGCAACTATAACCAGGCACAGGAATACCGCATTCCACGTTTTCTTTTCGGCGATCCCGCCCAGTGCGACAGTTCCTATCGAACTGCCGACGTATACAAATGTATCGAACAGCCCCGCCACGAGTCCGGAGTTGGATTTGTCCTTTGTGTTCATTGGTATAAGACTTGTGATAAGCGTATTTTCCGCCATCATGATACAGGCCGTCGAGGCGAACAGAACGACCGTGAGCGGTACGTTTTTCACAGGCAGGGTCAGAAGTCCCGCCGTAAGCAGCACCGTCGTAATACCGAAATACAGCATACCCTGCCTGCCGTCGCCATGTATCCGTTTATATACGGTCCTGGCAATCCATGCCCCGACTATACCCATAAGCGGCAATACAAGAGTTATGATTATAGAAACGGACTTTTCGACTCCGAAACTCTCGGTCAGCACAGACGGGGTCCAGGTAGTGATACCGTCTTTGATAAAGCCGTTCGAAACGGAAGCGAGCAGGAGCAGAGCCCCGGTAATGATAAATACCGGCGTCAGCTTCTGTTTCTTCCGGTTGCCGGATGCCTGCTCTGAGATCGCGCGTGGAAGTTTCTTCTGAAGAGTTCCTACGGAAAAGAACCAGAAAACCCCGGCAAATACCAGTAAAACCGCACTTAAACAGAAAATAACAGTATATTTCATTTTAAGCGCAGAAAAAATTGCGGCAAAGCCGTAAGCACCGAACGTGCCCAAAGCAACGGGCGATGACAGCACAAACGCCGCGTTCGGCAGCATCTCCGCAGGCACCAGATCTGCCGTTTCTTTAATGATAGAACTCCAGAGTACCGACTGAAATGCGCCGTTAAAGAACCATACGAAGCGCATCTCTGACACGCCGGGGCAAAGCGTCATGGCAAAATTCGAGGCCGCGGAACCGATGAGCGCAACGGTCACGGATATGCGCGGGGCATATTTTTTGGAAAGGAGTCCGTTTATTAGCTGACCTGCGCCGTATGCCGCATAGAAAAACGAGGAAACGGCTCCTGCTGCTTCCTTTCCTGCTCCGGTCTGAGATATAATTTCCACAATGGAAGCGCTGTAATTCAGTCTGCCAACGTATGCAATCGTATATGCGAGCCACGCGGTAAAAACGAGGAACCACACCCTGCGCCTTACATCAACAGTTATCATTTTTGTACGTCCTTACTGTTTTCAGGTATTGCCTTGGCATTATACATTATAATTAAGGTCTTTTCAAGGATAAAATTTAAGATAAAAACGGTTGAAATGTATTTTCCGTTTTGATATAATAACGAAAATAATGAAAACAACAAATGGAGAGATGAGCATGGCAGACAATTTTGATTTCGACGGTTCGATTTTCGGAAATTCAAACGACAATCAGAACGAAGGTTACTCAGTACCGGAATCTGCGGATACCGACACATTCGGCGCCGAAGACAGTTACGGCGATTTTTATGCGCCGGAGACAGTCGATCAGCAACCCGGCTCTTTTGAGGATTTCGGCAATGATCCATATGAACCCCGGAACGATAACCCGGATATACAGGATAATGCTGATTACGATGATTATGAAGAACGCGGAATAAAAGCCTTCGTGAATTCCTTCGGCGGGAAGAGCAGGATTCTCCTTATTGTAACCATAGCTCTTCTTCTGATTTTTCTTATAGTTCTTCTTGTCTCGGGCAGGAATGCAAATAATAAGAATAAAGATTCGACTGACGAAGATGTTTCCAAAGAATCTGTTGTTGAACTCTCATCCGATCTTCCCGTAAATATTCCGGCAGAAGGTCAGACTTATCCCCACGCAGACAACACAGGCACTTATACGGTAGATACAGGCACTAATCCCGGCCTAAATTTAAGACTCGCAGCATCCACTTCATCAGAAGCGCTCACAATGATTATGAACGGAGATCAGGTTGATGTTTTGTTTGTTGACGACTTCTCCGATGAAGGCTATAGATGGGGTTATGTTTATAAAGGCGATAAAGCAGGCTGGGTCAGAATGGATTATCTCCGACAGGGCAATGTCGAAGTTACAACTTCTAATGAATCCTTAGGCTGAAATATATCATACTTTATCGCGTTATCGCAGTAAGCATATAAAAAAGTAATACAGAATGCCAAACAACAATAATGCGGCCAATGTCGCGGTCCGGAAACGTAAACGTCGCCCGAAACGAGGGCATCCGATACTCAGCGCGATATTTACGGTTTTTATTTCATTGGTACTCATAGCTGTGCTGACGGTTACTATCGTCGGCAGCTATGTTGCTTATCATGTCGCGGATTTTGTTGAGGGTGAAGTTGCCATCAATCTGGATGACCAGAAAGCCGGTCAGAGCAAAACCACGATCATATACGGTCAGAACAACGAAGGCGAGATATACGAGATGTACCGTCTCCACGGCGTAGAAAACCGTATCTGGGTCAATATTGACGAGATCCCGGAGGATCTTCAGAATGCGTTCATTGCTCTTGAGGACAAGCGTTTTTACGAGCACTCCGGCGTAGACTGGAGAAGAACAGTTTCTTCCGCGCTTGTTTACAACTTCGAGCAGGGCGGTTCCACAATAACACAGCAGCTTATCAAAAACCTTACGGACGAGCGCGACAGAACCCTCAAACGCAAATACAATGAGATTCTCCGTGCATTGAATCTTGAAAAGCACTACTCAAAAAACACTATCCTTGAAACATATCTCAATACACTCTATCTTGACGGAGGTTGTTACGGTGTAAAGACAGCGGCGGAGTATTATTTCGGCAAAAACGTCGCCGATCTTAATCTTGCCGAATGCGCTGCCATCGCATCAATAACAAAGGAACCCGCAACCTACGACCCCATAAAAAACCCGGACGAAAACCGCGACCGCAGAACTTACTGTCTCAAAATGATGCTGGAACAGGGCTTTATAACACAGAGTCAGTACAATGAGGCAGTCGCCACGGAACTTGAGCTTATCGGGCAGAAGATCGACACGGAGGAAGACGAGGTAACAGAAGAAGAAACAAAAATACCGGGATACTATGTGGATTTCGTTATCAAAAAAGTAATCAGCGACTTTGAAGACGTATACGGTTACTCCTACTCTGAGGCATGGAATATGGTCTATAAGGGAGGGCTTAAAATATACGCTGCACAGGACGATTTCATTCAGAACGAGCTGGAGGATATATACGTCAACCGCAGAAGCTTCCCCGACGCTCACAATTCCAAGGGTGAAAAAGTCCAATCGTGTATGGTCATAATGGATTACTCCGGCAGAGTATTGGGGCTTGCAGGTCAGGCGGACGAAAAAACCGGCGCCATGACTCTGAACATCGCTACAGACGCTCCCCGTCAGCCCGGTTCCTCCATCAAACCTCTCAGCGTTTATTCCTATGCGATAGACAGCGGAGATTATACATGGTCTTACCCGCTTATTGAAAATTACGGCATAAAGATAAAGAACGAATACGGCGACATAGTCCGTTGGCCTTACAACTTCGGCGGCGATCCCGGCGGCGCCGGATGGTATGAAACCATCCAGGCGGCTCTTGCGCCATCTCATAATACTGTACCGGTACAGATTCTGAAGGACGTCGGAGTTGAGACCTGTTACAACTGGCTCAGGAATACATTCCACATCAGCACACTGACCGATTCCGACAATGATTACGCTCCGTTGGGCGTAGGAGGCATGACCAAAGGCGTGCTTGCGTTGGATATGTGCGCGGCTTACGCCACGTTCGGCAACGGCGGCGCATATTACGAACCTTACTGCTATTATCGGGTAACAAACGCCTCCGGCTCAACCGTTTATCTTACCCACAACGATACGGGCGAGCAGATCATGGCAAAATCCACAGCGCAGGTCATGAATAAGCTGCTGCAGACTGTAGTCACGTCATACAACGGCACCGGCAGGAACTTCGCCCTTGACAGATTTGAAAGCTTTGCAAAAACCGGCACGACCACTGACGAAAAAGACCGTTGGTTCATAGGCGGTTCTCCATATTATGTATGCGCGGCCTGGATGGGTTATTCGGAAAATCCTGAGGAACTGTCTTTTGAAACAAACTACCTCGGCAGGATCTACCAACGTGTCATGAACGATATACATGAGGATCTTCCCAAAAAGTCGTTCACTTTTGACGATTCCATCGTTCAGCGCGAGTTCTGTGAAAACACCGGCAAGATCGCCTCCTCCGGCTGTTACGATACGTCTTACGGCTGGTACAGAAAAGACTTCGTTCCGCCGCGCTGCACGGGTGACTATGATTACCGTCAGGAAGAAGAATCCGAAGATTTCAACGATATCCTCGCCCAGTACGGACTGACACGCGAAGAATATGAGGCTTATATATCACGTCAGAACAGCACGCAAACCGAGACTCCGACAACGTCCTCACGTTCATCCTCTCAGAGCGGTTCGTCCGGGAACGGAACGGAACAGAGCGATGACGATATTTTTGAGTACATCATACCGTAATGATTATTCTCTCCGTTGATTACGGCGACAGATACACAGGTCTTGCCGTATGTGACAGAAACGAAATCATAGCATCCCCTATCTGTACTGTCTCGGCAAAAGGCAGAACCGCTCTTTTAGAGATTGTTGCGGAAAAAGCAGTAGAGTTTTCCGCAGAAATGATAGTTGTCGGACTGCCGAAAAACATGGACGGCACGGAGGGATTCAGAGCAATTACATGCCGCGAATTTGCGCGTCTGCTGGAAGAAAAGACTTCTTTGCCTGTCAGAATGCAGGATGAACGCCTGACGACCGTTTCCGCGTATAACGATCTGCACGCCGCCGGTTTGCGCGGCGCGAAGGCAAAAAGTAAAGTAGATACGCTGTCCGCCGTTATAATACTTGAAGATTTTATAAGAACCCGCAGCTGACGGCGTTCAGATACCGAAAGGAGTTACTTATGTCCGGACATTCCAAATGGAGTACGATCAAACGAAAAAAAGAAAAGACCGATAATGCAAGAGCCAAGGTCTTCACAAAGATCGGGCGCGAAATTGCCGTTGCCGTCAAACAGGGCGGTCCCGATCCGAACGGCAACTCCAAGCTTAAAGATGTGATCGCAAAAGCAAAGGCAGCAAACGTGCCTAATGACAATATTGAAAGGATCATAAAAAAAGCGGCCGGCGAGGGCGAAAACACCCATTATGATGAAATAATCTATGAGGGCTACGGTCCCGGCGGGATCGCAGTTGTTGTTGAGACTCTCACAGACAACCGCAACCGCACCGCGGGCGATGTTCGTCATTATTTCGACAAATACGGAGGCAACATGGGTCAGAGCGGCAGCGTCATGTACATGTTCAGCCGCGCCGGTGTTATCGTAATCGAACGCGAAGACGTTGATGAAGATCAGCTCATGGAAGACGCTCTTGAAGCCGGCGCAGACGATATCATCACGGACGATGAGGACGTGTTTGAGATCCGCACAGACCCGCACCATGTGGGCGACGTCAACGATGCTCTTATCGCCGCCGGATACACGCCGGTTTCCGCGGAAAGCGCTTATATCCCCTCCACGTACACAAAACTGACCGATCCCGAAGCCATCAAGAATATGGGCAGGATGCTCGAGATGTTCGAAGATAATGACGACGTCCAGGGCGTATGGCACAACTGGGAGAATGAGGACGATTACGAGGGCTGATACGCATCTCATGTCATATATCCGCTCTTTTCAAGAGCGGATTTTGCAAATTTAGAATCACGGCGGAGAATTAGTTTTGAATAATCCTGATGACCTTCCGATACTGAATACAAAAAGAGTTTACGGAGAGAAAAAAATGGACAGCGGTATTATTTTGGGTATTATCATCGCTGCGGTTGTCGTCGTGGCAGTCGCTCTGGTCATAGTCATGACAAAACTCGGGAAACAGGACGAAAAGAGACCGTCCAGCGAAGCCGGAGTATTCCTTGATACATCCGGCGGAAATGATTATGAGCCTGCCGCGATCGAACCGGATCCGGACATGTCGATCTCTTTTGCCGGTTCCTCGACTCCTTTCAACGAGGAATACACCGAGATAATCGCAGAGCAGGAGGATGCCGAACGTTTTGAACGAGCTCTTGAGGAAGCGTCCAAAGCCGAGGATCAGAATGAGGATGAGCCTGCGCCTGCCGTTCCGACCACCCGAAAAACCTCTGTTGAACCGAAGGGAGACGACATAGACGAGATCAGGATCTTCTTCTCCGGCGTTTACTATATAAAAGGTAAAATGGTCGGCGACGAGGATACCCCCTTTGAAATGGCCATCTCGGGGCAGGATCTGGATACCGCCGCCGAATTTGACGGCAAGAAACTGAATTTCATGCGTCTTGACGGAAAGATGTATATCAAAAATCAGGAAACGCATCATTACGCCGTTCTGAACAGTACGCTTATGTCTCTTCTTGGTGTGAGCAATGACGATTTCAAGTTTAGTTTAGGCAAGATATCCTATGATGCAGACAAGCCGGACAAGGTGAATGAAGTGCTGTATAATGGTGAGAAAGCACTTGAATATGTCTATCTGAGCGACGATTCGGCAGCGGTCATCACAGTTGCAGACGGCAGGATGATGGAGGTCGCATTGGGCGACACGCCCGATAATGCAAAGCCTCACATGATTGTTGACGAGCTTTGCGGAGATATCCCCGAAGGACTGCTTACACTTGACGGCTACAAAAAACAAAACGTTATGTCATTTTTTACGGAACTGATGTGAGGAGGCAGAACAATGGATGAAAATCAGCATTTCAGCAACAGCAACAATAATCTTTCGGAAGAAGCCAATTATGGACAGCCGGCGATCATAGTGGAACCGGAAAATCAGTATCCCATTCCCGCTCCTACTGACAATGGCTCCGGCAATAACAAAAAAATAATCATCATAGCTGTTGTCGCCGTTGCGGTCATCGCTGCGATAGTGGCGGTCATTTTTATCGTCCGCGGCGCAAAGAAAGACAAGGAACCGGAGAATGAACCTTCCGAACCCGCAATCGGCGTCTTTGATGACCTGACAAAATCTGACGGCTCTTTTCTGACGGATGAGGAGATCAGCAGCAGGCTCGCCGAAGAAAGAGACCCTGAAATCCTTTCCATTCTGGCAGAAGCAACCACCAAATTCTCCGCGGAGATCGGTACAGGCAGCTCAAATATGATAACGCCTGCCACAAAAGCTCCCGCCGCAGCCACAACGACCGCTGCAAACGGCTCCAACAAAGGTGCAGCTTCCACTACCGCAGCAAACAGCGCAAATCAGAATTCAGCAAGCACCACTGCAGCAAACGGCGGAAATCAAAGCGCATCCGCTACAACATCTGCTAACGGAGGAAATCAGGGAGCAGCTTCCACGACTTCCGCTTCCGCACCTACGACATCAGCTTCCGGCGGCAACACCGCAGATAAAAAACAGGCGGACGCGGCGGTCACTCAGATCAAGGCTTTCTATGACCGCAAATTCTATTTTGAGGGCAAGATGTTCGAAAACGGTGAAGGCAATCCGATGTCCATGGCTTTCGACGGCGACAATTACGAGGTCTACACACAACTTGACGGCATCGAGATTTCCATAATGAAAAAGAACGGAAAAATATACATGAAGCGCCCCGCCACGAAACAGTATGTTGAACTCAATGATTCTTTGATGAGCATGCTCGGGCTTTCAATGGATGATATCAACATCAACCTCGGATCAAAGGATTTCAACAGCATGACACCCGATTCCGTATACGACGTTACCATTAACGGTAAGCCGGGCGTTTGCTATCAGTACAAACCCGATGGTGGCGGATACTCCGAATTCTACGCAGTTGACGGTCAGCTTAAAGAAATAGACATCAAGGATAACAACTTTAATACCCAGACTCAGCTTCAGATAGACGTTTTCTCCACATCAATACCCAGTGATCAGCTCAACCTGAACGGATATACTCAGGCAAAATCCCTGTTCTCAATGATATCTGACATGATGTAATAATAACCGGTATATAAAATGATTTGCCCCAACTGCAATAAAAAGATCGATGAAAATTCCCGATTCTGCAAGTTCTGTGGCGTGGAGTTTATCGGAGACGAGGATGTCCTTGTTGTAGAGGATGAAAACGGAAATACAGCCAGAGGGACCCGAGATTCGTCGGCTCCTCTGCCTGTTCAGCAAGGTCCTGCGATTCCTTACGTTACGCCTGTACCACAACAAACAGGTCAACCAACCATCGCCCCGGAGGCTGCAGTTGAGAAAGCTGCGTCCCGAAAAACCCTTATCAGGATAATTGAGATCACTGTCGCTGTCATAGTAGTGGCAGCGGCAGTGGTGCTTGTTATTACTCTCGCAAAAAAAAGCAAGGGCACCGAAGGCAAAGATTATGTCACCGATGTTCTTGGCGAAGAGATCGACGTGGGCACAGGCAAGGTGGAAATGTCGATTATAGATCTTAACGGTGCTTCACGCACAATAACAAGCGACGCAAGCCTTCTGACCAGCGCTGCCGTTCTTGAAAAATACACAGAGCTGATGAACGGTCTGAAAGAAGAAGCGCCCGCTTTTACAAAACTCCGTTATCAGTACCTGCCAACCGAAAGCACCGGTTTTATTGCGTCCATCGTTCTTCCCTATATCGAAAAATTCGTCACAGCCAAAGAATCTGCCGTACCGGAGAACATAATCGCCGGCAATCCGGACAAACTGCCTCTGTACGGGTCCGACTACGGCTGTCTTCTTGCGGACGCAGCCGCAGTAAAACAATGTTTCTGCGAGATCATTTCCGACGACGAATACCGTCTTGTTATGGTTTTTGCGGATGAAATGAACGCTGCCTCCCTCCCTGCGAACGCAAAATCCACCGATAGCATAATCAATGGCGTATTCGATCCGTATGACGCGGCAGAATACATCACCGGGACCGCAGAGATCGCAATGTCTTCCATCGACTTCAAGTATCACGACTGTTCATGCGATCTTATTTACAACCCAAATGAAAACCGGGTCATATCTCTTACACAGACGATGAATATGCATATCGTAGCAGAACTGATAGTCGGCAGTTTTGAAGCAGATATCATTGATACAACTGACTTTACAATCAAATAGTCCATTTTCTGATGCCAAACTCATATATCGACCTTCATTCGCACACAACAGCCTCCGACGGAACATTTACGCCGGAGGAACTTATAAATCACGCGGCGAAAATCGGTCTTTCCGCAATCGCGATCACAGACCATGATACAATCGCCGGACTTCCGGAAGCCCGTGATGCGGGAAGGCGTTACGGCATAGAGATTGTGAACGGCATAGAATTCTCCGTCGGGACGGAAATAGACGTACACCTTCTGGGACTCGATTTCGACTACGATTGCCCGTCCATAGCAAACGCTCTTTCCGGATTTATTGATTACCGGGACAGGCACAACCGCAGAATCATAGAGAAACTTAACGGTATCGGTATAGATATTTCATATGACGAAGCACTCGAATACGCCACGTCTTCTGTTGTCGGCAGAAGTCAGATCGCCCGTGTCATGGTCAAAAGAGGCTACGTCGGCACTGTCGCAGATGCGTTTGAAAAATACCTCTCCCCCGGCATGCCCGGATTTGTACCGCGCGATTCCCTTACTCCTGAAAAGGCAATCGAAATCATTCATGCGTCAAACGGAATTGCCTCTCTCGCGCACCTCAATCAGATAAAAATGTCTGAGGATGATAAGTTTGAATTCCTCGCGCATCTTGCCGAATGCGGACTTGACGCCTGCGAAGGATATTATACCGAATACACTCAGGAGCAGAACGTAAGATACAGGGATTGGGCCGCCAGGCTCGGACTGAAGCTCTCCGGCGGCTCCGACTTTCACGGTATGAACAAGATCGGTCACGAACTGGGGAACGTAAGAATACCGTATGAAGTCCTTAAGCTTCTGAGAACAGACAATAAAACAAACAGAAATACAAAGGAGTCGCCATGAGTAATTGTTATTTTCCGGAAGGATATAAACCCGTACTGAATCTTTACGATACCCAGCGCGCCATAAGACTGATAAGATCGTTCTTCACTGCAAATCTGGAGCGCGCTCTCAATCTCCACAGAGTCTCAGCTCCGCTGTTTGTGGAGGCCGGTACAGGTCTTAACGATGACCTTAACGGCGTAGAGCGCCCCGTACAGTTCGACATGCGCGACGGCGACAGGCAGTGCCAGGTTGTACACAGTCTCGCCAAATGGAAAAGAAAAGCTCTTAAGGACTACGACTTTCCCGTGGGAAGCGGTCTTTACACCGACATGAACGCCATACGCCGCGACGAGGAGCTGGACAATCTCCATTCCATCTACGTGGACCAGTGGGACTGGGAAAAGGTAATCACGGAAGCGGACCGCAACCGCGAATTCCTTGAAAACACCGTCAGATCGATTGTCTCCTGCATCACTGCGACGGAGCTCACTTTAAGATCGGTATATCCGCAGCTTGAACAGCATCCGGTTCTGGAACGAAACATCACTTTTATAACCTCCGGGGAACTGGAAGATATGTATCCTGAACTTACTCCCAAACAGCGGGAGGACAAATTCCTGAAAGAGCATAAGACAGCCTTTATAGAGCAGATCGGTGCGCCGCTCAGATCGGGCGAACCGCACGACGGCAGAGCGCCGGACTATGACGACTGGGATCTTAACGGCGATCTGCTTTTCTGGAACGACACCCTTGATAAAAGCTTTGAGGTTTCCAGTATGGGCATCAGAGTCGATCCGGAATCCCTGAGCCGTCAGCTTACCGCCGCGGGCTGCGACAACCGCCGCGATCTGCCTTTCCATAAAGCCCTGCTTGCCGGCGAGCTGCCCCTCACTATGGGCGGAGGTATCGGTCAGTCCCGTCTCTGCATGCTGCTCTTAGGTTCAGCTCACATCGGGGAAGTTCAGTCAAGTGTATGGGACGCAGAAACCCGCGCCGCAGCAAAACAGGCAGGAGTACCTTTGTTATAATTGTTAGTTTTTAGTTTTGAGTTTTTATTCTGAGATATTAAGGAGGAGCTTATAATGGCCGCAACAATTCCCGGCAGGGTCTTTTCCGAGATAGCAAGAGCCGCAGGTAACGTCAACCCCACGGTAGTCGAAAAAAAGCACAAGAACATAGTCAAGGACCTGCGCAGCATGGAACCCCTGTTCACCCACTACGTCGCGCCGAAGGGGTATCGTTATGTAAAGACGATGATCGGCACGATACCGACAGAGATCTTCACACGCAGGGAAAATCCTTCGGACAACCTTGTTTTTGTCATTCACGGCGGGGCCTACATCTCGCGCATGATGTTCTATTACAGGCTTCTGAACAAGGGATACTCCGATTCCTCGAACGGCGGCACCGTAGTGCATTTCGATTACCGTTGCGCTCCGGAATACAAATTCCCCTGCGCTCTTGAAGACACTCTTACCGTCTGGGACTATTTTATGTCACACGGCTATAAGGCGGAGAACACGATCATAATCGGCGACAGCGCCGGCGGTCACCTGAGCATGAACCTGCTCATGAAGCTCAGAGAACAGAACAGACCGATGCCCAGAGCCGCAATCCTTATGTCTCCGTGGCTGGATATGACCGCAAGCGGGAAAAGCTATGTCGAGAATTACAAGGTCGATCCGGTATTCGGCATAAGGGGGCAGACACCGTCGCAGGATGACGTCAAACGCATGCTCATGACCAGCGAACTGTATATGTGGCTTGGCGATAACGACCGCAGCGATCCTTATATCTCGCCCGTGTTCGCCGAAATAGACGATAAATACCCTCCCATTCTTGTAACCGCAGGCGGAAACGAGATGCTTCTAAGCGATTCGGAAACTCTTGTGGATCATTTCCGCGCTGCGGGTCTGGATGCAAGACTCTATATCGGCGAAGGAATGTTCCACGTATTCAACGTCTACCAGCTCTTCCCCGAATCACAGCGCGCCATACGCGTCATGAAAGACTATATCAGCGAACAGTTTTCAAAATGATAAACGATCATAAATATACCACGGTACTGGGGCACCGTGGTATATTTATTAAAATCTCAGATCTCATCCGTAAAGTAAGCATTGGTATATGATTTATGTCCCTTGTCATCCGTGACGACGAGCCTGAACCACTTTGCCCGTTTGTGCACCTCAAACTCAGCTTCCGTAACGCAACCGTTCTGTTCCGCGTTGACCTTGTGGCAGCGGCGGATGTTCTGGATCATCTGAATACTCTTCGCCGGACTTGTCTTTATGCGTACTTTACCGTCCTCGTATTCAAGCGAAAGTATCTCAGGGGCGGTATCGTAATTGCTTCCGAGGGAAGCGTAAAAATACCCTGATCTGAGCGCTTCTGCGACAGCTTCATACGAAAGCTTGCTTGCAGCGATATTGATATATCCGCCGTATGAATCGCACATCGGATTCGGATCGGGGTTGCGGTTGTGGTTATCGTCGGTAGCAATGCAGAAAATGCGCTTGCCCTGGTTCAGGAAATCGTCGTAGCATCGGCCGTTGTCCTCTTCCCATCCGGCGCAGAACGAACTGTAATTGGCGATCTCCATGGCGTGCATACCGCGGTAACGCGAATATTCCGGAAAACTTTCCAGAGACCATGCGGGGTGATTATACGTAACGAAAAAGCCGCCTTCCACTCCCCTTTTGATCATATCGTTTATACCCTCAGCGGAATACAACCGCACGTAATCCGGAGCATTTTTATCGTAAACGACCCGATCCCGGTAATTTGCGCAGTTGCCCCAGAAATAATCCGTCCTGTGATAGCAGGGATCGATCTCCGTATCCGGCGACAAGGCAACAAAGCAGATATGACAGGTCCTGCCGTCTTCACCGTCTGAGCGGCCGTGTTCGTCCGCATCCAGCTCATAGCCGTTGAGTGCCAGAAAATCTTCATCCGTCAGATCGTTGTGACGAATGAACGCTTCATGATCTGTAAAAGCGATTATGGAATAACCGTGCGCCATATAGTCGCGTTTCAATTCCTCCGGGGTCTTTCTGCCGTCAGAAATGGTGGAGTGACAGTGCAGATTTGCACGGTAATAACGTATCCCGTTCCCTGATTCCGGCAATAGAATATTTTTCATAAGTTACCTTCCTTATTTATCAAATATCACAGAACAGATGTTCTTCATAACTCTTTCCGTCCCCATATGACCGGAAGCGATTATACCACCATCCGTTCACTACTGTCAACAAACACAAGTTGATATTTTTCCCGATATGCGGTAAAATATTAAAAAATACAGGCGGTAAAACCATGAAAAGAACTGAATATACGGGCGCGAACCTGCGGGAGATCTCATTTCCCATAGGCGGCATAGGCACCGGCAGCATCGGACTTGCCGGCAACGGGGCTCTTATCGACTGGGAGATATTCAACCGACCGAACAAGGGCGGAGACAACGGATTCTCGCATTTCGCGATCAAGGCGGAACGCACTGACGGCAGCTCCGATACGCGGGTGCTTGTAGCTGATACGAAAAAGGACCTGAGCGGCACCTATAACCACGGCTACGGCTCCGGATTAAGGAGCTGCTCCATGCAGGGATTCCCGCATTTCCGCAGTTGCAGATTCACCGGCGAATTCCCGGTCGCGACGGTGGAATTCATAGACGCCACGTTCCCCGGCAAGGTGTCTCTGACCGGCTGGAACCCTCTTATCCCCCATGACGCGGACAATTCAGGTATTCCCGCCGCTTTTTTTGAGATCGAAGTAAAGAACACTACCGATTCTCCGGTCGTTTATCATATAACCGGCTCGCTGCGCAATCCGTCGGATTCATCCGTTAATGAAACGAAAGTCTACGGTAACGGAAGATTTCTGCTTCTCAGGCAGATTGCTTATCCTTCCGACAGCCCCGACTTTAAAGAACTCGCGCTCGCCACCGATTCTCCTGAAGGAAGCGGTCAGACCTACTGGTACCGCGGCGGATGGAACGACGGTCTGGAGCGATACTGGCGGAATCTTACGGAAGAAAAGGAATTATCCGACAGAACTTATACCGTCCCCGGGAACCGTGACACCGGAACGATCAGTTCAAAGCTCGCGCTCTCTTCCGGCGAAACAGGCAGGGTAAGATTCGTTATTTCATGGTACGTCCCGAACTGCCGTAACTACTGGAATCCGTATACCGAAACGACTGCGGACGGCGAAGAACACGACGTCACATGGAAGAACTATTACGCTACTCTGTGGAACAGCGCGCATGAAGTCGCCTCATACGCATTGGATAACTGGGACGATATGAAATCAAAAACCGAAGCTTACTGCAGCGCGGTATTCTCATCGACTCTTCCCGAAGCCGCAAAGGAAGCCGCTGCAAGCTGCGTGGCTGTGCTGAAAAGCCCGACGGTCATGCGCCTCCCGGACGGTACTTTTTACGGCTGGGAGGGAGTCAACGAAACTACAGGCTCCTGCGAAGGCACTTGTACCCACGTATGGAATTACGCCTATGCCCTCTGCTTCCTGTTCCCGGAACTTGAAAGGACGATCAAGGAAGCAGATTTCAGGTATAATCAGGATGAACACGGCAGAATGGCTTTCAGGATGCAGCTGCCCCCCGGCCGCGGGCGAAGCGGTTTCCGCGCCTGCGTTGACGGACAGATGGGCGGCGTGATCAAAACTTACCGGGAGTGGAAACTCTCCGGCGACGATGAATGGCTGAAAACGCTTTGGGATAAAGTCAAAAAGTCTCTCGAATACGCCTGGAGCGAATACAACCCCGACCGCTGGGACCGGGACTGTGACGGCGTCCTGGAAGGCAGGCAGCACCATACTCTGGATATGGAGCTTTTCGGCGCGTCCTCCTGGCTGGAGGGGTTTTACCTCGCGGCGCTCAGATGCGCCGCCGAAATGGCAGA
>JAILQN010000215.1 GCA_024699005.1 Clostridia bacterium
GAGCCTGCATACCGCTCCGTTCAGAGGAGGAGTCGAGGGATCCTCTTTGCTGTTTTCGGCTTTCTTTGTGCGGCGGACAGCCTGGATGCCGATCCGGGACAGGGCGAGATATGCGAATATCACCGCTGCCTCAATAACGGAAACCTGCATATCCTTCAGTACGAATACCGCAAGGACGACGCCGAGGAGGATTTCGATCACCATAACAACGATTTTGTTCATTTTCATTTTCAACACCCTTTCTTTTGTGTATTGCAACTTGTGAATTGCGTTTTGCGCCTGTCAGGTCCCTTTTTTGCCTGAGCGCGTGGTCCGCAGTTCCTGTTTCGTTGTGACTGCATAATAACAGCGCAAAATGACTTTACGGTGACAGTACGGTGAAGAATCTGTCATTTTCGGAAATTTTGAAACGATAAAAACGGTGCCATCCGGCACCGTCTCAGCTATCAAAAACTCCACTCTCCACTCTACACATTAATCTTATTATTCAGCCTGACAATGAATACCGCGCCGCCTTCGGGGCGGTTTTTGACTTTCACGGTGCCGCCGAGAGCGCGTACCACCTGATTGGTAAACGCAAGACCTATGCCCACGCTGTTGGGGCCTGCGTCTTTGCCGCGGTAAAACCGCTCGAACAGGTGGGGCAGGTCTTCTTCTGCAATACCGGAACCGGTATCGCTTATCACTATCTGAGTCGTCACCTCGCTGTCGGTCGCGTCGATGGAAATGGTCCCGCCCTCGGGCGTGTGTTCCATACAGTTTTTCACGATATTCATGATCGCTTCCTTCAGCCAGAGCATGTCGCTCCGGATAACGGTCTCTTCGGGGACGTTTTTGACGAGCGTGATGTCCCGCAGCTCCATGGATATCTCCAGCGGCTCGCATACTGCGTCGATCAGTGACGCGGCGGAAAAAGTCTCCGTTTTGAATACCACCGCGTCCGCGTCCAGACGGGAGAGCTTGAGCAGCGTCGCCACAAGGTCGTTGATATGGACGGTTGTATCAAGTATCTTCCGCCCTGCTCGCTTGCGTTCGGCGTCGGAAACGTCCTCCGCCATAAGGGCTTCAGCGGTCAGCGTAAGGGACGAGAGAGGCGTTTTGATCTGGTGGGTGATATCGGCAAGGGACTGCTGCAGAAAGCCTTTTTCCGCTTCCAGCTGCTCCGCCTGCCTTGCGTGGGACAGCGCCATCTTCTGAACGACGTCCTGCAGTGCAGCGAAATCGCCCTCTTTGAACTCGTCAAACTGCAAATCGCGCTTTCCGTGCAGGCTCTGATCTACCCGCAAGGTGAATGTCCTGATTTTTTTGAAGATCAGAAAAATGCTGATGACGAATACGGCGACGGCGAGGATCGCCGCGGGAATCATCATCCACAGTATCAGGCGCACCTGATATCCCCGGCTGATAAGCAGCGCGCAGGAGAGGCAGGCAAAACCGACCTCGATAAGCATTATCAGGAAAGGACGCCGTACCTCGGGATTCCTGAAAAGATTCATGGCGAGTCTCCCGTCATTTATATTCTCTTTTTTATCATCGGAAAAAGCTATTCCGTTGTGTTTGTTTACGGCGTATTAAACTATTCGCCGAATTTGTAGCCCATGCCGCGCACGGTCCGTATATACTTCGGGTTCTGCGGATCGTCTTCTATTTTTTCGCGCAGACGTTTGATATGTACCGTCAGCGTGTTGTCCGTGATATACTCGCCGGTGATGTTCCAGATCTCGTCAAACAGCTTATCGCGTGACAGCAGGATCCCCGGGCTGTTCATGAACACCAGCAGCAGCTTGTATTCCAGCCGGGAGAGCCAGATCTCCTCGCCGTTTTTGTAAACGACGCCTTTTACCGTGTCGGCACGCAGTTCTTCGAAGATGATCTCCGAGCTGAGCTTGCCCCGGTCCCTCAGCACCCTGTTGATGCGTGAGAGCAGCTCGCGCTTGCGATAGGGTTTCGCGATGTAATCCACAGCGCCCATGTCGAGTCCCGTGGCGGTCATGTATTCGTCGTCGTTCGCCGTCAGGAAAATAACGGGAACGTTATACCTCTCGGCTGTCCTGAATACGGCAAACCCGTGCCCGTCCGGCAGAGAAAGATCCACCAGAGCCAGGTCGAAATCCGCGCCGTCCGCTTCCAGCGCCTGCGTTGCGGCTCTTTGGGTATCTGCAACGGTCACTTCGAAACCCTCGTCCCGCAGGATCGCCTCCAGCTCCTCGTAAATGGCGACGGAATCTTCCACGACCAGAATCTTGTACATCCGGATCAACTCCCTTTAATTATTCTGTTACATATAATACAACAATCTGTCAATAAATGCAATAGGCGCGAAGCTGACGGATGATTATTCCTGTTTTTACGTAACGATCACTCCTTGCTCAGCAACGTCATTTCATTATATCCAGTATTTCCCGGAATTCCGGTCTCGCTCTGAATTCGTCCGACAGCGGGTAATTCTTCGTCATATGCCTCGTCATCTGTGCGCAGACGCTGGTGTCGGAAAAGACGGAGTCGTCCTCGCTCTTTTTGTAGACGGTTCCCTCAAAGAATACGTTATGTCTTTCGGTCTCGTCCGGCAGCGTGTCGAATCTTTTGGCAAGCCCGGCGCATTTCCGGAGATTCGCCAGCGCTCTGTCGTCGTCGCCGAGGTTATGATAAGCCTGTCCGAGATAACCGTAGTTGTAAATGACCCTTCGCCAGGACTTCCCGAACACCTCGTCCGGATAGAACAGGTTATATACCTCATTCATTTTTCCCAAAGTGTCGACCATCTCCTGCTGTTGTTCCTCTGTCGGTTTGTTTTTATCCATAGACGGCCAGAGAACGAAGTGAGTGACCGCGTCGTCAAGGTAAAGCAGAAGCCGGTCTATAAGGTCTCTGCAGCCTTCGCGGATGCGCTCTTTGTCGTCGAATTCGTGCATGTAGCAGAGCAGATAGTCCTTCGTCTCCCTGATCGACGGCATGGTATCGATCAGTCTGTAGATATCTTCATAGGTGATCGGGCTGGCTTCGATCCTCGCGAGGTTCCTGTAATGGTGCATTATAAGGTATTTCGCGTGGATCCTGATCGGATCGTCCGTGCAGTAATTCTGTATCCTGTCATAGATCGCTCTGATCTCTCCGGTCAGTTTCATCGTGTCCTCCGGCGTGTCGCACAGGGCCTGGAGGTAGTGCATATACCTGACGGCTATCCTGAAATCGGTGGGATACTTTTTGTACGCGTCTTTCATGAAATAACCGAACTCGGCGTCGGAGCGGGCGTACTGTTTCTTGTCGAATTTCTCGCAGATCGCGAGGATCTCCTGTTCGTTTTTCGCTTTGTCCACGCCGAGCAGATCGTCGGTGGAAACGGAGAAGAAATCCGCGATCACGGGCAGAAGCTCAAAATCGGGGTAGCTCTCGCCGCGCTCCCATTTGCTGACAGCCTGAAAGGATACGCCGAGAAAATCCGCCAGCGCCTCCTGGGTCAGATCGCGCTCCCTGCGCAGCCTTCTTAAGTTCTCCCTGAAATAAATGTTCATAAAACACACCTCATTATAATTGATTTATTCCGGTACCGACGGCCCTATCATATCGCAGAAGCCGGGAGAACTCAATAACGCGATTCTTGAAAATCATTCAACCAACGGTTGAATTTTCGCTCTTTAAAAAATGATTTGTTTTTCTCGGAAGAACGGTGTAAAACGGCGGTCCTGGGCTGGGAACCGTATGATGCCGACGTGACCGAAGCCGTTTTCCGGAACGAGCCGATCCGTGTGACGGTGGTGGGCACTCGCGCGAACGTTTTCGGTCCGCTGCACGAAACGCCGGGGCCCGGCCGGGCGTGCGGACCGGACAGTTTCCTGACCCGCGGTGAGAACTGGACGGATGATTACAGTCTGATCGACAGCGGTCTGCGCGGTTTTACTTTTAAGCTGCAGAAAAAAACGATCTGACGACAAAAGCGTCTTTTTCCGTCAGACGCAGAATTCCGGCAGCATCAGTCCCATCAGTATCTCCGCGTTGGTCCAGCCGGTCTCCGCGCTGCACGCCGCCCAGCCGACGTCGTGCGGACAGCCGTACGGCTCCCGAAGCTCCATATCGAACGCCCTGCACCATGAACCGTCAACAGCCGGGGCGTCCGATTTTGCCTGAGTGCTGACGCAGAACCTTGCGACGCCGCGCCAGAGATCGTAAAAGAACCTGTCTCCGGTCACCCGGTAAGCGAAGGCGAAGCCCATGGGCAGCCAGTTGACGGAATAGAGCAGATCCGCCACAGGGTCGCCGTTCTCGGTCAGCAGCGAGCACTCGCCCCGCGATTCACGGGAGCAGTTCGCCTTGTAGCCGGTGTCCCATTCGCGGAAGCCGCCGGAGGGGTGTTTGCGCTGTATCAGGTCGTTCGAGACCCGGTACAGCATTTCTTTGTGCTTTTCATCCTTTGTCGCTGCGTAAAGAGCCGCCAGCGGCAGGATCAGGCGGCACTGTTCCTCCGTTTCGCTCTGTTCGCGGGCGGTATCGGGGTAGAGGGCCATGATCGTCTCCAGCCCCCTGCGGGCGACGTCAAGATACGTTTCGTTCCCTCCGTGAAGATAAGCCAGCAGCAGCGCGGCGTGGTAATATGCGTTGTAATGCGCCGAGGCAACGCCGTGTTCCGCTTCGCGCAGCTCTCTGAGTTTGTCTTCGTCCAGAAACGGCATATCTGTCCGCGCGACCCGGCAGCCGTCCTTCGCCGTGGTCCTTACCAGGAAATCCAGAGCCCTGCACGCCTCCGGGAAACGGGAACCGTCGCCGAAAAACATGCAGTCGTATAAAACCGGCAGCAGCGCCCGCGCCGCGTCGTCCTGATAGCAGACCTGCCAGGCGGAGTCCGTCCAGCGCAGCATCCCGTCAAACGCGCCGCCCCGGACGGTCATCGGCCCGAAGACGAAGTCTTTGAGATTTCCGGAAATGCTCAGGGCTTCCTCGTCCCCGGTCAGTTCCGAATAAAAACGGAACGCGCCGGCGGCTTCTCCGCTGCAGTCGGTGCGTACGGCCGTCGCCTTTGCCTGTTCGCCGTCGGGGCTTATCTCGTGACGCAGTCCCTCCCTTATGCCGCCGCGTCCTT
>JAILQN010000229.1 GCA_024699005.1 Clostridia bacterium
TGATCTCTGCTTTTCTGCGGGGGAGAGGCGCCCGGGAGCGCAATATTTTCATCAGAAGATATTGGTTCGGGGACAGGGTGAGCGACATTGCCGCCGTGTTCGGAATGAGCGAGAGCGCAGTGAAGATGAAACTGAAGCGGGCAAGAGATAGATTGGCCGCACTGCTGAAAAAGGAAGGATACTTGAAATGAAAAGCGATATTATAAATGAAGCTATAAAGAAGATCGACGCGGATCTCGTACGTGGCGCGGAATCGTACGGCAGCAACGGTACGGAAAATACGAATCGGACACGTACTCGCGCGGCGGGAAAGCACTGGAAGACGGCAGTCGCCGTTGCCGCCACAGTGTTTCTGCTGGTCGGAGGGATCACTGCCGGAATCATATTGGGCATCAGAACGCCCGGCGGGTCAACGCCCGGGATACCTGGCGCGCAGCCGGATCCTGTTCCGGGAGCGAGCGGTGAACCCGGGGTGACCGTCCCCGGGAATACGTTGGAGCCGCAAGATCCTTCTACGGAGAATACTTTCGTGATTGGTGTAATCAATGACCGGCTGCGTTTTATGACGGTAGCCTGCACGCCGAAGATCGAATTATCCGCGTCCGGCGGCACGTTCAGACCGGTGTTCGGAACGGGAAACCGGAATCTCGTAAAAGACTGGCATGCGTTTTTTAATGCAATCGATAATAAGCCGGTCGTTAAGGCCGTCGATCCTGCTAAGTCGGAATTATCGTTTTCGATCCGCGTTTGCAAAGGAGAATGGGATAGCTGCAATGCTTTTTCGTACGTTTTTGATATTTACGAAGGGCAGGGCATCGTCGCGGTGCATGACGAGCTCGCCGGCGAGGTGATCGGTTCCGTGCAGTTGTCCGACAATGAGCTTAGAGTGATCAGGGAGGGGATGTTCCCGACGCTGGGCTACTATCTGGATGAAGCTGCGGTCTTGCCGTTCGCCGATGCTTCGAGCGTGCGGATAGATCTGAATCCGGGCGGTTCAGGCGCAGGCGGCAATGATAGCCAGACGGTGTCAATAACAGACGGCATAAAGATCGGAAGACTCGGCCAATTGCTTCGCAGCGTTCCTGTCGTAAAGGCGGATAACGACAGTTCTCCGGAAGGAGATCTGGTTCGCTTGCGCGTTCTCGGAGGGGATGGCGGCGCAAACGGTTTTGATATCAATATTATCGGGAGCACCTGTATCAGCTTTTCGCAGGGAGGCACGACGCGAGTCTTTCGCATATCGCGGGCCTCAGAAAGCGAACTCGAGATGCTTATCCCCTCGCTTCTGCAGTCTTCTTCGAATGTCGGATTCCCTCTTCGAAAACTGGAACTCCCGGACGCGCATAATCCTTTCTCGATCATGTGGGATTGCAACGGAGACGGGAAGGAAGACACGTTCTGCATCGAGTCATATGGCTCCGGGATGTCGTACGAATTGCTTTACTATATCGACGGCGCGACTGGCAATAAAACGCTTCTTTGCAGATCCGTGAATGAGTTTATCGGAATCGGGTTTGCCGAAGGCTTTTACGATATGCCGCTGTTGTTCAATTATGTTCATACAGTGCATTTAAACGACCGTTCAGTGCTTGCCGATCCATTTGCCGGGATCAGCGCAGTCAACGGCAAACCGGTGATCGTCCCGCTGAGGGAAAGCGCCCCGGACAATAACGAGAGTGCCGTTTTGACCGTGATCGAGAACGGCGAAGAGGTCAATAAACAGTTTGCCCTGGGTAAAGTCGAAAATCCGGAATTGATCAATTATGCAACGCTCAGCATGCTGGATACTTTTATTGCAGAGGTGACGTTCGAAAAAATCATAAACGAGGACAACGTTTCCCGCAGTGTTCTTTCATATGTTACTCTTTACGACGAAGATGCAAAGTCGCTTTACAGGATCGCTGAGGAGGGGTTGGCCAGCGACATCATCGGCGGTGTTTCGCACGGTAATTTTGATACTATCAGGATCGATTTCATCCTGAGAGCCCCGGGTGGTGTGAGCAGCGCTGCCGGGTATTATTACTGGTGCAGTTATGCTTTCCAGGAGCGCGGCGGCGACAGCTATATGGAAGTCATTGCGTGGCCGATCCATTCTGGCGGCAGGAGTATCAAAGTGACGCGTGGCACGTATGCCAGGGTCAACGCGCTCATCAATAGTGCGATCCAAACGGGGGAGGAGCCGGAATAGTTTGATTTAAACAGATAATCGCTTGGCGCGCCGAATCATATCTTCTTTTTGATGTTGAGTCAGGCGCCTTGCGGCTTTTTTGAGAAGTGTACACACGTCGTTTTGAGATAATCAGGATGACGTGTGCAATTTTTTGTGACGCGAAGGACTCTTTTTGCGTCTTACAGGATGAGCCGACGTACGGCGGCTCAAGATTTCGGAAAGTATGTGAAACCATGGACGACTTCGATATTGTCAGGCTGTATAAGGAGCGCAGCGAGCTGGCAATAGAAGAAACGAGAGCAAAATACGGGAAAAGTCTTATGGGCGTTGCCCGGGATATACTTAAAGATGAGCGTGACGCGGAAGAGTGCGTTAACGACGCTCTGCTCTCTGCTTGGAACGACATCCCGCTTTCAGCACCTGCCGATCTCAAGGCGTATCTCAAAAAGCTTGTCCGAAACGGCTCGCTGTCAAGGCTGCGACGCGACAATGCGGCGAAACGTATTCCCGAAGGCGGTATCTCTCCCATAGATGAACTGGGAGAGGTTCTGGGTGAAGGCGACGTTGAGAATAAGGTGGAAACAGCTGAACTGTCTGCAGCCATTTCCGGTTTTTTGCGAGGCAGAAAGACGGAGGAACGGGTGATGTTCATCCGGCGCTACCACTTCGGCGAGGACGTGGCGTCTATCGCCGGGGAACTGGGGGCTTCCGAGAGCAAGGTAAAAATGACTTTGAAGCGCACGCGGGACCGTCTGAAAGTCCATCTTGCAAAGAAAGGATTTTTAAAATGAATAAAGAATCGCTGAAAAATGCAATCGCTAATATTGACGCGGAGCTGGTGTCTGAAGCCAGAAATTACACAGCGCACGCCGGGGGAGAGAAAAGTAGAGGATTATCCTTCTTAAAACCCGTGGCTTTCACTGTCGTGTTTCTGCTCTTAGTAACGGCGGGTATTGCCGCGGCAATAATTCTTCCGCAGAAACTGAATAACAGGCAGTCCGGCAAAAACGAGCCTGTACTCAACGAAGACAGTTCGCCGTCTTTTGCCCCTGTCGTTACTTCTGCGCCGGTGAGCACCGAAACGCCGCAGCCGACGTCCGGGCAGGACGCGACGGCAATGCCGGTTCCTGTAATTACTGATGAACTGCCCGCTGCAGAAACACCGGCTGCGACCGGAACGGCGGCGCAAAGCACAACGCAGCCTGCGACCGGAACGGCGGTGCCAAGTGCGACACAGCCCGCGACCGCAACGGCGGTGCCAAGTGCGACACAGCCTGCGACCGCAACTTCCGGGTCGCCCCGTACGCCTTCTGCTTCGCCCGAAAGAACGGCGACACCGCCCGTTACACCTGATATCACAGCGACACCGTATATTACCGCGACGCCGAACGTTACCCCTACGGCTGCGCCCACCGGCCATCCGGTCGCAGGCTCTCTGTACAATCTTTCCGCGGTCCTGAGAAGCGGGGCAATGGCCAGAGCCGGTTTGACCGGAAGCAATAATTACAGCGAGCAGAATATTGACGCCAAACTGGCGGAATTTGAAGCATACGTCCGGCAGCGCAGCCAAACGGAATCCGGCAATAAATACAGCAGCATCCTTGCGAGCATTGACCGGGCCAAAAAGATCGGCCTGATAAACAATAATGCGGTAGTGTCAAATGAGTTCGTTGACGCAAATCTGATCGCAACGGATTCGTTCGTGTTACTGTCCGTTGACGGTCACTTTTACATGCCTTTGGATGATATGACGGTCCTTGTCACGTGTATGGCGCCGATCGACTACGATCATAACGGTACCTCCGACCTGCTGCTCTCCGCGGTGGCCTCGCCGTTTAAGGAAATGCTGCTAGTGTTTGACCGGACTGCCAAACAATTCACACGCATATACAGTGCGGATAACAATTTTCCGTCGCTTATGCTGAGCATGCTCGATGGCAATGCGTATGCGTTTAATTACCGGACAGATATCGGCGGAAAGATCGCGTTTAACAGCGAAGGGAATTGCTTCGTCGGCGGGATGCCCGC
>JAILQN010000240.1 GCA_024699005.1 Clostridia bacterium
TCCGCCACGCGGAGCTGATCTGCAGATACCGCGGGGAACGGATCGGGATCATGGAGCTGAGAAAGCACGCGCTTTGGTATACGAAGGGACTGCGCGGCGCCGCCCAGATCCGCGGCCGCTTCAGCACGATGAAGGATCTGAACGAGCTGAACGCCCTCGCTCAGTATCTCGCGGAGGCAGATATCCCGTAAGGGACAGACGGGATCGGCAGGTCTTTTACCGACGAACGACCGTGTGAAAAATAAGGCAACACCGCACAGAAAACGGTGATGCAAAATGACGCGAAGTATGGTATACTTTAGATATGAATAAACAAATGAGTCTGTCCGCATTTACTGACGAACTGGCGCAGGTGCGGACGAAGAAAAAAGAGTTTCTGGAACAAATCAACCGCATCATTCCGTGGGGAGAGTGGATTGCTCTCATTCAGCCGTACTATTACAAAGGAGAGCGCGGCAACAAGCCCTATGATCTGGAATTGATGCTTCGTATTTATATGCTGCAAAACCTCTACGATCTGGCGGACGAAAACACGGTGGCAGAGGTGATTGACAGCCGCGCCTTCTCGGACTTCTGCGGGGTAGATTCGAGCAACCAGGTTCCCAATGGAGATACGCTGGGACGGTTCCGCAATCTGCTGATTCGGAACGACCTACAGGAGAAGCTCTTTACACAGGTTGTTGTGATGCTCAAGGAGCGCGGCTTGATTCTCAAAAAGGGAACAATTGTGGATTCGACAATCATTTCAGCGCCGTCCTCCACCAAAAATAAAGAAAAGAAACGAGATCCGGACGCACACCAGACAAAAAAGGGCAATACGTGGCATTTTGGTTACAAGGCACACATCGGCGTAGATCGGGACAGCGGCCTTGTGCATACCGTAAAAGCAACGCCGGCAAACGTGCATGATGTGAACATGACTTCTGAATTACTGCACGGCGAGGAAGAAACTGTAAACGGCGACAGCGGCTACCTGGGTGCCGAAAAGCGGGAAGATGCAATTGTCCGAAACAACAAGGGAAAAAAGATTCGTTATCAGATCAACCGTCGTCCGAGTCAAATCAAGAAGCTGAGTAAGAGCGGTCAGTACAAAGCAAAAAAACGGGAGCACGCGAAATCATCCGTTCGCGCCAAGGTGGAGCACGTCTTCGGCGTGGTGAAGGGGCTTTTGAAATTCAAAAAGACCCGATACCGAGGTCTGCGAAAACAGACCGCCAAATTCAATATCATGTTCGCGCTGGCGAATTTGATTCTGGCTGACAGGCCCTGCCTGACGGCTTGATTCGGTGCGCTGCGCGAAATGAAAAGAGAAGTTTTCCACAATAAATTATTCATTCGGGCAGTGCCCGCTTAATTCTTTGCAGTTATGCGGTGTTACCTTAGAAATATAATCTTCTCGCATCATATTTTCCCCTTTTGAATTAATTCTACTTGTAATTGTACCGCCATTTGTTTTTTTAGTCAATTCAAAGATCAAGAACAGCGGATATTCCTACCCATCGTCAAAATGGTCGTGTTTTAGATTGGAAACTGATACGATAAGGTTGATACACAAAATACAAGGGGCTGTTGCAGCACCCGCTTGGAGATTTGCAACAGCCCCTTTTCGTATTTTCACGGGTTATTTCCGTGGCCAATCGTGTGAAAGCTGTTTTTGTCTGATTTTTAACTGTAGATCTGGCTCCAGGCGGCGTCTACGCTGTTTGCCGTTCCGGCGAAAGGATTCGCAGCAAGAAAATCATCCGTCCGGACAACGATCGAAACAGTCGCCGTGTTGTTCGTGTAGAATTCCGTCGTATACAGCACAAAATACTCCGTGCCGTTTTCGTCCTTGATGAGCGCGGCGCCGGAACCTTTTTCATCGTAGGGATCTTTCCGGGTGTCTGCGATCTCCAATCCGTCAAAAACAGCGGAAAGCGCCTCCTGCCCGTCGGCATATTCTCCCTTGACGTTAAAGGCAACTCCCATTTTCGCCAGATCGCCCTTGCCCGCAGATTTGATATCCTCATAGCTTCTGTAATCCGTCGGGCTGTTATACACCTGGATATAATCGGCGAGCCAGTTTTTCTGGAAGCCGTTGGATTTTCCCGCGTCCGCAAAGCCGCTCATCGCATAGTCGTCTTCATACCATGCATAGCCCTGTGTCTCAACAAGGGATACAAATTCCTCGCCGGACAGTTCAAGGAAAGCACGGAACAGCACGGCGCCGTTTTGGAAATAAGGCGATTCTTCCGCGGTCTGTTCCGCAGCCGTCTCGTCGGCGATTGTCGTTTCGTCGTTCTGAGCGGGTTCGGTCACCGTATCGTCTGCGCCGGTCTCCGAACCGTCGTTTTTCCCGGAACCGCCGCATGCGGCAAGAGCGAACAGCAAAGATGCTGCGATCAGCAGGGCTAACAGTTTTTTCATGATCATGATACTCCTTTGAATCGTATATTGTTTACTGTGTCATTATACATCACCTTCGCCGGAAAGACAAGAAGTATTTCAAACTCCACTGACGGGCGAACCGACTTGAACCTCAGGTTATTGCAATCTGCCCGCCAAAGGGTGAGCCGACCCGCGGGAGGTATAAGAAACTGATCAACTAATACAGAGTCCGTGCTGACATACCAAAGAACTGATATTATGATCGGATGCCCTATTTGAGCATACAAAGTATTTCTCCAGCGTCTCCATAAATACAGATAGACCGCTGTTCTATCTCTCTTGGACATACTGCTTCGTCATAATTCAGGCAGGCATAAAAGGCCTGCCTGTTGTCTCTCGTCATCTGCCAGAAAGGATACTTGATAATCACCGGGGTATTGGCTCCTACGCCGATCTCCAGATACAGCACATGCAGATTTTCATGCCTGCGCAGAAAATCGGAATACGCAGCCGACGCCTTGTGCCACCCTGTATCCTCGACAAAGGTATCGTCAGAGCGCAGGTTCATCTTGACCGGATCGCCGTTTGGAGCAGTGGGGATCAGTTCTGTCGGCAGCTTCATTGAGATCGTGCCGTTCTCCGGGATTTGGAATATTCACAAATTGAAATATATCAATGTTTTGTTGTTTTTATAAGCTGTGCCGCAGCACAGCCTATACTCGATTAGTCTTTGCAGCAACAATCGCTTTGTCCATGCACGTCGGTCAGAGCACGTAAAACGGAAATGGCTTTATCTGCGCCCTCGGATGAAATGGAGTAATACATCCATTTGCC